>NZ_JBHUSB010000030.1:0-35067 GCF_042673905.1 Arthrobacter sp. NPDC057009
TCCATGCCTACAATCACCACCGAGCCCACACCGCCCTCAAAGGTCAGACACCGGTCAGCCGCGTCACCAACCTCTCAGGTCAATACAGCTAGACGTGCTGGCCGAACACGTGCCGGCGCACCCAGGCGTGCATCGCGATCGCCGCGGCCGAGCCCGCGTTGATGGAGCGCGTGGATCCGAACTGCTCGATGGACAGCGTGGCCTCCGCGGCCTCGTGCACCTCCGGGGTCAGTCCGGGGCCCTCCTGCCCGAAGACCAGCACGCATTTCTGCGGCAGTTCGTACGTCTCCAAGGGAACGGAGTCCGGGAAGATGTCGATCCCGATGATGGCCAGTCCCTCCCCCTGGGCCCAGGCCACGAAATCCTCCACCGTGGGGTGGTGGCGGACGTGCTGGTAGCGGTCGGTGACCATCGCCCCGCGGCGGTTCCACCGCCGTCGTCCGATGATGTGGACCTCCTTGGCGAGGAACGCGTTGGCCGTGCGCACCACGGTGCCGATGTTGAGGTCATGCTGCCAGTTTTCGATGGCGATGTGGAAGTCATGCCGTTTGGAGTCCAGATCCGCGACGATCGCCTCGTGCCGCCAGTAACGGTACTTGTCCACGACGTTGCGCCGGTCGCCGTCGGCCAGGAGGTCCGGGTCCCAGTGGTCGCCTTCCGGCCAGTCACCTTCCCAGGGTCCGACGCCGACCTCGGGTTTTGGCTCCTGCGTCCCGTTCCGGTCTGGCTGGGGTGGGTCTGGTTGGGGTTCGGGTGTCCCGGGCGTTTGCGTCACCCCTCAACACTAGACTGGGCTCCGGAACGCAAACATCTCGGTGAGGATAAACATGGCAGAAGCGGACAAGGTAAAGACATCGGCGGCCGTGTACCGCAGCGGCCAGGAGATCGAGTGCTGGCTGACCGACATGGACGGGGTCCTGGTGCATGAGAACCAGGCCGTGCCCGGGGCCGCGGAACTGATCCAGCGCTGGGTGGACACCTCAAGGCGCTTCCTGGTGCTGACCAACAACTCGATTTTCACGCCGCGTGACCTCGCGGCCCGGCTGCGTGCCTCCGGCCTGGAAATCCCGGAGGAGAACATCTGGACGTCGGCGCTGGCCACAGCCCAGTTCCTGAAGGACCAGGTATCGGCCGGCGGACCGGACAGCGGAAACCGCGCCTACACCATCGGCGAGGCAGGGCTGACGACGGCGCTCCACGAGGCAGGCTTCATCCTCACCGACCAGAACCCCGACTTCGTGGTGCTCGGCGAAACCCGCACCTACTCTTTCGAGGCGATCACCACGGCCATCCGCCTGATCCTCGCCGGGGCCCGCTTCATCGCCACCAACCCGGACGCCACCGGGCCGTCCAAGGAGGGCCCGCTCCCGGCAACCGGCGCCATCGCCGCGCTCATCACCAAGGCCACCGGCCGGGAACCGTACGTTGTGGGAAAGCCGAACCCGATGATGTTCCGCTCGGCCATGAACCAGATCGATGCGCACTCGGAAACCACGGCGATGATCGGCGACCGCATGGACACCGACATCATCGCGGGCATGGAGGCCGGGCTGCACACGGTGCTGGTGCTCAGCGGCATCACGCAGCGGGACGAAATTTCCTCCTACCCGTTCCGCCCCAACCAGGTGCTGGCCTCCGTCGCGGACCTCAAGAACCAGATCTGACCAAGAACCAGCTCTGACACAGGCCGCTGCTGGCTGGCGGCGTCAGAACGGGGTCATCTTCCCGCCGCCTGCGGGCAGCGGGAAGATCTCGTTCTCCAGGTCCTCGAGGATGGGCCGGTACACGAACGGGTTCCAGCCCGGACTCGCGTGTGCCGGCAGCGCCCCTGTGGTCTGCCGGTCGGACGAGACCATGTTGGCGGCGAACGTGCGCGCCCACGAATCGCGGGCTGTCCGGTAGTTGACGGTCTGGTCCCGCTGGTTTCCGATGTAGGCCATCCGGGTGTCGCCGATTTGGCCGGCGAAGCGCGTGGCGTCGAAGTGGTAGATATAGGCCGATTCCGTCTGGATCAGCACGCTGGAGGGAGCGAGCGGGGACAGCTGCTCCAATGTCTGGTTGAGGATCTGGCGCCAGGTGCGCTCGTCCTTGTGGGCCACCCTCTCCCCCAGCTCGTAGCCACCGCGCAGCACCGACGGGATCCGGAAGCCGCTTTCATAGAGGAAGACCACGCCGTCGAACCAGCTCTGGTCCAGGACGTCGAACTTGCTGTAGGGGCTGCAGTCGAGCACGATCAGTTCCACCTTGACGCCGTGCAGCTCCAGCAGCCGGGCGGCCACCTGTGTGGCCACCATGCCGCCGAAGCTGTGCCCGTAGAAGTAGAGCGTGCTGAGGTTGTTTGCGCGGACGTGCTCGATCACCGCGATGACCAGCTGGTCGATGTCCAGTCCCAGGTTGGAGTATCCGGCCGCCGCGAGCTGGCCGCGGAGCCTTAGGCTGCCGCGGAGCGAGTTGAGGATCCACTGGGCCTCTTCCCAGCTGGTCTTATAGCCGGGGAACAGGATCCAGCTGGCGTTCGGGAAGTAGCTTTGCGCGAAGTCGTCCTCGACCACGAGGATTTTGTGGACCTGCCGCTCCTCCTGCACCCGCTTGGTGAACAGCATGTCCGCGGCGAGGACGGTGGAGGCGCCGGCTCCGGTGAGGAAAGTCCGGCGGGAGAACCGCTTCAGGTCCGCGGCGCGCCGAAGCAGCCGGGCTGCGTCCCCGCCCGGCGCCTGATGCTGGCCCGTCTGGCCGGCGGCCCCTTCATATGGCACTGAACTACCCTAGGCACAGGCCGGCGGGGCAACACAAGCGGGCGTGTCCCCTGCTGACGCGGGTGGGCAAAAAGCGAAGCGGACGACGGCGGGAGGTCCCGCCGTCGTCCGCTGCAGTTCCGCTCCGGCCAGTTCCGGCCGCTAAATTAGCTCAGTCCAGGCCGAGCTCGTCCTTGCTGAAAGCGTAGAGGTACGGCACGCCGGCTTCGGCTTCGATCTTTTCCTTGGCGCCGGTGTCGCGGTCGACGATGACGGCAACAGCCACGACGTTGCCGCCGGCGTTGCGCACACCCTCGACGGCGGTCAGGGCTGACCCGCCGGTGGTGGAGGTGTCCTCGAGCACCAGGACCTTCCGGCCCTCGACCGAGGGGCCTTCCACCTGCCGGCCCATGCCGTAGGACTTCTGGGCCTTGCGGACCACGAACGCGTCGATCGCCCGGCCGGCGTCGGCGGCGGCGTGCATGACGGCGGTGCCCACCGGGTCCGCCCCCATCGTGAGGCCGCCGGCGCACTCAAAGTCGATGCCGGCGTCGTCAATCAGGGACAGCATGACCTGGCCCACAAGCTTGGACGCCTCGTGGTGAAGGGTGATGCGGCGCAGGTCGATGTAGTAATCGGCTTCCGCGCCGCTGGACAGGATGACCTTGCCGCGGACAACCGCGAGCTCCTTGATCAGTTCCAGAAGTCGGGCACGGGCAGCGGTATTGGACAGCGAGTCCGGGGTGGCAGTCATGGGTTCCAGTTTAGTCGGGCCGGTCACCTCCCCTGGCTTCGCCCCCGGACGGCGGGCGAAAGCAGGCGCGTGCTCGGGCAAGGGTCCGTGCGCGATCAGCCGGGGCAGCAGGCGCGTCAGCACGGGAAGGTGCTGGACCGCGTACAGCACCGCCGCCGGAGGCCCCGACCTCCTGCCGGTAAACAGCGGGACGAAGACCCCGCGGTGCATGAGGCGCTGGACGGACTGGATGATGACGGTGGGCAACTGCCGCCGCCGCTGCACCGCTGCAAGATCCTGCACCGTGACGTTGCGGCGCAGCAGGGCAGGCGCCAGCCGGGCGGCCGCGGCCACGGCGTCCTGGATGGCAAGGTTGATTCCCACCCCGCCCGCCGGGGACATCGCGTGAGCGGCATCGCCGATGCACAGCAGCCCGTCAACGTACCAGCGCCGCAGGCGGTCCAGGCGGACATCCAGCCAGTGCAGGTCGTCCAGGGACCGGATAGCGCCGACGCGGTCGGCGAGGTCCGGGCGCAGCGCGGCGATCCGATCCCGGAACCGCTCCACACCCTCGCTCTTGATCCGGGCGTCGGAGCCTTTCGGGGCGAAGTAGCCCATCTGGTAGTACGTGTCCCGGAAAAGGGCAATGACGGCGTCGCGGTCCCCGAACGCCGGAACGATGCCCGCCACCTCCCCCTTCTCCGATTCCGCCCGGGGCAGCTTGAACCACCAGGTATCGAACGGCACCGGGTATTCCTTCGACCTCAGGCCGGCCCTCTGGCGCAGCACCGAGTGCCGGCCATCGGTGGCCACCACGAGGTCTGCCCGCAGTTCACCCTCTGTCCCGTTCTTGGTGACGTACCGGATTCCGGCGACCCGGCCGCCGTCGGACATCAGGGAAGTTGCCTTGTGCTCCATCAGAAGCGTGAACGTGGGCTCCTGCTCAGCAGCGCGGGCGAGGAAATTCAGGAAGTCCCACTGGGGCATCATGGCGATGTAGTTGTAGGGCGGACGGAGCCCGCCGAAATTGCCCAGCGTGACCAGGCCTCCTCCGGGGCGCGGGAAGGCGACGTTGCGCAGCCGGCTCTGCGGCAGTTCACGGAACTCGGCGCCGAGCCCGAGTTCGTCGATGAGCCGGACGGTGGAGGCGTGGACGGTGTCGCCGCGGAAGTCCCGGAGGAAGTCGCCGTGTTTTTCGAGGACGGTGACCCGGACGCCGGCCCGTGCCAGCAGGAGTCCTAGCATCATGCCGGCGGGCCCGCCGCCCACCACCGCGCATCCTGTGCTCTCCATGAGCCATACGGTACGCCTCCCGCTGCACCCCGGAACAGAGACTCACAGCACAGAGCGCCAACAGAGACTTAAGCCCCTGATCCCGGGCGGAAACAGTTGAGCCTTGCTAATCCTGCTGACTAGTGTGGACCACATGCGCAAACTCCAGGCCAAGATCATCGAAGAAATGGGCGTTCAGCCCCAGATCGATCCCGCAGAGGAGGTGCGCAAACGCGTCACTTTCCTGAAGGAGTACCTGAAGGCCACCGGCACCAAGGGTTTCGTCCTGGGCATTTCCGGCGGCCTCGACTCCACACTGGCCGGGCGCCTGGCACAGCTGGCCGTCGATGAGCTGCAGGCGGAGGGCACGGATGCGCAGTTCGTGGCCGTCCGCCTCCCCTACGGCGTCCAGCACGACGAAGAGGACGCGCAGGCAGCCCTGGACTTCATCAGGGCCTCCAGGGAATGGACGTTCAACATTTCCGCCGCCGTGGACGGCTTCGAGGACGAGTTCGAAAAGACTGTCGGCAACGGGATTTCCGACTTCCACAAGGGCAACACCAAGGCCCGCACCCGCATGATCGCGCAGTACGCCCTGGCGGGCGAGCACAACTACCTCGTCATCGGCACGGACCACGGCGCTGAATCCGTCACCGGGTTCTTCACCAAATACGGCGACGGCGGCGCCGACATTCTGCCGCTCTTCGGCCTGAACAAGCGGCAGAACCGCTCCCTCCTGGAACACCTCGGCGCTTCGGAGCGGCTATGGAAGAAGGTGCCCACCGCCGACCTCCTGGACGACAAGCCGGGCCGGACGGACGAGGACGAACTCGGCCTGACGTACGACCAGATCGACGACTACCTTGAGGGCCGCGAGGTGACCGAGGGCGCAGCGGCCCTGATCGAGGAGAAGTACCTGCGGACCCGGCACAAGCGCACTGTCCCGGTCAGCATCTTCGACTCCTGGTGGAAGGGCGAGGGCCCGGAGGAGCCCCGGGCGGGACTCTAAAACCCGCCGGGGATCCGGTGCGGCGGCGCCCGTTTGGGTCAGCCGTCCCTGGGCAGTCCACCTAGGGCAGCAGCAGGATCTTCCCGCGTCCGTGGCCGCCGCGGCTGATGTCCAGGGCGTCGGCGGCCTCGATCAGCGGCATGCGGTGCGAGACCGTGAAGGTGATCTGGCCTTCCGCGGCGAGCGTCGCCACCTCCGCCACCCGGTTTTCCAGCTGCTGGACGGCCGCCAGGCCTGCCGCCGCTGACTGCTCGCCCGGAACTGTCGTGACTGCACGGCCGTTCCCCTGGAGCAGCTCGGCGGTTGCCGCCAGCGAATCCTCGCTCCCCACGGTGTCCAGGACTGCCGTGACGGTGCCGGCGTCGTCAGAGACTGAACGCACCCGGTCCGCAAGCCCGGCACCGTATACCACCGGTTCGGCACCCAGTTCCCGCAGGTACTCCTGGTTGGCCTCCGACGCGGTGCCGATCACCCGTGCACCGAAGGCCTGCGCAATCTGGACCGCGGCCGAGCCAACCCCGCCGGCGGCTCCATGGATCAGCACCGTGTCCCCGGCTCCCAGCGCCAGCTGCTTCAGGGCCGAATACGCCGTCCCTCCGGCCACCGGGATGCACGCCGCCTGTTCGAAGTCCACCCCCGCCGGCAAGGGGGTCAGCTGGTCGGCCGGCACCACGGCTTCCGTCCGGTAGCCGCCGAGGAGTCCGTTCCAGATGACCTCGTCACCCACGCCGAACCCCTCAAAAGCGGGCCCGACGGCGGTCACCACACCGGCTGCCTCGCTACCGGGCACCACCGGAAAGTCCAGGGGGACCCACTTTTTCAGGTAACCGGCCACCAGTTTCCAGTCCGCGGGGTTGACGCTTACCGCCCGGAACTCCACCCTCACCAGGCCATCACCTGGCTCGGGGAGCTTTTCGGTACCCACCTTCAGGACCTGCGGATCACCGTACTCCTCAAAGTAGACCCGTGTGCTCATGGCTCTGGCTCCTTCGATGCTGTCCAGGCTTTACGAGGGGAGGAACTCTTCTGCAAGGGTAGGCATGCCCGGCAGGCACCACAACAGTTTTTGCACGGCTTCGAGGGAGGCGGCCGTCCGACGGCGGCCTGCGGCTACTGCCGCTGGTTCGGCCGCCGGCGATCGCCGCCCGCGCCCAGCCGGACTGTGAGCCGGTGGGCCTCCTCCAGCAGAAGCCGCCCCAGCAGTTCGCGCCGGTCCTCCCGGAACCGGGGCTCAATGCCGGTCAGCGACAGCGCCCACGACGGCCGACCGGCCTGGTCGAAGACGGCCGCACCCATGCCCCAGCTGCCCTCCAGCACCAGGCCCGGGTTCACTGAGTAGCCCCGCCGGCGGGTTTGCTGCAGGTTGTTCCGGACCACGTCTTCCGGGTGCCCGCTGGCGTATTTGCCGGCGTGGACGGCCCAGTCACCCAGGATCTGCTCCTGTTCGGGTTCGGGCAGGAAGGCCATTATCGCCGTTCCGGCCGAGGCTACGCCCAGCGGAAACCGGACGCCCTCATGCAGCACGAAGGATCGGACGGGGAAGCTGCCTTCCTCCCGCAGCAGGCACACGGTCTCGGCGCCGCGCCGGATGGAAAAGAAGGCGCTCTCACCGGTTTCCTCGGCGAGCCGGCGCAGGCTGGGCCTGGCGAGGTCCTCCAGCGGAAAGCGCGCCGCGGCCACCGATCCCATCAGCAGCGCTTCGGGACCCAGCACCCAGTTCCCGCTCAGGGGGTCGTGGTCGAGGAGGCCCTCGGCCGCGAGCGACGTGAGCAGGCGGTGCACGGTGGGACGGGTCAGCCCTGAGTCCCGTACCAGCTCCACGAGCGGGCTTCCCTCAGGCTTGCGTCCCACGATGCGCAGAAGGCCTGCAATGCGGCTCACGACCTGTGCGCCCTGGACTGGTGCCTGGTTCATGATCACTCCCGATGCTCCATATTGTGGACACTTCCCAGCCTACCGCCCACAGTGTAAAAGGGCGACGGTCCGGGGCTCCTGAATCCTTGACACCCACTCCGGCACCCGCGTACGCTCCACAGGCAGAAGCAGCGTCCACAAAGTGGACTGCGCCACAGCTCAACGAGGAGATGCGATGTCCAAACTTAAATCCGGTGCCGCCGATGCCCTGAGCGATGTCCTGAAGGACGGGATCACCCTTGCCGTGGGCGGGTTCGGGCTGAGCGGCATTCCGGCCGATCTGATCGAGGCCGTGCGGGATTCCGGGGTGCGGGACCTGACCGTGGTGTCCAACAACATGGGCGTTGACGGCAAGGGCCTGGGCGTCCTGATCGAGGCGGGCCAGGTCCGCAAGGTGATCGCCTCCTACGTCGGCGAGAACAGGCTCTTCGCCGAGCAGTACCTCGCCGGGGACCTCGAAGTGGAGTTCACCCCGCAGGGCACTCTGGCCGAGCGGCTGCGCGCCGGCGGCGCCGGCATCCCCGCGTTCTACACGAAGACAGGTGTGGGCACGCTGGTCGCCGAGGGCAAGCCGCTGGCGGAGTTCGACGGCGGGACGTACGTCCAGGAGCGGGCCATCCGGGCCGACGTCGCACTGGTCCACGCCCACACCGCCGACACGGACGGCAACCTGCTCTACCGCTACACCGCCCGGAACTTCAACCCGGTGGTGGCCACCGCGGGGGCCGTCACCGTCGCGGAGGCGGAAGTCATCTTGGAACCCGGAGCCCTGGACCCGAACCACATCGTCACGCCCGGTGTCTACGTCCAGCACCTGGTCCAGGCCAGCAACAGGGTCAAGGACATCGAGCAGCGCACCGTCCGCCCTGCTGGCGACCGGATCAGCGCTGAACTCGTCAACAACTAAGAAGGAGATCCCCGTGGCCTGGACCCGGAACGAAATGGCTGCCATCGCGGCCGAAGAACTGAACGACGGCGACTACGTCAACCTCGGCATCGGCATCCCCACGCTCGTCGCCAACAACCTGCCCGACGGCGTCCGGGTGGTCCTGCAGAGCGAAAACGGCCTGCTCGGCATGGGCCCGTTCCCGTACGAGGGCGAGGAGGACGCCGACCTCATCAACGCCGGCAAGCAGACCGTCACGGTCCTGCCCGGCGGCAGCATTTTCGACTCCGCCACCTCCTTCGGCATGATCCGCGGCGGGCACGTGAAAGTCGCGATCCTCGGCGCCATGCAGGTCTCCGGCACCGGGGACCTTGCCAACTGGACCATCCCGGGCAAGATGGTCAAAGGCATGGGCGGCGCCATGGACCTCGTGGCCGGAACCCCGCGCGTCGTGGTCCTCACCGAACACAACGCCAAGGACGGCTCAGCCAAGATCGTTTCCGAATGCACCCTTCCGCTCACCGGCGTCGGCGTCGTGGACCGGATCATCAGCGACCTCGCGGTTTTCGATCTGGAAAAGCGCGACGGCGGCCGGCAGCTCACCCTCACCCGCCTCGCCCCCGGGGTCACGGTTGAGGAGATCCGGGAAAAGACCGAAGCCGGGTTCAGCGTGGCCGCGGAGCTGCACGCCGAACCGGCCCGGCAACAGGGACGGCAGTAATTACCTTCGGTTGAGTACTCTCAGCCCCGCCCGCGGATCAGCCGGGCGATCCCGGTGAAGCCCAGCCGTTCGGCGTTCTCCAGCGCGGTTCTGCCCTGCGGGTCGCGGATGTTGGGGTCCGCCCCGGCGTCGAGCAGCTGGCGGACCACGTCCTGCTGCCTGGGCCCGCCATTGTTCAGGAGAATGGCTTCCTGCAGGGCGGTCCAGCCGAGGTTGTTGACGTGGTTCACCGGGACCCCGGCGGCGATGAGGATCCGGACTGTTTCCACGTGCCCGTGCTCGCTGGCCGGGATCAGGGCGGTCCCGCCGAAGCGGTTGGTGCTCCTCACGTCCGCCCCGTTCGCAAGGGTGAGCCGCAGAACCTCATTGAAGCCCTCGGCGCCCGCGTACAGGAAGGCCGAATCCTGGATGGAGTCCTGGGCGTTCACGTTGCCGCCCTCGCGGATCAGCTGCGCCACGAGGGCCACGTCGTTGGCCTTCGCCGCCCGGACCAGCCGCTGGTCCAGCTTTTGCTGCTCGGCCGGGGACAAAACAGGACGGGTGGTGGGCGCGGAAGCCGGCAGGGTCGGCTTGGCATTGGCGGCAGCGGACGACGGCGGCGGGCTTGCGGTGCCGCTACCCGGGCCGGTCCCGGCTCCTGACGTCGGAGTTCCCGCCGTCGGGGTTCCCGCCGTAGGACTCACTGACTGGGGGCTGGCGGCACTGGAACTGCCGGCGGAGGGTGCCCCGGGGGCGCACCCCGCCAACAGAACAGCCGCTACCGCCAGGCCGGCGAGGGGAAGTGCGGCACCCGCCCGCCCGCCGTCGTACACGTCCCTTGCCACGTGCCGCAGCCTACTTGGCGGCGATCACGGCGGCGCCGGCCTCGGCGCACGCTTCATCCAGCTTGCCGTCCGGGGCGCCGCCGACGCCGATGCCTGCCACGGAAACGCCGTTCACCTTCAGCGGGACGCCGCCGGGGAGGAAGAGGGTGCCGGGAAGGTCAGCGATGCTCGGACCGTTGCCGCTGATCCGCTTGGCGAGTTCGCTCGTGGGGCTTCCGAAGGCAGCGGCCGTGTACGCCTTCTGCTTGGCGGATTCGATGGTGTGCTCGGCAGCGTTGTCACCGCGCAGGAGTGCCTGCACGGTGCCGAACCGGTCCACCAGGGCCACCGTGACGAACGGCAGCTTGTCCGCCTGGCACTTGGCAAGCGCCGCACCTACCGCCTTTGCCGACGCGCCGACGGTGATCCGGTTCTGGGCGACCACATTCTCATCGACCGGCTGGACGTCCGCGGCCGGCACGGCCGCCGGGGCTGCTGCCGGCTGCGCAGCGGGCTGGGCAGCGGCGGCTGAAGACCCTGATCCGGCGTTGCCGACGGCGGTGGCACCGGCGGTGATGACGAGGGCTCCGGCTGCCGCGGCGGCAAAAATCTTCTGGGACTTCTTCACGGTGGTTCTCCTTCAATGAGCGGCTTCTTGTGAGCGATCGGTGTGCCAAACAGCTACATATCCATGGTGGCCCCGTGCCGGTCCGGGCACATCAGGCCATCAGTTGGGGCTGGCTGGTCCTTTCGGCTGCCGCTATCAGCCAAAAGGTTGAGAGACCAGCAACGGCGCGGGCAATAGCATGGTTCGTAGCACGTCATCCACCCGAACCGGACCCGCCATGCCCTCCCCAGCCCCTCCCGCCGCACCGGACCTGCCTCCCGCCGCCACCGGCCCTGCTCCCCCCGCCGCAGGCAGCCGGCTGGGACGGATCGACGCGGCGGTCCACCTCGGTTTCGCCGTCCTCATCGTGGCCTCCGCGGTGCGGTACGTGATGCGGCACGGCCCCGCGGACAACCTGCTGGTGCTCGCGCTGGCGGCCGCGGCCTGTGCCCTGTACGCCATCATCGCCGTGCTCGCCCAGCGCCGACGCCCCTGGGCGCTGTGGATGTTCGTCCTCGTGGCGGTCTGGGCCGTCCTGGTGGTCTCCGCGCCCAGCTTTGCCTGGTGCTCGTTCGCACTGTTCTTCCTGTGCCGCATCGCCTTTACCGGGGCAGTCGCCTATGCGGCGGCAGGAGCGACGGCGGCAGCCACCGCCGCGGGACTGTTCCGGCTCAGCGACGGCACGGACCTGGCCATGCTCCTGGGCCCGCTCGCCGTCGGCGTCCTGCTGACGCTCATCTACGACCGGATTGAGCACGACGCCGCCGAGCAGCGGCGCCTGCACCACGAGGTCTCGCTCGCCCAGGGACAGCTGGCCGCCAGCGAGCGCAGGGCCGGCACCATCGCGGAGCGCGAGCGCGTCTCGCGGGAAATCCACGACACCGTGACCCAGGGCCTGGCCAGCAGCCTGCTCCTGCTGGAAGCCGCAAACCGCGCCTGGCCGGAACCGGCGTCGCGGCGGGATCTCCGGCAGGCCAGCGAACTGCTGCGCCGGAACCTGTCCGACACCCGCAGCCTGGTCCACGAACTGGCTTCCCCGGGCCTCGACGCCTCGCCGCTGCCGGACGCCCTGCGGCAGGCCGCCCTCCAGTACGTGCCGGGCGCCAGGCTGCTGGTCACCGGCGAGCCCCGGCCGGTGGCGGCGGAGGTCCGCCACGCGCTCCTGCGGGTGGTCCAGAGCGCCGCCGCAAACATCAAGCTGCACGCTTCCGCCAGCACCGCCACGATCACGCTCGGCTTTCTTCCGGACGCGGTTACGCTGGACATCTACGACGACGGCACGGGCTTCGATCCGGCAGCGGTAGCACCGCCGTCGGACGCCGGAGGTTACGGCCTGCGGGCCATGCGGCAGCGGGTTGAGCAGCTCGGCGGCGCCTTCTCGGTGGAAAGCGCCCCGGGCGAGGGAACTGTTGTGGCGGCACAGCTGCCGGCACCGCCGCCAGTCAAGCTGCCGGCCAAGGGGGAAGAATGAGCGTCATCACCGTGCTTTTGGTGGACGACCACCTTGTGGTCCGCAGCGGGCTGAAGGCCCTGCTGGGCACGCAGCCGGATATCGATGTGGTGGCGGAGGCATCCTCCGGCGAGGAGGCCCTGGCGGCCGTGGAGGAGCACTCACCCAACGTCGTGGTGATGGACCTGGCTATGGGTCCGGGCATGGACGGGATCGAGGCGATCAGGAAACTCCGCGAGCGCAACCGCCGGCAGGCTGTGCTGGTCTTCACCACCTACGATTCCGACGCCGACATCGTCCGTGCCGTGGACGCCGGGGCCATGGGCTATCTCCTCAAGGATGCCGCCCCCGAGGAGATCTTCGCTGCCATCCGCGGCGCCGTCCAGGGAAAGAGCGTCATGAGCCCGCCGGTGGCCTCGCGCCTGTTCCAGCAGCTGCGCAACCCGGACGAGGTGCTGACGCCGCGGGAGGCCGAGCTCCTGAGCCTCCTCACCGAGGGTCTCAGCAACCGGGAGCTGGGGCAGCGGCTCTTCATTTCGGAAGCCACAGTCAAGACCCACCTCGCCCACATCTACGCCAAGCTGGGCGTGGACACCCGGGCCGCGGCCATCGCCACCGCCATCCGCCGCGAGGGGATGCGCTAGCAGCGGGGGCTAGACTCGACCCTGTCCCAGCCCCCTGCCCTCCGAGAGGAACAGCCATGCGCGCCACCATCATCCACGGCCCTGGAGACATCAGGGTGGAGGACCGCGACTATCCGGCCGTCCAGCTCCCCACGGATGCGGTGGTCCGGGTGACGGCTGCCTGCGTCTGCGGCTCGGACCTGTGGCCCTACCGCGGGGTGAAGCCGGTCCACCGGCCAACCGCCATCGGCCATGAGTTCGTCGGCGTGGTGGAAAGCACGGGCACCGACGTGTCCGCGCTCCGCGCCGGCGACTTTGTCATCGCCCCCTTCGTGGTCAGCTGCGGCCAGTGCCCGCAGTGCCGGAACGGGGTCACCGTGGCCTGCGAGCGCCTCGCCGGCTGGGGCGGAAAGGACGACGCCGGATTCCCGGTCAGCGGCGGCCAGGGCCAGGCCGTGCGAGTCCCCCTCGCCGAATCGACGCTCGTCAAGGTGCCTGGGGTCCGCGAACCGGACCCCAAGCTGCGCAACAGCCTGCTGACCCTCTCCGACGTCATGGCCACCGGCCACCACGCCGCAGTCAGCGCCCAGGTGGGCCCGGGCCGGACCGTTGTGGTGGTGGGCGACGGCGCCGTGGGGCTGTGTGGCGTCCTGGCCGCCAGGCGGCTCGGGGCCGAGCGGATCGTCGCAATGTCCCGCCACGCGGACCGGCAGGCCATCGCCCGCGAGTTCGGCGCCACGGATATCGTGGCGGAACGCGGCGACGACGGCGTTGCCAAGGTCCGCGAACTGCTCGGCGGTGTCCTGGCCGACTCCGTGCTGGAGTGCGTGGGGACCAAGGAGTCGATGGAGCAGGCGCTGCACTCCGTCCGGCCCGGCGGCGCCCTGGGCTTCGTCGGTGTTCCGACGGGCGGCGCGGAGATCCCGTTGCGCTATCTGTTCGACAAGAACATCACCGTGGCCGGCGGCATGGCCCCGGCCCGCACCTACATCCCCGAACTGCTCAAGGACGTGCTGTCCGGCGCCATCAATCCCGGGCGGGTGTTTGACGTCGAGATGCCCCTGGAGGACGCTCCGGAAGCGTACAAGGCGATGGACGAACGCCGGGCCATCAAGGTGCTGCTGACGCCGTAAAAAACGGTTGCGTACCCACGGGACCGGGTCTACCGTGATGCGCATCAGTTCCCACCGCCGTCGAGGAGCCGTCATGGCAGGGTTTGTGCAGATCATCGAATTCCAGACCTCACGCATCGAGGAGATCGAAGCGCTGGGCCGCCCGTCAAGAACCGAGGGAACCACACTCCCCACGTTCCGGCGCATCAGCGCCACAGCGGACCGCGACCGTCCCGGGACGTACTTCACCATCGTGGAATTTGATTCCTACGAGTCGGCGATGGAGAACTCCAACCGGCCGGAAACCTCCGACTTTGCCGCGAAGATGGCCGCCTTGTGCGATGCTCCCCCGGTGTTCCGCAATCTGGACGTCATGTGGGAGGACACCGGACAGAAGCAAGGCAGCACAACCTAGGCCGGGACGGTCCGCAGCGTCTCCGACGCATATTAATCGGCAGATTCTCCCGTTACAGCTGGGACTCCTGATGACGGCAGCTATTGCACGCCCGGCGGATGGCCCATAGGTTGGAGACAGCGGACAACAGTTTCCGTCTCTGCCTGCTGTCGGAGCAGGACCAGAAAAGGGTTACAAAGGAAGTAGCAATGGCAACAGGCACAGTTAAATGGTTCAACGCCGAAAAGGGCTTCGGCTTCATCGCTCCGGATGATGGATCGGCAGACGTATTCGCCCACTACTCGGCAATTGCCTCCAGCGGCTACCGCTCCCTGGATGAAAACCAGAAGGTCGAATTCGAAGTGACCCAGGGCCCCAAGGGTCCGCAGGCAGAGAACATCCGCCCGCTGTAACGGCTTTCCAAGACTCCCCTGTCCGTGCTTGGCACGCACAGGGGAGTCTTTGGTTTCTGCCCGGTAGAGTGCCGCCATGGATGAAAAAGCGACCCTGCACCACTACCTGCGGACCCGGCGCGCCCAGCTCCTCGCCAAGCTCGACGGCCTGGGTGAATATGACATCCGCCGGCCAATGACGCCCACGGGAACGAACCTCCTGGGACTGGTCAAGCACGTGGCCAGCGTGCAACTGGACTATTTCGGCGAGGTGTTCGGACGGCCGAGCGGCCGGGTACTGCCCTGGTTCGCGGACGGCGCCGAGCCCGATGCGGACATGTGGGTCACCGCTGAGCAAACCCGAACGGAAATCGTCGAGCTCCATCACTTCTCGGCGGCGCACACCGACGCCACTATCGAAGCGCTGCCCCTGGACGCCCCCGGCGTTGTGCCCTGGTGGCGGGAGGAGCGCCGGAACGTCACCCTGCACCAGATGCTGGTGCACATGTGCGCCGAGACCTCCCAGCATGTGGGGCACGCAGACATCATCCGCGAATTCATCGACGGCTCCACCGGGCAGGGGCCCAACGACCCCAATCTGCCCGCGCGGGGCGCCGCGGAGCAGGCCGGCTACGTGGAGCGGCTGGAAGCGGCGGCACGGGAAGCCGCCGCACTTGCTGGGTGACCCCGCCCGGGTGGAACGCCCTAAACGAAGGCTGATTTTCCCGTCACGGCGCGTGCCACAATCAGCGAGTTGATTTCGTAGCTGCCCTCGTAGGTGTAGAGAATCTCCGCGTCCCCGAAGAGCTTTCCCATCTCGAAGTCGCTGCTGATGCCGTTTCCGCCCAGCAGCGACCGCCCCAGCGCTACGGAGGCGCGGGCCAGCCGGGTGGTGGTGGCCTTCGCCATGGCCGCCTGGGCCATTTCCAGCCTGCCTTCTTCCTGGATCCGGGCCAGCTGCGCCATCAGCGCCAGCGAGGCCGACGCATTGCCCAGGATCTCGGCGAGCTGCTGCTGGATGAGCTGGAAGCGGGCCAGCTCCTTGCCGAACTGGCGGCGCTGCAGTGAGTAGGACCGGGCGACGTCAAAGGCCGCGAGCTGAATGCCGGCGGCCTGCCAGCCGACCCAGGCCCGGGAATCCCTCAGGAGCTCGTTGGCCTTGGTGAAATCCGTGGCCCCCGGGAGCAGGTTGGCTTCCGGAATACGCACGCCGTCCAGTTGGATGTCCGCGTTCTGCATGATCCGCAGCCCGATCTTGTTGCTGATCTTGGTGGCCGTGTATCCGGGGCGGTCCGTTTCAACGATGAAGCCCTTGATCTGCTGGTCGGCCGCGTCCCGGGCCCACACCAGCGCAAAGTCGGCGATGGTCCCGGCGCCTATCCACCGCTTGGCGCCGTCGATTACCCACTCGCCGTTCTCAAGCCGCGCCGTCGTGGCCAGTCCGCCTGCGATGTCCGAACCGTGCTCCGGCTCGGTCAGCGCGAAGGCTCCCAGCTGCGTGAACGCCCTCAGGCCCGGAAGCCAGCGCTGCTTCTGCTCCTCCGATCCCAGGGCGTCGATCATGCCCACGATCAGCTCGTTATGGATGCCCACCAGCGCTGACAGGGACACGTCGGCACGGGCCACCTCAACGTACATCAGGCCCTTGAACAGCGTGGAGGTCCCGTCCGTCTGCAGCCCGCCAAGCCCGTGCTTGCCCATTTCCGCGAGGAGGCCGAACGGGAACTCCTCCCGGTTCCAGTACTCGATGGACTGGGCCCGGACCCTGGACTGCAGGAAGTCCCGGATTTCGAGGTAGCGGGTCCGTTCGGCCGGCGGAAGCAGATCCACAACATACATGAGGTCCGCATCGGCAAACGGCAGCGGCACAGTAGCGGCGTCTTCAGTCGTGGCCATTGCGGGCTGTCCCTTGTCACGTCGTTGTGGCTGCACGGGCATACATCCCTTCGCTCTTCCAAACCCTTGGATGTCCTAGTATATATAGCACAGTGATGTGGATCACTAGGACGTGAACCCCCGGGTGAAAGGTGCCCCATGACAGTCACCGACGACTTCCGCGCCGCACGCGACCAGCTGCTCGCCTTGCGCCAGGACTACCGCCAGGCGAGGAGCAGCTTCGAATGGCCCCGGCCCCAGGAGTTTAATTTCGCACTCGATTGGTTCGACGCCATCGGGGCCGATCCTGCCACCGGCGGCAACCCAGCACTGGTGATCGTGGAACAGGACGGCTCGGCCACCCGCCGCGGCTTCGCCGACCTGTCCGCACGGTCCAGCCAGGTGGCCAACTGGCTCCGCAGCCAGGGCGTGAAGCGCGGCGACCGCATGATCATCATGCTCGGGAACCAGGTGGAACTGTGGGAACTCGTGCTGGCCGGGATCAAGCTTGGCATCGTGCTGATCCCCACCACCACGCTCATGGGACCGGCGGACCTGAAGGACCGGGTGGAGCGCGGGGAAGCGGGCTGGGCCGCCGTCGGCAGTTCAAACCTCGGGAAGTTTGCCGAGGTGCCCGGCAGCTACCGGCTGATCGAAATCGCCGACGCCGGCAGCAGTGCGGGCACCGCCCCCGCCAGCAGCGCTCTGCGGTACGCGGATTCTGCCGCCTCCCCCGCCGAGTTCCACCCGGACGCCCCCACCCTGGCGGACGATACCCTGCTCCTCTACTTCACCTCGGGCACCACTTCCAAGGCCAAGCTCGTGGAGCACACGCATACGTCGTACCCGGTGGGCCATCTGTCCACGATGTATTGGATCGGGTTGGAGCCGGGCGACGTGCACCTGAACGTGGCTTCCCCGGGCTGGGCGAAACATGCCTGGTCCAACCTGTTCGCCCCGTGGATTGCAGAGGCCTGCGTCTTCGTCTACAACTATGAGCGCTTCGACGCCAGGGCACTGATGGAGCAGATGGACCGCGAGAAGGTCACCAGCTTCTGCGCTCCGCCCACGGTGTGGCGGATGCTCATCCAGGCGGACCTCGGCCTCCTCAAAAACCCTCCCACCAAGGTTGTTTCCGCCGGGGAGCCGCTCAACGCCGAGGTCATCGGCCAAGTCCAGCGTGCCTGGGGCCAGACTATCCGCGACGGCTTCGGCCAGACCGAGACAACGGTGCAGGTGGCCAACACGCCCGGCCAGCCCGTGAAGATCGGCGCCATGGGCCAGCCCCTGCCCGGGTATGACGTGGTCCTCGTCGATCCGGCCACCGGGGAAGAGGCCGACGACGGCGAGCTGTGCCTGCGCCTGGATCCCCGCCCCGCCGGGCTGATGAAGTCGTACTACGGCGACCCGGAGAAGACGGCCGAAGCCTTCCGCGGCGGCTACTACCACACGGGCGACATGGCCAGCCGGGACGAGCACGGCGTCATTACCTACGTGGGCCGGGACGACGACGTCTTCAAGTCCTCCGACTACCGGCTGTCCCCGTTCGAGCTGGAGAGCGTGCTCATCGAGCACCCGGCCGTGGCGGAGGCCGCCGTCGTCCCCTCCCCCGATCCGCTCAAACTGTCCGTACCCAAGGCGTTCGTGGTGCTGGCGGCTGGCCACGAACCGGGGCCGGAGCTCGCCGAGGAAATCCTGCGCTATTGCCGCGACCACCTGGCGCCGTTCAAGCGCATCCGCCGGTTGGAGTTCGCCGAGCTGCCGAAGACCATCTCGGGCAAGATCCGCCGGGTCGAGCTGCGGCACAGTGAGGAGATCCGCCACGCGGACGGCGCCCGGCCCGGCCCGGCCGGCGCTGCCCGCGGCCTGGGCACGGAATACTCCGAGACGGATTTTCCGGGCCTGAAAAGCCAGGGCTGAGCCGTGGGCTCTCCACTGCCCCGTGACCCGATTGCCGCCGCGCAACGCAACTGGGAAATCCACGGCTGGGGTGACGTCGCCGCACCGATGGCCGCCATCACGGCAATCATGCGCACCCAGCAAATCCTGATGGCGCGGATTGAGGGGGCGCTGAAGCCGTTCGGGTTGACCTTCGCACGGTATGAACTGCTCGCGCTGCTCAGCTTCGCCAGGAGCGGCGCGCTGCCCATGAACAAGGCGAGCGCCCTGCTCCAGGTCCATCCCACCTCCGTGACCAACGCCGTCGACCGGCTCCAGACAGCGGGACTGGTGGTGCGGTCACCGCATCCCACCGACGGGCGCACCACCCTGATCGAACTCACGGCCGAGGGCCGAACGCTGGCAAAAAGGGCGACGGCGGTGCTCAACAGCGAGGTATTCAGCCAGTCAGGTTTCGGCGAACAGGATCTCCACCAGCTGATCCGGATCCTGCGCGACTTCCGCCACGGCGCCGGGGATTTTACCGACTGAGCGGGATTACGGAACGGCCGGCCCGGTCTTGCGGGCCGGCCGGATCCTGAGACTAACCGGACCCTGAGGCTGGCCGGCCGCCTGCGGCTAGCCGCTCGGCACGCCATCCTTGTCCGCCCGGCTCTGCGCATGGTCTTCCGACCGCCGCTGGAGCTCCTGGACGAACGCGTCCAGCAAGGCCGCCTGCTCCGGGCTGTTGGCCAGCCGGATGAGGTCGGCTGCCGTGCTGGCCACCTTGATGTTGGTGTGCTGGCTGTACTGGGCCAGCAGCTCGAAGGCCGCCTCGGAGCCAATCCGCAGGATCCCCATCAGAATGCCCTTGGCCTGCTCGATGGTGCTCCGCGTGCCAAGCGCGCCTTCAACCGCTTCCCGCGCCGCCCGTTCGGTTTCCCAGTGCAGCGTGCTGGTCAGGTCCACCATGAACCCTTCGACAGCAACGAGCCCCTCGTTCCCCATGAGCGCCTCGCCGGCAGTGAGCACACGGTGTTCCCGCAGGCGCGCATCAATGATGCGGTGGTAGCTGCAGAAGAATCCGCCCGCTTCGCAGGCTGCCATGAAGATGTCGTGGCAGCGCTCGCTGTCATCGGGGTGCTTGTGTGCATAAAGAAGCTCCACGGTGGGCACGATCTCGCCGCGGCGGTACCCGTGGAGCGCGTAAAGCTCGTCCGACCATTCAAGCCGGCCCGAAATGGCGTCGTAGTGGAACGTGCCGGCAACACAATCGGCTGGCCCGAGGGCACTCGAGTAGGCACGGACGGTTTTCGGAAGACTCATGGGACTCCCTACCCGGCCATCCCCTGGCACTGAACGGGCATGCGCTTGGGCAGCGGGTGCACGGCCGCGCGGGGGCGGGAGCCGGGGAGCCGCTCCGCCGGTGCCGCGGCCAGCTCCTTCACGTGTCCCATGCCCGCATATTCACGGACGGCGGCAATGCCCTCCACCGCGGCGGCTTTGCTGGGAAAAGGGCGGGACACGGCCATCACGGTGCCGTCCGGGGCGGTGAGCTGGAATCTGAATGAAGCGTCTGCGTCGGTGAAGAGTTCGAACATGCCAGCCATTAGCCCTCCTGGATCCGGGAACACGGCGTCCGGGACGCCGTCGTCGCCGGAAGCAGCTGAAGTTTTTTCTCGGTTCCGTACCCGCGGGTGAGCAGGGGCGGAAATTGAAGAATTTATGAAATTGTGAACTACTTCCCGCGCGTTGGCAAGGGTCCGACCGGCCTCCGGCGCGCCTCCGTCCCTGTGCGGGACAGGTTCGCCAACAAAAGTTGACCCCCTTCGTCTGAGACAGACCGTTCTGTCTCTATACTTAGATCTGTACGCCTTGGGGGCATCAGTTTGGCGGGACGAGCAATGCCTGGCAAGGAACACTGGAAGGAATCCACAATGGGTGACATGCCCGACGGCGTGATCCACACCGAGGTGAAGGCGGACCTGTTCAAGTCCATGGGCCACCCTGCGCGTATCCTGGTCCTGGAAATGCTTGCCAGCGGTCCGGTTACCGTGAGCAGCCTCCGGGACGGCACCGGCCTCGAAGCCTCGAACCTTTCACAGCACCTTGGCATCCTGCGGCGCCAGCGGCTGATCGTCCCGTCCCGCAAGGATGGCCGCCTCTTCTACGAGCTGACGTCCCCTGAGGTGCGAGAAGTCCTCGACGCCGCCCGCGGCCTGCTGGGCGCTATCCTCGACGGCGGCCTGCGCCAGAATGGCGGACCCAATGCCGCCCCAGCCACGGCACCGGCGCCGTCACTGACGTCCGCGGCACAGGCCGCAGGCTAGCCGGAGACTTTTGCGCCGGAGGCTTTTAGGCGGGGTCGGCGACGGCGGCCGGTGCGGAATGCCCGAAAAGCCAGGCCGCGACGTCGCTCCTCAGCACGACGTGCGGGCTGCCCGTTCCGCTGACACTTCCGGCCGGAACATAGTAGCCGCGGCCGCCGCCGGGACCGCCGGCGGCACGGTCCAGTGCCTCCACGCTCCTGCGGCTCAGATGCCCCTGCGGGCCGGTGGCGTGGATTTCTTCAAGCTCAGCGGCTGTGAGCCGTCCCAGTACAGCAGCGATATCGGCCACGATCGTTCCCCTTTGCGCGTTGCCTCGATTGACAGGCCTGCCTGCAATAACAGGGTGCCTGAAGTGCAACGCTAAGGCATGGCGATTAACAGCGGGTGAATTCTCGGCAGCAATTTACCCACGCCCCCATTGGAGTTTTTGTACAGATATCGCGGGCAAAAGTGCCTTTTGAGGCCAATATCTGTACAAAAACTCCACTGGCCAGGTAAGGAATTGCACCGGGTCAGTACAGGAAGATGTCGATCCACGTCCGGTTGTGCGCGTGGAGCAGCACCAGGAACAGCACGAAGTCGAAGAGCAGGTGCACGCTGACGATGTACGACAGGGACTTCGTTACGGTGAAGATGCGGGCCTGCAGCAGTGCGAAGGGGTAGATGAAAAACGGCGCCCACGACTTGAATCCCAGTTCCCACAGGAACGAGGTGAACAGCACCGCCTGCAGCAGGTTGGCCTGCCAGTCGGGCAGGTGGCGCCGCAGCAGCGCGAAGCAGGTGCAGATGAAGAACAGCTCATCCCAGATGCCCAGGGCGTTGGTGCCGATGAAGAGCCGCGCGATGCCCTCGGGGTCGTGCACAGCAGGCCAGTTCATGTAGACGCCGGTCCGGATCATGTACACGGGCAGCAGGGCATAGCCAATCACCACGACGGCGGGCAGGTACCACTTCTCTGCCCGTGTCCACTTCTGCCCGGTCAGGACCGGGAACACCACCGCGTGCTCTTTGGTGACGAACCGCGACACGGCGTAGGGAATCCCGACAGCCGCGATCATCGCCGAACCCATGACGAGCATGTGGGACGTGCTGACGTCGGTGGTGATAGGCACGGCACTGATGATGGCCACTCCGGCTGCAATCAGCGCGAGGTCGCGGCACAGCAGACGGTCCACCAGGGCCGCAACCGCGAGTGCTGCGGCGAGCAGGGCGTAGCCCGGCAGGGGCTGGTGCAGGACGAACAGGACGAAGCCGGCCGCCGAGACCATGGCTGCCGGGACGACGCGCAGGGAGGTCCCCTGGGCGGTTCGTTCCCCGGTTAGCGGAGTGCTCACCGGTGCCTGAACTCCGGCTGGCGCTTCTCCGTGAAAGCAGCCATGCCTTCCTTCTGGTCCTCCGAGGCGAAGAGCGAATGGAACAGCCGGCGTTCGAACAGCACGCCCTGCGCCAGCCCCGTCTCGAAGGCCGCGTTGACGGCTTCCTTTGCCAGCATGGCGGCCGGCTTCGACTTGGAAGCGATGACCTCCGCGGCCTTCAGAGCCTCCTCCACGGTGTCCGCGGCCGGCACCACCCGTGCCACCAGGCCCGAGCGTTCCGCCTCGGCCGCGTCGATGAACCGGCCCGTGAGGATCATGTCCATGGCCTTGGCCTTGCCCACCGCGCGGGTGAGCCGCTGGGACCCGCCCATGCCGGGAACCACTCCGAGGTTGATTTCCGGCTGGCCGAACTTGGCGTTGTCCCCGGCAATGATGAAGTCGCACATCATGGCCAGCTCGCAGCCGCCGCCCAGAGCGAAACCTGACACCGCGGCGATCAGGGGGATGCGCAGGCGGGTGAGGTCCTCCCACCCGCGGAACCAGTCGGCGTCGTACATCTCCAGGTAGCCCTTGTCCGCCATCTCCTTGATGTCGGCGCCCGCGGCGAAGGCTTTCCCCGAGCCGGTAATCACAACGGCTCCGACGCCGGGGTCGGTGTCCATGGCTGAAACCGCCGCCACGAGTTCCTCCAGGGTCGTCCTGTCCAGGGCGTTCAGCGCCTCGGGCCTGTTCAGGGTAACGAGGCCGACGCGCCCGCGGCGCTCCACCAGAATGTTCCCGTACTCGTGCGTCATCCATGCCCCTCACGTGGTTGCTACGTCCTGAAACTAAGCCTACTGTCCTGACTTGTCCCTGATGTCGGTGATGATGCCGGAAAAATCCCGGCCCGCCCCGCCTTCCGCGGCGAAGGCGTCATAAATTTCGGAGGCCAGCGGCCCCATCCGGGCAGCCACGCCGGTGGACCGGAGGGCGTTCAGCGCCAGCCGGAGGTCCTTGGCCATCAATGCCCCGGCGAATCCGGGCTGGTAGTCGCGGTTGGCCGGGCTGGTGGGCACCGGTCCCGGGACGGGGCAGTTGGTGGTGAGGGCCCAGCACTGTCCAGACGCCGCGGACGCGACGTCGAACAGGGCCTGGTGCGTCAGCCCGAGCTTCTCCCCGAGGACGAATGCCTCGCTGACCGCGATCATCGAGACGCCCAGAATGAGGTTGTTGCAGACCTTCGCTGCCTGGCCGGCGCCGTGCTCGCCGCACAGCACGGCGCGTTTGCCCATGACGTCGAACAGGGGCCGTACCGTTTCAAAGTCCTCCGGCAGGGCACCGACCATGAACGTCAGCGTGCCGGCCTCCGCCCCCACAACCCCGCCGGAAACCGGCGCGTCCACGGAGCGGTGCCCGGCGTCGAGGGCCAGCCTGGCGGCTTCGCGTGCCTCGTCGACGTTGATGGTGGAGCAGTCCAGGAACATGGTGTTCGGTGCCGCGGCGGCCAGCAGTCCCTGTTCCCCGCCGTTGCCCTGGTAGGCGTCCAGCACGTGCTGGCCGCTCGGGAACATCGTGAGCACCACGTCGGCTCCGGTTACGGTCTCCACCGCAGTCGCCGCGGTGGGGATGCCGTGCTCACGCGCAGCGTCCAGCGCGGCCGGCACCACGTCGAAGCCGATGACCTCGTAGCCTGCCTTGACCAGGTTGACCGCCATGGGACCGCCCATGTGGCCCAATCCCAGGAAGGCAACCCGCGGTTTGGCTGTATCAGGCCCGTTCACTTCATCAGGCATGGTCCGACTCCTTTTCCCACAGAACCAGTTCCCGGTCCCCCAGCGGCGCAAAGTACCGCTCGACGTCCTCTGTGCGCACCTCCTGCAGTGTGGCCGGCCGCCACTGCGGGTTGCGGTCCTTGTCCACGACCTGTGCCCGGATCCCCTCCCGGAAGTCAGGGCCGCCGAGGCAGTGCAGTCCCACCCGGTATTCCTCCGCGAGCACTTCGTCCAGGCTCAGTCCGCGTGACCTGCGCAGCGAGGCGAGGGTGACCTTGACGGCGGTGGGCGATTTCGCCTCGATCGTGTCTGCGGCGGCCGCGGCTTCCCCGCCCGCGGCCCGCAGCCGCCGGACGATCTCCTCGGCGTCGTCGGCGGAATAGCAGGCGTCGATCCAGTCCCGCTGTGCTTCCAGTTCCGAGGGGGGCGCCGTTTCGGCAAAGCGTGCGACGGCGGCTTCCGCGCTTTCGTGTTCCAGCGCCGCCGCGAGCTCCTCGAGCGTTCCGGACGGGACGAAGTGGTCGGCAAGCCCCAGGAACAGCGCGTCCGCCCCGCTGAGGTGGGCGCCCGTGAGGGCGGCATGGGTGCCCGTCTCCCCCGGTGAGCGTGAGAGCAGGAGGGTCCCGCCGACGTCGGGCACAAACCCGATGGTGGTCTCCGGCATCCCGCTCCGGGTGCGTTCGGTGACGATGCGCAGGGAGCCGTGCGCGGAGATGCCCACGCCGCCGCCCAGCACCAGCCCGTCCATGAACGCGACATACGGCTTGGGAAACCGCGCAATCAGCGAGTTCATGCGGTATTCGTCCGCCCAGAAGCGTGCCGTTTCGTCGCCGCCGGCGAGGATGTCCCGGTAGATGGCCACAATGTCCCCGCCCGCGCACAGGCCGCGGTCGCCGGCGCCCTGGACCAGCACGGTGGCCACGGTGTCGTCGTCGGCCCAGGCGGTGAGCTGCTCCAGGATGGCGGCGACCATGCCGGCCGTGAGCGCGTTGACTGCCCTGGGCCGGTTGAGAGTGACCACCCCCAGCCTGCCCCGCTGCTCGAAAAACACGTCCTGTTCGAACAATCCGTCTTCTTCAGGAAGCTCCCCTTGTGCAGAGGTCGCTGCCGGGTCTGCCGGCGTTCCGTTCGGGGCAGGTTCAGTCATCAGCTTCCTTCCGGCATGATGAAGCTGGCGCCCTGCCGGATGCCGGAGGGCCAGCGCGAGGTCACGGTCTTGGTCTTGGTGTAGAAGCGGAAGGCATCCGCGCCGTGCTGGTTGAGGTCCCCGAACCCGGATGCCTTCCAGCCGCCGAACGTGTAGTAGGCAATGGGCACCGGAATGGGGACGTTGATGCCCACCATGCCCACCTGCACCCTGCTGGCGAAGTCCCGCGCCGCGTCGCCGTCCCGGGTGAAGATGGCCACCCCGTTGCCGAACTCGTGCTCGCTGCAGAGCCGGAGGGCCTCGTCGTAGTCGGACGCGCGGAGGACGCTGAGCACCGGGCCGAAGATCTCCTCGCGGTAGATCTTCATGTCCTTGGTGACGTTGTCGAACAGGGTGGGGCCAATCCAGAAGCCGCCGTCATAGCCGTCCACGGTCAGGCCGCGGCCGTCCACCAGGAGCGAGGCCCCGTCCTCTTCGCCGGACCTGATGTAGCCCTCGATCCGCTCCTTGGCGGCCGGCGTCACCACCGGCCCGAAGTCCGAGTCCTTGGCCAGGCTGTGCCCCACCTTCAGGGACTTGATCCGCTCCTGCAGCCTCGCCACGAGGTTGTTCGCGGTTTCCTCCCCCACAGGGACAGCCACGGACACCGCCATGCAGCGTTCCCCGGCCGAGCCGTAGCCGGCGCCGATCAGGGCGTCGGCGGCCATGTCCAGGTCCGCGTCCGGCATGATCACCATGTGGTTCTTGGCGCCGCCGAAGCACTGGGCCCGCTTGCCGTGGGCCGCCGCCGTGGCGTAGATGTACTGGGCGATCGGGGTGGAACCCACGAAGCCGACCGCCTGGACACGCTCGTCCTCGAGCAGCGCATCCACGGCTTCCTTGTCGCCGTTGACCACATTGAAGACGCCGTCCGGGACCCCCGCCTCGGAGTAGAGCTCCGCGAGCCGCAGCGGCACGGACGGGTCGCGTTCGGACGGCTTGAGGATGAAGGCGTTGCCTGCCGCCAGCGCCGGTCCGGACTTCCACAGCGGGATCATGGCGGGGAAGTTGAACGGCGTGATGCCGGCGACCACGCCCAGTGGCTGGCGCATGGAGTGGACGTCGATGCCTGCGCCGGCGTCATCGGAGAACTCGCCCTTGAGCAGGTGCGGGGCGCCGGCGGCGAACTCCACCACCTCGATGCCGCGCTGGATGTCGCCCCTGGCGTCCGCGAGGGTCTTCCCGTGTTCGGAGGACAGGAGGGCGGCGAGCTCATCCATGTTCTGGTTCACGAGGTCCACGAACCTGAGCAGGATGCGGCCGCGCCGCTGGGCGTTCATGGCACCCCACTCCGGCTGGGCTTTTTCGGCGTTGGCGACAGCGTTCCGGACCTCTTCCGCGCCGGCCAGCGGCACCTTGGCCTGGACCTCTCCGGTGCAGGGATCATAGACGTCGCTGTACCGGCCGGACGTGCCATCGACCCGCCGGCCGCCAATGTAGTGGGAAAGTTCGCGAACCATGGATGCTCCTTTGCATGACCCCGGTCATCTCTGGTGCTGAATCTACTCGGACTTCCTACTAAATTCCAGAGTCCCGGGGCGAGTGTGGGCGGCCGTGGCGGGCGTTTGCCGGGAGTCCCATCGGCGTCCAAGTTCGGTAAGTTAGGACTGTGAAGATAGCTACCTGGAATGTGAACTCGCTGCGTGCCCGTGCCGACCGTGTGGAGGCGTGGCTGCAGCGCTCCGACTGTGATGTCCTGGCCATTCAGGAAACCAAGTGCAAGGACGACAACTTTCCGTGGGAGCTCTTCGAGCGCATGGGCTACGAGGTGGCGCACTACGGCGTCAACCAGTGGAACGGGGTGGCCATCGCCTCCCGGGTGGGCCTGGACGACGTCGAACGCGGCTTCACGGACCAGCCGCATTTCGGCAAGGCGGGCAAGGATCCCGTCCAGGAAGCCCGCGCCATGGCCGCCACCTGCGGCGGCGTCCGCGTCTGGAGCCTCTACGTTCCCAACGGCCGCTCCCTCGACGACGAGCACATGCCCTACAAGCTCAAGTGGCTTGATGCCCTGAAGAACCACGCGGCCGGCTGGATTTCGGAGGACCCGTCCGCCCAGGTGGCGCTGATGGGCGACTGGAACATCGCCCCCACGGACGACGACGTCTGGGACATCGACCTCTTCCTCACCCAGGGCTACACTCACGTCAGCGAGCCCGAACGTGCCGCGTTCCACGCCTTCGAGTCCGCCGGGTACTCCGACGTCGTCCGCCCCCACACCCCGGGTCCGGGCGTCTACACGTACTGGGACTACACCCAGCTGCGGTTTCCCAAGAAGGAGGGCATGCGGATCGACTTCGTGCTCGCCTCGCCCGCGCTCGCCTCGCGGGTTTCCGGAGCATCAATCGACCGCGAGGAACGCAAAGGCAAGGGCGCTTCCGACCACGCACCGGTGATTGTGGAACTGACCGACTGATAGGGGCTGACGGCTGATGACAGGCAGGCATTCATGACGGGCAACCTCTACCGCGGCCAGGCCGGGTTGCCGTTTTCCTCCACGCTGCGCGTCTATGAGCCACTGGACGCGTTTCCTGAGGACCAGCGCGCCGCCATCAAGTCGGCCGGCGAGCGCGCGGTGTCCCGCGCCGCCGTCGAGAACGCGGAGCTGCAGGCTTCGCTGGGCCGGATCACCCGGCCCGGCGGCGATCCGTTCCCCACGGGCCGGACCGATCTGGTGCGGGTCACCCGCGCCCCCGGGGTCCCCGTGGAGGGTGCCGCCAAGGAAGGCGATGAGGAAGCGGCCGACGGCGTGGCGCTGCTTTACTGCCCCAGCCAGCTGGTGCTTCGGGCCGGGCTGGCGGCCAACGCCCTGATCGAAGGCATCCACGGGCCCCTGGCCGAGCTGCTGATCCCCGAGGAGCAGCGGGACAGGCACCAGGAACGCATCGACCAGGTCAACGCGCGCGACGGGATCACCCGGGTGCACACCCGCGCCTCCACCTGGGGCATCCCGTTCAGCTGGTTTTCGCTGTTCCTCGAATCAGACCCACAGGACGTCGTCGAGGCAGGCGGCAAGATCCTCACCGTGCGCGTGTGGGCACCGATCTCCGACGCCCTCGACCGGGTGCGCTACGCCGTCGCGAACCTGGCTCTCGCCGCTCCGGACCTGGACATGCTGGACGACCTCACGCAGCTCACCGAATGGCTGGAGCTCTTCCATGCCGACTCCATGGTGGAGCTGGACTACGGCGCGGTGGCGGACAAGGTCTACCCGGACGACTCCCCCATGGACGTGCGGCTGGGCATCGAGTGCCTCGCCGAAGGGGACATGACGGGCGCTGCCGCCGCCTACCGCCGGCTCGCTTCGCGCTGGATCCCCATCCGCCAGCTGGCCCGCGCATCCTAAGCCCCGACGGTCAGGAAGAGCGGGGCGGCGCCGTCGTGCGCCTGACGATCAGGCGGTGGGGCGCGACGGAGGACCGCACCGAATCGGGGATACCCAGGAGTTCGTCCAGCAGCATCTTGGTGCCAAGCTCGGCCTGCTCGTCCGGCCGCTGCCCCACGGTGGTGAGGCCGATGGCGTCGGAAAAGTCGTGGTCGTCGATGCCGATCACGGACAGGTCCTCGGGAACCCGGACACCGACGCGGTTCGCTTCGAAGATGACGCCCATGGCCATTTCGTCGGACGCGCAGAAGATGGCTGTCGGCTTGGCGCCGGGCTGGGCCCAGAGCCGGCGGAATGCCTCCTGGCCGCTGCGGACGGTGAAGTCACCCCACTCGTCCCACTCGGGCCGGACTTCCAGGCCCGCAGCCGTCATCACGTCCTGAAAGGCAAGGATACGGACCCGGGGAACGTCGAAGTTGAGGTCCGTTTCGTCGTCGCCGTGCAGCAGTGCGATGTCCCGGTGGCCGAGTTCGATCAGGTGCTTGACGGCGGTGGAGGCCGCCGCGTAGTCGTCTATGCCTATGTAGGCACATTCCTCCACGTGGCCGCCCACCACCACCAGCGGAATGTCGATCTTCTGCAGGTGCTCGAGCTCGTCGCGGGTCAATGCCATACACAGGACCAGGAGGGCGTCGATCTGCTTGTAGACCATGGTCTTGCTGAAGAGCCGCTCGCGGTGGCTGCCGTGGCCGCCGAGGTTGAAGAGGGAAAGGTTGTACTGCCGGGCGTGCAGTTCACGGTCCGCGCCCTCGATGGCTTTCGAGAAGAACCACCGGCTCACAAACGGGGCCAGCACGCCGATGGTCTTGGTGCGGCCGGTGGCCAGGCCCGACGCCGAGGACGAGGCGACGTAGCCCAGCGCGGTGGCCACCTCGAGGATCCTTTCCCGGGTTGCCGGCGACACGCGCGGCAGGCCGCGCACGGCGCGGGACACGGTTGCCGTGGAAACACCTGCGGCCGCGGCCACGTCCTCGATGCTGACTCCTGAGTGGCCACCGCGCTGTGCCCTTTCAGTAGTGCGCGCCACGATGTCCTCTCTATGTCCTCATGCGGATTTCCGCCATATTCCCCCGGCGGCAAGAATCCATTTTAGTCCGGCCGGAGTCACTTGCGGCGGGTGGCCGTGCGGGCGGGGAGGCGCCGGCGGAGCCTGACCATTCCGTACAGCGCAAGCAGTGTGACCAGCAGCCCCAGCGCCCAGCCTAGGGCGGGCTGCGCCGTCACCTCCATCCAGACGGTGACGACGAGCAGCACCACGGCCCAGAAGCCGAGGAATCCGATGATGATGTCGAAGTCCTCACCCGACCGGACGCGCTTGGGTGCGGCCCGTACCGGCTCCCGGTGCTGTGGTGCTGCTCCGTGTGTCACTTGACGGCGCCCGCCGTCAGGCCAGCCACAATCTTGCGCTGGAACACCAGCACCAGGATGACCAGCGGAATGGTGACGATGGTGCCGGCAGCCATGATCGCCGTGTACGGAATCTGCTGCGGCTGCGCTCCGGCGAAGTTGGCGATGGCCACCGTCACCGGCTGGGTCGCATCGCTGGAGAGCTGGCTGGCGATAAGGAATTCATTCCAGGAGGAGATGAACGCCAGGATCGCCGTGGTGAAAATAGCCGGCGCGGCAAGGGGCATGATGACCTTGCGGAACGCCTGTCCCTGCGTGCAGCCGTCCACGCGGGCAGATTCCTCCAGTTCCCAGGGCATTTCACGGAAGAAGGACGTCATCGTGTAGACGGTCAGCGGCAGGACGAACGAGATGTTCGGGATGATCAGCGCCTGGTAGGTTCCCATCCAGCCGATGTTGGTGAACAGCTGGAACAGCGGGGTGATCAGGGCAACGCCGGGGAACATGGAGGCGCCAAGGATGAAGCCGAGGACCATGTACTTGAACCGGAAGTTCAGCCGGGCGAGGGCATAGGCCGCGAAAACACCGATCAGCAGCGAGATGGCGGTGACCACCACGCCGATGAAGATGCTGTTCAGCAGGGCCTGGCCGAAGCGGTTGCCGAACGAGGTGTCGAAGGCCGTGATGAAGTTGTCCAGTGTCACGTGGCTGGGCAGGATCGAGGTGTCGTACGTGAAGCCGACTTCACGGAACGCCACCACGACCATCCAGTACGCAGGTGCCAGGCACCAGATCAGGATTACCGCGGCGCTGATATAGGTGCGGGCATGCGCCAGCTTCTCCTTGTTCTGGGCCTTGCGGCGGCCCCTGTCCTGGGCCTCACGAAGGCTTGTGGCGGAGGATGTCGCGGCGGTCATTTCTTCCCCTTACCGGTGGCGCCGCTCTGCTCAACAACATTTGCGCCGAGGAAACGGACAAAGATGAAAGCGACAATGAAGATGATGATGAAGGTGATGGTGGACAGCGCCGCCGCCGAGTTGAACCCTTGCCTGATCTGGTTGATGACCAGGATGGACAACGTGGTGGTGTTGTTCGCGCCGCCCGTCAGGATGTACGGCAGGTCGAACATGCGCAGGGCATCCAGGGTTCGGAAGAGGATGGCCACCATCAGGGCGGGCTTGACCAGCGGCAGGGTGATCATCCGGAACCGCTGCCACGCCGATGCTCCGTCCACCTTGGCAGCCTCGTAAACCTCGGCCGGGATCATCTGGAGTCCGGCGAGGATCAGCAGCGCCATGAACGGGGTGGTCTTCCAGGTGTCGGCGATGATGACTGCCCACTTGGCCGGCCACTCGCTTCCGGTCCAGAGGATGCTCGTGTTGAAGATCTTGTTGGCGATGCCCTGGAAGTCAAAGATGAACAGCCACAGCTGTGCGGTCACCGCGGTGGGAATGGCCCACGGCACCAGCACCGCAGCACGGACCAGGCTGCGGCCCTTGAACGTCCGGGCCATGATCATCGCCATCCAGAAGCCGAGCACGGTTTCCAGGGTGACGGTGATGATGGTGAAGATGAACGTGGTGCCGGTGGCGGTCCAGAACTGCGCGCCGAGGGTGCCGGGCGGGCATGCAATGGTGCCGCCGGCGGGGGCGGCACACTGCTGGCCGAGCCAGTTCACGTAGTTCTGGATGCCCGCGGGTCCGCCGGCCGTGAAGAGGCCTGTGGCAGGGTCCAGGCCGGCGTCCTTCTGGAAGGACATCACGATGGCGCTGATGATCGGGTAAACGATGACGACGGCGAGGGCGATGATGGTCGGGGCAAGGAGCCATGCGGCCCACTTTCCCTGGCTCAGGATCTTGTTGTCCTCGCCGACGCCCTTGGGACCGTGGTGGATCGGGGTGCCGCCCGACGCCGGTGCCTTGACCGGCGTCGAGCCTACTTCGGTAGCCATGGCTGAACTACGATCCTGCACCGGCGGTCTCGATGGACTTCTGCATATCAGACAGCGCCTGATCCACAGACTTGTCGCCCTTCAGGGCAGCATACGAGTTCTCCTGGATCGCCTGGGTGACGGCCGGGTAGAACGGGGTTACCGGCCGCGGCACGGCGTTTTCGATGGAGGTCTTCAGAACCGGCAGGTACGGAAGCTTCTTCACCAGTGCGGCGTCGTCATACAGGCTCGTGAGGACCGGAGCGAGCGAACCCTGGGTGGCGTAGAAGCGCTGGGTCTCCTCGGAGGTGATGAACTTCAGGAAGTCCAGGGCCGTTGCCTTGTTCTCGGAATAGACGCTCACGCCGACGTTGTGCCCGCCGAGGGAGGAAGCACCGGGCCCGTCCTTGCCGGGAAGTGCAGCCATGCCCAGCTTGTCCTTGACCTTCGACGAACCTTCCGTGACGGCCAGGTTGTAGACGTACGGCCAGTTGCGGTGGAACAGCAGGTTACCGGACTGGAAGGCGCGGCGGCTCTCCTCTTCCTGGTAAGTGATCGCTTCCTTCGGGATGCTGCCATCCTTGAAAGCGTCAACGAGGTTGGACAGGCCTTCCTTGGCCTCAGGCGTGTTCAGGCTCGGCTTTCCGTCCTTGTCCAGCACGGACCCGCCCGCGGAGTTGATGGCCTCGGAGGCATTGACCGTGAGGCCCTCATACTGCTTGAACTGGCCGGAGTAGCAGCCGATGTTGTTCTTCTTGGCGATGTCGCACATCTGCATCATCTCGTCCCAGGTCTTGGGCGGAGTGGGAACGAGGTCCTTGCGGTAGTAGAGGATGCCGCCGTCGGAGTTCTGGGGTGCTGCGTACAGGGTGTCCTTGTAGGAAGCGCCGGCCACCGTGGACGGCAGCATGGCTGAAGTATCGATTGCCATCTTGTCCTTGAGCGGCTGGAGCCAGCCCTTCGCCGCGAACTCGGCGGTCCACACGAGGTCAACGGACATGACATCGTAGCCGGCGTCCTTGGCCTGGAAGTGCTGCACGAGGTCATCGTGCTGCTGGTCTGCCTGGTCCGTCTGCTCCTTGAAGGTCACCTTCTCGTTCGGGTGCGCGGCGTTCCACTTTTCCACCAGCGGACGGACGACGTTGCTGTTGTCCTTGCCCTGGACGTAGGTGATGGGACCGCGGCCATCCAGGTTGTTGGCAGCATCGCCGCCGCCGGCACCGCCGCCCGTGGTGCCGCCCCCGCCGCCGCCACAGGCGGACAGTGTCAGGGCAAGCACGCCGGCGGTGGCGACCGGAAGTAAGAACTTTGGCGTTTTCATGGGCTGGAGACTCCTCGCTGAGTGACATGGAAATCAATCGTGCGGTTGATGTGGTGACTGTCACACTAGTAACGTTGCCCGAAGATATGCAAGCGTTTACACAGAATTGTTACCGGAGAGGCAACCATGACCCATCGCCCGATCAGCACACCGGCTTCCGAGACAGCAACGTGGTGGGCCAACGCCGTTGTCTATCAGATCTATCCGCGCTCCTTCTCTGACGGGAACGGTGACGGCATGGGTGACCTGCCCGGCATCACCGCACGCCTGCCCTACCTGCAGCAGCTCGGGGTCGATGCGGTCTGGCTTTCGCCGTTCTACAAATCCCCGCAGGCCGACGGCGGGTATGACGTCGCCGATTACCGGCAGGTGGATCCGGCCTTCGGCACGCTCGCGGATTTCGACGCCATGCTGGACGAAGCCCACAGCCGCGGCCTGAAGGTGATCGTCGACCTGGTGCCCAACCACACCTCCGATGAACATGTGTGGTTCCGGGAAGCCCTTGCGGCGGAACCCGGCTCGGCCGCCAGGGAGCGCTACATCTTCCGGCCGGGGAAGGACGAGGTTGCCGGCTCCGGCGACGGAAACATCGCCCCCAACAACTGGAAGTCCATCTTTGGCGGGCCGGCCTGGACGCGGACCACGAATGCCGACGGCACGCCCGGGGACTGGTACCTGCACCTGTTCGACACGAAGCAGCCGGACCTCAACTGGGAAAACCCGGAGGTCTGGGAGGAGATGCGTTCCGTGCTCCGCTTCTGGCTGGACCGGGGTGTGGACGGCTTCCGGGTGGACGTGGCCCACGGCATGGTGAAGGAAGCCGGCCTTCCGGACTGGGAGGGCGTTGCGGCCATGGTGGAAGGTTCCGCTGAAGCAGCCCATTTGACGGATCCTCCGGGCGCGCACGGAGAGGCCGTTGAACCGCATACGGCGCACGTGTCCCCGGCCCCTGACTCCGGTGGCGCCGGGCACGAGCCCGTATCGCCGCTGTATCCGCCGTCGCCCTTCTTCGACCAGGACGGCGTCCACGACATCTACCGGGACTGGAACCGGGTCCTGGCCGGGTACGACGGCGACCGCATGCTGGTTGCGGAGGCCTGGGTTGAACCGGCTGAGCGGCTGGCGCGGTACATCCGTCCGGACGAGATGCAGCAGGCCTTCAACTTCGACTTCCTCCTGGCCGGCTGGGACGCGCAGCGGATGGCCGTGGCCATCGAGGATTCCCTTAAGGCGGCCGCATCCGTCGGTGCGCCGTCCACCTGGGTATTGAGCAACCACGACACGGTGCGCCATCCGACCCGCTTCGGATTGCAGGACCCCACCACCTTCCCGAAGGGCATTGCCGCGAAGGACGAGCAGCCGGATGCCGCACTCGGACTGGCCCGTGCAAGGGCGGCCACGCTGGTGTCCCTCGCCCTCCCCGGCTCCGCCTACATCTACCAGGGCGAAGAGCTTGGCCTGCCTGAGCACACCTCGTTGCCGGCAGAGGCCCGCCAGGACCCGTCATTCTTCCGGACCAACGGCATCGAGCGGGGCCGCGACGGCTGCCGCGTGCCGCTGCCGTGGAAATCCGCGGCCCCCGGCTACGGCTTCGCAGCGTCCTCCGCGGTGCCGGCCCCGGCCGCCCCATGGCTGCCCCAGCCCGAGGTGTTCGGGGATCTCGCTGCGGACCGGCAGGAAGGGGTCAAGGGCTCGACGCTGGAGCTGTACCGCTCCGCGCTCACGGCGCGGCGGAGCCACGGACTGGGATCCGGAACATTCTGCTGGGCGGACAACCACGACCCCGAACGGGGCGTACTGGCCTTTCACAACCGCGATGTCCTGGTGGTCGCCAACACGGGCGCGGAGCCGACGCCGGTCCCCGACGGTTACCGGGTGGCGCTGTCAAGCGCTGAAGAACGGCCTGCCGGGGAACCTGGTGGCGGCGAGGCAGTGGTTGCCCCCAACAGCACGGCGTACCTGGTGGCCGGCTAACGCAGCCCGGCCAATGCACCCGGCTAGCTGTATTGACCACGGACGTTAGTGACGCTCGGCGTGGTTCGGTGACATGAAGAAGACCTCCGGGTGGAGTGGGGCTTGTCTAGAGTCCAATTCCAC
>NZ_JBHUSB010000031.1:0-33882 GCF_042673905.1 Arthrobacter sp. NPDC057009
CGCACGCGCAATCTCCTCCCGCGACAACGGATCCAACGGATGCGCCACCCCAACAACAGTCGAAGATTCAATATCAAGAGTCATGCTTATCTCCTAGATAGAACGAAAATGAGGATGCCCGAGGCACGAAAAGACCGCGCACACCCGGTACGGGCGGTGGTGGTGTTTCCGTGGGGGCCACAAGGCCGAAAGGTCCCTGGATTCGCGGTGCCGGCGTCGCTGCCGGAACTGTTCGTCTCCGGTGCAGGTCATCCGGTGTGATGCCGGTCACCTGCGTTCCTTTCACAAGCAAAACTACGTGAGGGAATTCGTTTACGCGAGGGATCTATAAACATTTACGTGAGAAATTCGGAGGCACAAATTCCCGCCCCAGTTAACATGCTGGAAACATTCGGAAGCATGCCGGGTGCCGCCGTCGGACGCCCTGCGCCCGGCCCCCAACGGTCACGGCGACCCGGCTGGGGGAGGCACAGTACGCGTTGGTAACAGGAGCGCCCGGCCCCCGGTGCGGACAACAAGCGGATGCTCCCAACGACACAGACCCACCGGCTGTCATGGTTCTCAAAACCGCTAGATGGCGCGGCGCGTGAGCTGGCTCTTCCAGCTATTTGGGCCCTTCGAGGACATCGATTGCCCTCCGGCCCAGGCTTCCAAGGACGTGCCGCTGCATGACTTCACGGGCACGATCGGCCTGACCGGCAATAACGGCTTCGGCTATCTGGACGTGTTCCTGCTGGACGCGGTCCTGGTCCGCTGAGGAGTCCTGCTGGTTTTGCAATCCAATCTGGCGGTACTGGTCTGCTTTATCCCAGAGACCCTCGAGGATTCCGATGAGGAGAGGGTTGTGGGATGCCACGTAGATGGCACGGTGGAAGTTGCGGTGTGCTGTCAGTGCATCCAAATCGCTGGAATCACTCAGCGGAGTGAGCCGCTTTAATGCCGCTTCGATACTCGAGACGTCATCCGGTGTTCGGCTTGTGGCGGCCAGCGCTGCGGCCAGCGGGTCGAGGTTTTCCCGGATGACGTAGAGGTTGCGCGCTTCGTCTGCGGTGAGGGGGGTGACTCTGGCATCCCTGTGCGAGTCAAGTTGCACCATGCCTTCGGCGGCGAGCCTGCGGAGGGCTTCGCGCAGGGGAGTGGTGCTGACTCCGAGTTCCTGGGCGAGCATTGTCTGGCTGAAGACTGAGCCCGGCTTGATCTGGCCGGTAAGTATGCGGCGGCGCAATTCGTCGTAGGCGTAGGCGCTTTTCGTCAGTGCAATGGGAGGGATTGACACGGTGTGCTCCTTACGCGCCTTCCTACTTCATAGGCTATGGGCTACATTACCGCCTCGCGGTTCCCCGCCCTACCTGGTTGAGACCGGGGTGGAGGCGCCGTGGCGCGCTCCACCCCGGAACTCGGTGAGCGTCGGGAGTTGCTAGACGTCCTGGCGGGCGCGGGCAGTGATCCGGCGCCAGAGTGTGTAGGCGAGCACCATGGCCAGAATCCCGTAGAGCGTCCATGTGACGGGGCTGTCGATCAGGACTGAAACCTGGCCGCCGCTGGACATCATGGCGTTGCGCAGGCTGGTCTCGGCCAGGGGGCCGAGGACGACGCCAATCATGATGGGAGCCAGCGGGAAGCCGTACCGGCGCAGAACAAAACCAAGGACTCCGATGGCCAGCACGATGTAAAGGTCGGCAACTGCTGCGCTGGTGGCGTAGACGCCGAGGCCGCAAAAGACTGTGATGCCGGCATACAGGTAGTGCTTGGGGATCAGCAGCAGCTTGGCCCACAGCGGGGCGAAGGGAAGGTTGAGGACCAGCAGGACCACCAGACCGATAAAGAGGCTGGCCAGCAAGGCCCACACCAGGTCGGCGTTGCGTTCGAACAGGAGCGGTCCGGGCTGCAGCCCGTACTGCTGGAACGCTGCCAGCATGATTGCTGCCGTGGCTGACGTGGGCAGGCCGAGTGCCAGGAGGGCGCCCATCGCAGTGCCGGAGGTGGCGTTGCCGGCTGCCTCCGGTGCTGCGACGCCGCGGATCGCCCCCTTGCCGAACTGCGGTTCGCGGCGCTTGCGGTCCAGCTGGCGCTCAGTTCCGTAGGCCATAAAAGTGGGCACTTCGGCGCCGCCCACCGGAATGACACCAAAGGGCACGCCGAAGGCCGTACCCCGGAGCCACGCGGGAAGTGCCTCACGGAATTCCCGCTTTGAAAGGTAGGGGCGGCCGGACACGGCGATTGCTGAGAGCTTCGGATCGCGGTGGATGCGGGCAGCAACGTGGAAGACTTCGCCCAGGGCCAGGATGCCGACCGTGATGACGATGATGCTGATTCCGTCAAAGAGCTGGGGCACGTCGGCGGTGAAGCGGGACGCTCCGGAGATGCCGTCGATACCCACGATCGCGAGGGCCAGGCCGATGGCGAGGGCGGACAGGCCTTTGATGGCTGAATCCGATACGACGGAGGCGGTGGCGATGAATGCGAAGACGGCAAGCGCAAAGTATTCGGCAGGGCCGAACATCACGGCGATGTCGGCAAGCTTGGGAGCAAAGAACACCACCAGCGTGGTGGCGATGAGGCCGCCGATGAAGGCACCGATCGCGGAGGTTGCCAGCGCCTGCGGTGCCCGCCCGAGCTTGGCCATCCGGTGGCCTTCAAAGGTGGTGGCGATAGCGGTTGAGCCGCCCGGGGTGTTCATCAGGATGCCCATGGTGGAGTCACCGAAGAGCCCGCCGAAGTAGACGCCGGCGAACATGATGAAAGCGCCCACGGGGTCAAGGCTGAATGTCACCGGAAGCAGGAGCGCGACGGCCATCGAGGAGCCCAGGCCCGGGATGACGCCGACGGCGGTGCCCAGGAACGCGCCGACAAAGACCCAGAGCAGGTTCATGGGTGTGAAGGCCTGTGAGAAGCCTTCCAGGAGCAGGTTAAGGGATTCCATCAGCCGTAGATTCCTTCCAGGATGCCGCCGGGCAGGTTGAGGCCCAGGCCGGCGCCGAATGCCAGCTGGATGCACGAGGAGAAGACCAGGGACAGGCCGACGTCGAACAAAGGGCGCCTGCTTCCCAATGCGCGGGATACACCCCAGAACAGCACTGCCGCGGAGAGGAGCCAGCCGACCGGGATGAGCAGCAACGCGAATGCCAGGAAAGCGCCGAAGACGAGCCCGAGGGATTTCCAGTCAGTATGGAAGCGGTGTCCCGTGTCGGCTTCCGCGACGTGCTCTGGCTTCCGCAGAGTCTGTACCGTCAGCAGAACGGCCAGAACGAAAATGGCGATGACGATGAGGATGGGAAAGAACGTCGGCCCCGGAGCTTTGGCCCCTTCCGGCACGTCCATGGTCACGATGCCCGCAGTGAGGTAGGCGCCGATCGCAGCGAGGATCCCCGCTACCGCCAGGCCGCTGCGGCCCGCCCAGAATCCGTGCCTGCTGTTTGCCGGACCGTCAGAGGGAAGGAGTTCCCTGGCAGCTTCGGCGTTGTTGCCTGCTTCAGTGATCATCGGAGGCCGCCTTTACAGTCAGGACGGGAACGGTCGAGCCGAGGATGATGCTCTGGGCGTCGGAGCCGAGGATGACTTTGCTGACCCGGGAGCGGTTGCGGACGCCGATCACCACAAGGGTGGCACCGGTTTCCATGGCGCTGTCCAGGAGTTCTTCAGCGGGGTGCCGTCCCTGCGGGTCCCGGTGCAGGAGTGTGGCACCGGCTTCGACCGCCTCGTGCACGGCGGCGTCCCCGGCCTCGCGGGTGGCAGTCTGATGAATTTCCCCGAGAGGGAAGATGGCCAAGGGCTTACCGGCAAGTTCAGCCGCCTGCAGACCGTGGCGGAGGGCGGCGTTGCCCTCGGGGGTTTTTGTATATCCGACCAGGATTGTCATGTCTTCTCCAGCGTTGTGTGTGATGGCAGGGAGGTCAGTAGCCGAGTTCGTTCCAGATGTTGTTCACGGCTTCACTCTCGTCGGCGATGAACCGTTCGAATTCCTCTCCGGCGAGGAATCTGTCAGTCCACTGGTTCCGCTCTATGGCGTCTTTCCACTCAGGGGTCTGCACCACTTCGGTCACGATGTCCTGCAGTACCTGCTTCTGTTCGGGCGTGATGCCGGGGGCGGCAACCATCCCGCGCCAGTTGGTCAAGCTGATGTCGTAGCCGAGCTCCTTCAGTGTGGGCACGTCGATCGACTCCACCGGTTCCGGGGCCGAGACCGCGAGGGCCTTCAGGCGTCCGGCTTCGATCTGGTCCGCGAAGTCCACGTAGCCGCTTACTGAGGCTTTGATGGTTCCGGACATGAGCGAGGTGGCCAGTTCACCGCCGCCGGAGTATGCGATGTAGTTGACCGCAGTGGGTTCGATGCCGCCGGCTTGGGCGAGTTGCGTAATGATCATCTGGTCGACGCTGCCGAGTGAACCGCCGCCGAAAGCGAAGGAACCGGGGTTCCGCTTCCAGGCCGATACCAACTCATCCACCGAGTTGTAGGGCGAGTTGGCGGGAACCACCAGGACGTCGTAGTCCTCCGTGATCCGGGCGATGGGCGTGACATCCTCCAGGGTGGTGTCGGAGCCATTGATGTTGATCGCGCCCAGCATGGTGATGCCCATCAGCATCAGCGTGCTGCTCTCGCCTTCCATCCCCGCGAATTTCGTCAGGCCGATGGTTCCTCCGGCTCCGGGGATGTTCACCACCTGCGCGTTGTTGACAAGGCCCTGCGCGCGCATTGCCTGCTGAGCTTCACGTGCTGCTCCGTCCCAGCCGCCTCCCGCACCTGCGGGCGCGATCAGGGTGAGCCGGTTGCGGGCGTCATCTCCGGAGCCGCTTGCCGACGCGTTCACGGAGGCCAGGGCGACGGCGGTGATGCCCAGGACAGCGAAGGCGGCGCGTGCCACCTGCTTCATGCGGGAGGTTTTCTTAACAGACGTCGGATGGGGCTCCATCGCCCTTCCTTCCTTTCGGGGAGTACAGCAGCGGCCCTTTATGTGATTAGCGCCACCGCTGTAGCTTATAAGCTATGATCTATATCTGTCCACCGGTCCGCTTGACGAGGGGCGGTGGGACAACATCCCAAGTGCAAGCAGCAAGCGTCGTTTTGGGTACTCCAAACGGCACGTCCTGCTACCCGGTCGGGGCAGGAAAGCGAAGAGAAGGTGTTGCAATGACGCTCCAAACCGGAACCACCATTGGTCATCAGGCCATTGCGGTAGGGGGACGCAGGTTCCGCATTACCGAAGTCCGGGCCGCGCTGGGCCCGGACTTCCACCGGTTGCCCATGGTGCTTCGCCTGCTGGCGGAAAACACCCTCCGCAGGTCAGTGCCGGCGGAAGCCGCCCGGACGGTCGGGAATCTGCGCAATTGGCTCCGGGCCCGCAGCTCTGAAGAGGAACTGGAGTTCTGGCCGCAGCGGGTGCTGATGCATGACACCACCAGCACCCCAGCCCTGGTGGACGTGGCGGCAATGCGGGACTCGCTCGCGGAAGCCGGCGTGGATCCGTCCACGCTGAACCCCATGCTCCGAGTGGACGTTTCGATCGACCATTCGCTGGCCGTTGAGGAGTACGGCCGTCCGGACGCAGCCGGCCGCAACCTGGTCCACGAATACCGGCGGAACCGGGAGCGCTACCGTTTCCTGAAGTGGGCATCCCAGGCGATGGAAACAGTCCACATCAACCCGCCGGGCACCGGCATCATGCACACCATCAACCTCGAGCAGCTGGCCACGGTAGTCACCACGGTTGAAGATCACGACGGCGGCCTGCCGTGGGCAGTCCCGGACATGATGATCGGTACGGACAGCCACACGCCCATGATCAATGGCCTTGGCGTACTGGGCTGGGGCGTCGGTGGCCTTGAAGCCCAGACTGTTATGTTCGGCATGCCCACCACCCTCCGGATTCCGGACGTCATCGGTGTCAGGCTGACGGGGGCCCTCCCTCCCGGTGCTACTGCAACTGACCTGGCCCTGACCGTCACCCAGCGCCTGCGTGCCATGGGGGTATCGGGTGAATTCGTGGAGTTCTACGGTCCCGGTGTGGCCGGTCTGACGGTGGGGCAGCGGGCAGTGGTGTCCAACATGGCGCCCGAATACGGGGCCACCACCGGCTACTTTCCCGTTGACACAAACGTCCTGGACTACCTGCGTGAAACAGGCCGCAGCGAATTCCAACGCACCCTCGTGGAAACCTACGCCCGGGCGTCCGGCTTCTGGTTCGACCCGGATGCTGAGCCCGACTACACCTCCACCATCACGGTGGATCTGGCAGCCATCGAACTGCGCGCTGCGGGGCCGCGCCGCCCGCAGGACCTGCTCGCGCTGGCAGAGATACCGGCGGTCCTGCACACCGAAAATCCCCTCCGGGAACATGTCGGGGACCTGCCGCTGTTCCCCGTTGCGCTGGCCGCGATCACCAGCTGCACCAACACCACGGACCCCAAGCTGCTGATCGCTGCCGGCCTGGTTGCCGCCAAGGCCCGAAAGCTGGGACTGGGCCTGCCATCATGGGTCAAAACCTCACTCGCCCCGGGGTCGCCCGCGGCGGCCAGTTACCTCAAGCGCTCCGGCCTGCTGGAACACCTCGGTGCGGTCGGTTTCGACATCGTTGGTTTTGGCTGCACTACCTGCATTGGCAACCCTGGCCCCCTTCCCGACCGCATCAGGGCAAGCCTGGACGAGGGCAGGATCCGCCCAGTGGCCATCCTCTCCGGCAACCGCAACTTCCCTGGCCGGGTACATCCGGACCTTGACCTCGGCTTCATCATGTCCCCGCCCCTCGTCGTGGCCTACGCCCTGGCCGGCCGGGCGGACGTCGACCTGGCCTCCTACGATTTCCGTGCCGGGAGCGGCGCGGAAGGTGCACCGGTCAGGCTCGCTGACCTGCTGCCGACACAGGCGGAAATAGATGTGGCGTGGGAAGCGGGACAAGACCCGCTGGACTTCGCCAGGGACTTCTCGGTGGCCGTGCGGAATCCCATGTGGTCCCGGCTCGAAGCACCCGACACGCCGCTCTTCCCATGGGACCCCGACTCCACAATCCTGCGCCGGCCACCGTTTGCCTCGCCAGACCAGGGAAGCCAGCTGGGCCACTACATCGCCCACCCCCTGCTGGTCCTTGGCGATGACATCACCACAGACCACATCTCCCCGGCCAGCGCGATCCCGGCAGACAGCCTCGTGGCGGACTTCCTGGTGGAACGCGGCGAAGACCGGGCCGATCTCAACGTCTTTGCTTCGCGGCGCGGCAACTGGGAAGTGATGCTCCGCGGCGGGTTCCACAACAAGACCGTCAACAACCACCTCGGGACCGCAATCCCCGGCGGCCTGCCGGTTGCCCACACCGTGCACGGCCCCAGCGGCGAGGTCTTGCCACTGCCAGAGGCTGCCGACCGATACCGCCGGGAAGGGAACTCCACGGTCATCATCGCCGGCGAAAGGTTCGGCACCGGTTCCTCCCGCGACTGGGCAGCCAAAGTCCAGAGGCTCCTCGGCGTGCGGGCGGTCATCGCAGGCAGCTTCGAGCGGATCCACCGCTCCAACCTCATCGGAATGGGTGTGCTGCCGCTTATCGCCCCCGAGAATGTCCGCGGCAGGCTTCAGGATCTGCGGCCCGGGGACCGGATCGAGATCGTTGCACCCGCCGGCGCACTTGCCCCGCGCACCCGGATCCGTGTTGTCCTGCACCTCGCAGACGGCCGGACCGAGGAGTTCAACGCAAGCGCCGCCGTCGAAACCGAACTCGACGTTGCCCTGCTCCGCGTCGGCGGCGTCATCCCCTCCCTGCTGCGCACCACCATCGAAGCCTCACCTGCAAAGGAACCCGAAACAGCATGAACAAGGTCAGCGTCAACCAGCCCATCGTTGAAATCGACGGCGACGAGATGGCCCACACCATGTGGACCCTCGTCAAGGACAGGCTCATTACCCCGAACGTCGAGGTGCCCATCCTGCGCTTTGACCTCTCGCTCCGCAACCGCGAGCGGACCGGGGACCGCGTCACGCTCCAGGCCGCGAAGGCTGTCGCCGAGCACCAGGTGGGAGTGAAATGCTCCACCATCACGCCGGATGCCGCGCGTGCGGCGGAGTACCGGCTCACCAAGCTCTGGCCCTCGCCCAACGGCACCCTGCGAAATGAGCTGAACGGGGTCATCTTCCGCGAACCCGTCATCATCGATTCCGTGCCCCGGCTCGTCCCAGGGTGGGTTAAGCCGATCGTCATCGCCCGCCATGCCCACGCCGATCAGTACAAGGCGGTGAACTTCGCGGTCCCCGGCGCCGGGCGGCTCACGCTGACTTACACGCCCGACGACGGGTCCCCGGCCACCAGCCACGAGGTCGCCGCCTTCCCGAAGGGTGGAGGAGTGGCTATGGGCATGTACAACTACACCGATTCCATCCGCGACTTCGCCCGGGCCTGCTTCGCCTACGCGCTCACACGCGGCTACCCGGTGTACTTCTCATCCAAGAACACTGTGCTCAAGGCCTACGACGGACACTTCAAGGACGTCTTTGAGAGCGTCTACGCCGACGAGTTCCAGTCCAGCTTCGAAGCAGCCGCACTCTTTTACGAGCACCGGCTCATTGATGACATGGTGGCCTCCGCCCTTAAATGGGAAGGGGGCTACGTCTGGGCCTGCAAGAACTACGACGGCGACGTCCAGTCGGACATCGTCGCCCAGGGTTTCGGCTCCCCAGGACTCATGACCTCCGTCCTCACTTCCCCGGACGGCAGCATCCAGCTCACCGAGGCCGCCCACGGGACCATCGCCCGGCACCACCGCCGCCGGGAAGCCGGCGAAACCACCTCCACCAACCCCACCGCCACCATCTACGCCTGGACCCGCGCACTCGCACACCGCGCGGCCCTGGACGGCAACACTGCACTGGCCGGCTTCGCCGCCGATCTTGAGCTTGCCACGGTCAAAACCGTTGAGGAGGGAACGATGACTGCCGACCTGGCCCGGTTAGTCCCCACTCACGCCGAAGCCGTCACTACCGAAGGGTTTATTCAAGCAGTAGCCGACCGCCTGGCGGCCCGTTCCGGCGGGGGAGCAACGTGAGTGCGCCATCCGACACTCGTTGCGAGGAATCCGTTACGTCGGGTTGGCGCTGCCAGGGTCAGCCGAGAACCTGCCGGGGCTGCCCGAACTGCGTCCGGACGCCGGGGGAGTACAGCACTGAGTCAGGCGGGCCGTGGACCGTGATTCCGGCGGCGCAGACCAGTGCGTCTTCCCATGCGGCTGCCGCAGCGCAGTACAGCGGCCAGGGCCGGTGGGCAATGGGCAGGTAAAAGACCCGCCGCCCCGCACGGGTATGGAGTCCGAACCGGGCTGTGAGCCAGAATGACAATCCGTCCAGGGCCGGGTGGTCCATGTCCGGATAGGCGCCGAAAGAAGACTTTGCCTGCCCGCGGAAGCGCTCCACTTCGTATCCGTATCCCCGGGAGGTGCCGCGCATCGCCGTGGGGCGGCAGCGGGACCATACGTATGGCACTCCGGCGGCACGGGCGGCCAGAACGAACGTGAGCCTGTCCGCGTCCAAGGACAGGAACACCACCCCGTGCCGCCCCGCAGCGTCACGGGAGTACAGCCGGACATTGACCTCGGTGAACGCTCCGGCATAGGGGAGACCTAGGCGGGGCCCCCGGCAGGTACCCGTAACCCGGAAGCCGATCAGGCCGACCCAGGTCGACCCGGCATGCACGTCAGGCTCCACACCCGGGGGCATGTAAGGGCCCGCTACTGCCACCGGAATCCTCCAATGAAGGAAAACCACATCAGCCCATGACTGATACACCGGCAACGGGAAAAATCGACGGTCTCCGCTCAGCGTCCGTGTCCGGGCGTCAGCGTCCATGCCCATCTCTCTCCCCCCAAGCATGCTGGGACCGGCCCATGTACGCATGCACTCATCGTGCGCGTCCCGGCCGCTGGCAGCAAGACCTGGAGCCGGTCCAGACGGCGTCGCCGCCCCGGGTCCTGCTTGCGATCGCCCCGCCGACCACGGGGATGCGGGTCCACCGCTGGCCTGAATAACCGCTGGCCTGAATAAAGGAGGGGCGGGACGGCACTTCCGGGGTACTCGCCGCACCCAGCCTTATAGGCATTGCTGTATAACTGTATACAAGTATGTTTCTTTGTGGAGGTCGAGTTCGTGCCTGATACCCCTGCCCGGAATACCGGCGCCCATGTCGCTTATGCCGAACTGAAGCGGCAGATCCTGACGCTTGAGCTGAAACCCGGGGAACGGATATACGAACCTGCGATGGCGGCGGCGCTCGGGGTCAGCCGCACGCCCCTGCGGGAAGCGATCAGGCGCCTGATTTCCGAGAGCCTGCTGGAGCAGCAGGCCACCGGCGGTGTGCTGGTTCCGGAACTCGACGAAGCAGTGATCTCCGAACTGTATGAGGTTCGAGCCGCAATGGAATCCCTGATGGCGCGGAATGCCTGCCTGAAAGCGACGGCGGCCGACATTGAAGCGCTCCATGGCATCCTTGCCCGGAATGCCGCCATGGTGGAGTTCGCCGACGACGCGATGCAGCAAGGCATGGCGCTGCACGCGAAGATTGCCGAAATTGCCGGAAACTCGTGGGCCCGACGGTTCCATGACCAGATTTCCAGCCAGATGGAGCGGTACCGGCACTTCACCAACAGCACCCAGGAACGGCGGGACCAGGCCCTCACCCAGCACCGGACGCTGGTGGACGCCGTGGCGGGCGGCGACCCGGAGCAGGCCGCCAAAACCGCCTTCGAGCATGTCATCGCCGCCCGGGATGCGGCACTGCGCGTGATTTCCGGCAGCGGTCTTGGCATCTCATGATTGGTGAACTTGGACGCCGCCCGGCTGCCGCCCTTCTCACGCACTCCGCGCTGATCCAGGCCGTCACGTTCCTCGTGCGCCCGGCGGCCACCTACCGGGCCCTCGAGTTGGACGTTCCCGACTTTGCCTTGGGGCTTCTGGCAGCCAGCTACGCAGTCTTTCCCCTGCTGCTCGCCGTCCCCACCGGTGGTCTGGTGGACCGCCTGGGTGAACGCCGGCTGATGGCGATCGGGTCCGGCGTCGTCCTTGTCTGCTCGTCCTTCCTCCTGCTGGCAGGATCATCGATCGTCGCGCTGGTCATCGGAACTGCACTGCTTGGCGCCGGCCAGCTGGCCTGTGTGGTGGGACAGCAAGCGGTGATAGCCAATAACGCGGCCTCCTCCCGAATGGACTCAGCTTTCGGGTACCTGACATTCGCCGCATCACTTGGGCAGGCGCTGGGACCCATGGCCATTGCCCTGGTGGGCGGCGCCTCCGTCCGCCCCGACACCCAGGCGATCTTCCTCCTGTCCGTCTGCATGAGCCTGGTGCTATTTGTGACTACTTTCGTGCTCTCCGTGGAGGTCAACGGAGGCAAGAGAAGGGCTACCGCGGCAGATGGCGGCAAAGCCAGTGCTGTCTCCTTGCTCAAGGCTCCCGGTGTTGCCCGGGCTTTGGCCACCAGTGCCACTGTCCTGGCCGTGGTGGACCTGATCATGGTCTACCTCCCTGCCCTGGGTACCGACCGCGGCCTGACGGCCGCAACTGTCGGCGCCATGCTCACAGTCCGCGCGGTGTTTTCCATGGTCTCCCGGCTCCTCCTGGGACGGGTCTCGCGAAGGATCGGCCGCATGAGGTTGCTGGTGTTGAGCCTTGCCCTGTCCACGGTCGCGTTGGCGGCGGCGGCCATTCCGATGCCGGCCTGGCTGTTATTTGTTGTCATGGCCGTTCTCGGGCTAGGCCTTGGCATCGGCCAGCCCCTCACCATGTCCTGGCTTTCGTCCCAGGCTCCGGAAGGCCAGCGTGGCCGGGCACTTGCCCTCCGACTGGCCGGGAACCGGGTAGGACAGGTGGTGCTGCCGAGTACCATCGGCGTCGTGGCGGCAGGGCTCGGGGCCGCCGGAGTCTTCCTCGCCTCGGCCATTGTGGTGGGCGGAACGCTCGCGCTGCTTCGGGGCGTGCGGCTGGACTAGCTCCCGGTTAGCCAGGACACGGCAGGGATGGCTGCCGCAGGCACCCTCATCTGTCAGTCTATGAACACGAGTCGTTGTGGTGCCGGGAAGCTGGGAGGAAAACCAATGGAACTCATTGCCGAAAGAACAGCTGTTATCGCTGTTCACTGCCAGGGAGACATTGTTGCGCAGGAGGGGGCCTTTGCATCGTTCTTCCATGAGGAGATCAGGCGCCGCGGTGTTATCGAGAAGGTCGGTGGCCTGCTGGGCGCTGCCCGTAAGGCTGGAATCCACGTAATCTACACGCGGGTTGCCTTCGCTCCTGACTGCAGCAACCTCGTACCCAACTCACCGCTGCTGCAGGAGGTGCGGCAGGGCGGCTCCCTCAAGGAGGGCAGCGCCCTTGCCGAGATCGTTGAACCTCTCGCGCCGACGGCGAATGACACTGTCATCACGCACGCCTCGGTGGGTGGCATGACCCCGGAACTGCATAAGCTGCTCTCCGAACGGAACATCGCCACCCTGCTATACGCCGGCGTGGCAACCAACCTGAGCGTCGAAAGCACCGCCCGTGCGGCAGTTGATCTCGGATACAAAGTATTTCTGGTCGAGGACGCCTGCTCGGCCGCCAGCCCGGAAGCACATCAGGCCACTGTGGGCTCCCTTTCCCTGCTCGGTGGAATCACCACCGTTCAGGAAGTCGAGCAGACTCTCTTGACCAGGCAGTCGATTTAGCGGGCGCGCCACACCCCATCCGCGCACCCTCTCCAGGCTCACGCCGGAGGGGGCGCCGAGGAGGCCCGCACGATCAAAGACGGGCTGAATACTTCGACCATGGGCTCCATAGTCGGGTTCATGGATCTCAGAATTGCCACCTCGGCGGCCCGTCGCCCTAGGTCGACGGGGTGAAGGTCCACTGTTGTCAGGTCGACGCCGGGCAACTGGCTCGCGGAGGTGTTGTCGTAGCCCACGACCGTGATGTCTTCGGGCACTTTCAGTCCCAGCGCATGGGCGGCGTCGAGGACGCCCAGCGCTGTCTGGTCATTGTGGGTGAAGATGGCTGTGGGGCGCTCTGCCGCGTCCAACAGCGGTGCTGCGATGGCCGCGGCGGCACTCCTGCTGTAGTCGCATGTGATGGTCTGGGGTTTGAGCCCCGCTTTTTCCATCGCCCGGATGTACCCGTGGCGGCGCTCCAGATAACCGTCTGTGGGTGGCGAAGCCAGGTGCACGATGCGTCGGTGGCCGAGCTCGAGCAGATGCTCCACCGCCATCGTGGCGCCTAGCTTGTTATCCGATGCAACCGCGTCGAAGCCAGGGACGGTTCGGGCCACGCTGACGAGGCGAAGCCGCCCCAGGTACGAAGCCAGTTCCTTGTCCGGCAGGAGAAGGCCTGCAGCAATTGCAACATCCACTCGGGTCCTGACAAGGGAATCGAGCGCCGGACGGTCGAGAGCGCCCCCAACGGAGCCCACGGACAGAACCAATTCGCGATCGTGCGGCTGCGCCGCTTCCCGCATGCCATCAAACATGTCGGCGAAGACCTCGTTGTGGAGGTCGAGAAGGAAGACGCCTATGGTGCCGTCTGACTTGCTCGCGAGCCTTGACGCGACCCGGTTGGGTTCATACCCCATGCTCGCAGCCGTTTTCAGGATGTGCTCGCGGGACTTCTTGCTGACGCCGTAGGCATCCCGGAATGCCAGGGAAACCAGTGCGGGCGAGACTCCCGCAGCGCGGGCAACATCGGACATCGTTACGTTCACGGACCCTCCTTCAAGCTCATTCTAGTGTTGTCTTGACAAACATTTCTAGTGCGCTCTAGATTGTTAGCACCATCACATCTAGTGCGCTCTAGATAATCAGCCGATAGCAAGCGGAAAAGCCGGTTCGCCGGCGCGAAATGCTGATTCAAGGGCGCTGTTCGGCCGTCCACATCGGCCGTTATTTGAAACGAGGAACTCGATGAAGAGTTGGAAGTCTGTGGCAGCTGTTGGTGTGGCCACACTCGCATTAGGGCTGAGCGCCTGCGGCACCGGCGGCAAGGCAACTGAGACCGGCAGTGCGGCGAACGCCGCGGCCGGCGGCGCCAAGCGCGACCTGTCCTACGCCGTCGTTATTCATGGCAACCCGGACGGTTCTTTCTGGAATGTCGTCAAGCGTGGCGCCGAGGACGCGGCCGCACAATATGGTGTCAACGTCAGTATTACGGGAGACGTGGAAGGCTCCAAGCAGGCAACGCTTCTTCAGGCGGCCTTGGCAAAGAACCCCAATGGCGTTGTCGTCTCCCTGGCCAACCCCGACGCCCTGGGATCTGCCTTGGGGGAGGCCAAGTCCAAAAACGTTCCCATTGTCACGATCAACTCCGGCGCCGAGGTCGCGGCCAAGCTCGGTGCCTTGGAGCACGTGGGGCAGACGGAGACGGCGGCCGGTACCGGAGCCGGGCAGAAGCTCGCCGAGGCCGGGGGCAAGAAGGGGCTCTGCATCATCCACGAGGCCGGCAACATCGGCCTCGAGCAGCGTTGCGAAGGTGCCGCCAAGGCTTTCGGCGGCCAGATCGAAAAGCTCCAGGTAGACCTGAACAACCCGCAGGGCATCCAGGCCACGGTGAAGTCCAAGCTGCTGGGTGACAAGTCCTTCGACTCGATCCTGGCCCTGGAGCCGTCGGTGGCCACAGCAGCGCTGGCCGGCATGAAGGACGCCGGAAGCGCCGCAAAGCTTGGCACCTTCGACATCAGCAGCGATGTGCTGAACTCCGTCAAGGCCGGGGACATCCTGTTCACGGTGGACCAGCAGCAGTACCTGCAGGGCTATCTCCCGATCGCGTTCCTGGTACTCAACCACGACAATGCCAACACCGTCGGCGGCGGCCAGCCGGTACTGACCGGCCCGGCCTTCATCACGAAGGACAACGTAGACACCGTCACCGACCTCGTCAGCAAGGGAACGCGATGACAATGGCACAAAACCTCAACGCACACAGCACGCCCCTGACCAGCGCGGACGCGCCCCAACCCGCGCCCTCGAAGGCATCGCACGACGCCGACGACCGGCAGTTGACCGTCAGCCGATTCAGGCGGATCTTCATGTCCCCTGAATTCGGCTCCGCCTTCGCGGCCGTCGTCGTCTTTGCCGGTTTCGCCATTATCTCCCCGGCCTTCGCAAGCCAGGCCGGAATCGGCAACTTCCTGGACCCCGCAGCGACCCTCGGTATCATGGCAGTTGCCGTGGCACTGCTCATGATCGGCGGAGAATTCGACCTCTCAACCGGCGTGATGACCGGCTCCACAGCACTGGTCACAGCCCTGGTCACGACGCAGCTGAACACCAACATCTGGTACGGGATGCTCGCCTCGCTGGTCTTCGCCCTCGCTATCGGCTTCTTCAACGGCTTCCTGGTGCAGAAGACCAAGCTCCCCAGCTTCATCATCACCCTGGGCACCATGTTCATGCTCTGGGGCCTGAACTACGCCGTCACCACCAACCTCACCAAGCAGGTCACAGTCTCCGGGATCTCGGAGTACAACGGCTTCGACAGCGCCAAGGCCCTCTTCGGCTCCTCCGTCGGCGGCTTCCAGGTTTCACTCATCTGGTGGATCGCGCTGACCATCGTCGGCATTGTGCTCCTCACCCGCACCAAGATCGGCAACTGGATCGCCGCCGTCGGCGGAAACGCCACCGGCGCACTGGCCGTCGGCGTCCCGGTCGCCAAGGTCCGCATCGGACTCTTCATGGGCACCGCCGCGGCAGCCTGGCTCGTCGGCCAGCTCACCGTCGTCCGCTATTCCTCAGCGACCGTAACCACCGGCATCGGCGCCGAATTCAACTTCATCATCGCCGCCGTCATCGGCGGGTGCCTCCTCACCGGCGGCGCCGGCTCCATCCTCGGCGCATCCATCGGCGCCCTGATCTTCGGCATGGTCCAGCAGGGCATGCCCCTGGCCGGGTTCCCCAGCGAACTGTTCAAGTTCTTCCTCGGCGCCATCCTCCTGGTCGCTGTCTTCATCAACCTCTACCTCAAGAAGAAGTCACAGGCGGTGGGATCATGACAACCCCCATTCTCGAAGTCCGCAACATCAGCAAAAACTTCGGCCACGTACGCGCCCTCCAGGACGTCACTTGCGCCGTCCGCGCCGGCGAAGTCACCGCGGTGCTCGGCGACAACGGCGCCGGCAAGTCGACCTTCATCAAGACCCTCTCCGGCGTACATGCCCCGGACAGCGGCCAGTTCATGGTCGACGGCGCCGAGGTGCGGTTCGCTTCACCCCGGGACGCCCTGCAGCGCGGCATCGCCACCGTCTACCAGGACCTCGCACTCTCACCGCTCATGCCGATCTGGCGGAACTTCTTCCTCGGATCCGAGCCCACCCGCCGAGGCTTCCTCACACCCCGCAAGAGCAAGGACATCGTGGTCGAGGAACTGGCCAAGATGGGCATCACCATCCGCGACCCCGAGCAGGCGATCGGCACCATGTCCGGCGGCGAACGCCAGTGCGTGGCCATCGCCCGGGCAGTGTACTTCGGGGCGCGGGTGCTGATCCTGGACGAACCCACCGCCGCGCTGGGCGTCAAGCAGTCCGGCGTTGTCCTGAAGTACATCGTCCAGGCCCGGGACCGCGGCCTGGGGGTCATCTTCATCACCCACAACCCCAACCACGCCTACCCGGTGAGCGACCACTTCGTCCTGCTCCAGCGCGGCCGGACGATCGGGGACTACTCCAAAGACCAGATCACCATCGCCGACCTCGCCCAGCAGATGTCCGGCGGCGCCGAACTCGAAGCCCTCCAGCACGAACTCCACAGCATCGGCCGCTAGGCCAGAAAGAGAAGACGAACACAATGACTACCACCCTCCGCATTGGCATCATCGGCGCCGGCATGGCCGGCCAGGCCCACGCCTTCGGCTACCGCAACGCCATGATGGCCCGCGACCTCGCCGACGTCGACGTCCAGCTGCACACCATCGCCGACCCCAACCTCGAACTCGCCCAGTCCGTCGCCAAGCGCTACGGCTTCGCCAACGCCGTCGCCGACATCGATGCGTTCCTGGCCAGCCCGGAGATCGACGCCGTCAGCGTCGCCCTGCCCAACCACCTGCACGCCCAGATCCTGCCCAAGGTCATCGCCTCCGGCAAACACCTCTTCGCCGAGAAGCCCATCGGCCGCACCCGTGAGGAAGCAGCCTGGCTCGCCGACCTCGCCCAGGCCTCCACCGCCGTCACCGGCGTCGGGTTCTCCTTCCGCCGCCTGCCCGGCCTGGCCGCCCTCGCCCAGGCCGTGGAGAACGGCGCCGTCGGCCAGATCCACACCGTCCGTGCCTGGTACAACGCAGACTACGCCGCTGACCCCTCCGGCGCCCTGTCCTGGCGCTACTCCCAGGAACAGTCCGGCGGCGGAGCCCTCCTGGACATCGGAGCCCATGCCATCGACGCCGCCCAGTTCGTCGTCGGGCCCGTCAGCCGGGTCCTGAACTCCACGCTGCGCACCGTCATCACCGAACGCCCCAAGCCCGCAGCCGGTGCGATCGGCCACGGCGGAGCCACCACCAGTGAACGCGGTCCCGTCACCAATGACGACGTCGCCCTGGTCACCGTCGAATTCGACGGCGGCGCCGTTGGCCAGATCAGCCTCAGCCGCATCGCCAGCGGCATCCCCAACTCACTGGGCGTGGAAGTGTTCGGGTCCGAAGGGCACGCGCTCTTCGATTCGATCAGCGCCGGCGAGTTCCACCTCTTCCAGAACGGCACCGCCGCCGCGGCCGTCAACGGCCCCCGCCGGATCTTCACCGGACCCGAACACCCCTACTTCAACGACGTCGCCGCCATGCCCGGCGCCGGAGTCGGCACCGGCTACGCCGAAGCCTTCGTCGCCGAAATCCAGGAATTCCTCCGCTGTGTCCGTGACAACCGCACCATGGACACCAACTTCAACACCGCACTGGCCATGATGGGCGTCGTCGGCGCAGCCCTGGAAGCAGCCGAAACCAACACCACCGCGGACATCAACCACCCCCAGCCGGCCTAATCCGGACCTCGAACTTTTAGACAGGAGAACACCCCTATGGCCACCATCCGCGTCGGAACCGCCCCCGACTCCTGGGGCGTCTGGTACCCGGACAACCCCAACCAGGTCCCCTATACCCGCTTCCTCGACGAAGTCGCCGCCGCAGGCTACCAGTGGATCGAACTGGGCCCCTACGGATACCTGCCCACCGATCCGGCCCAGCTGAAGGACGAACTCGGATCCCGCGGTCTGCGGCTCTCCGCCGGCACTGTCTCGGAACGGCTCCACCAGCCCGGCTCCTGGGACGCCGTGTGGAACCAGGTGACCGACGTCGCCGCCCTCACAGCCGCGCTCGGCGGGGAACACGTCGTCGTCCTTCCCGAAATGTGGCGCGACCTGTTCACGGGTGAAGAACTTGAGCCCGGCGAGCTGACCGCCGAACAGTGGGCAGCGAAAACCTCCGGCGCGGACCGGCTCGGCAAGGCAATGTTCGAGGAATACGGGGTTCACCTCCAGTACCACCCGCACGCGGACAGCCACGTGGACACCGAGGAGAACATCATCCGGTTTCTGGAGAACACCAACCCGGAATACGTGAACCTCTGCCTGGACACCGGCCACGTCTCCTACTGCGGGGGAGACAACCTCGCCATCATCAACCGCCACCCCGAACGCATCGGCTACCTGCACCTCAAGCAGGTCAACCCCGAGATCGTCGCCAGGGTCCAGGCCGAGAACCTCTCCTTCAGCGAAGCCGTAACCCTCGGCGCCATGACCGAACCGCCCCTCGGCGTGCCGGAATTCCCGCCGCTGCTCGAAGCCGTCGCCAAACGCGGAGTGGACGTCTTCGCCATCGTCGAACAGGACATGTTCCCCTGCCCGCCCGACGCGCCCCTGCCCATCGCCCAGCGGACCCGCAACTACCTCGGGGGCTGCGGAGTCCACAGCCTCCGGTTCGCCGAACCCGCGCCGGCCGCTGCTGATGCGCGCTGACAACACCGGCAACGCTGCCTCGGGTGCCCTCAGCATGGGGGCGCCCGGGGCGGGAGCACCCTACTCACAACTGCTGCAGCTGAAACGCAGCGGTCCGGAACCCCTTTGCTACCAACTCGCCCAGAGCCTGGAACGCGCAGTCGCGGATGGAACCATCAGCCACGGAACAAAACTGCTGCCGGACTCCGACATGGCCAGGGAGCTGAACCTCGCCGTCGCCACCGTGCGCAGCGCATGGACCTACCTGGAACGAAAGGGCCTGCTCACCCGCCGGCGCCAGGCAGGCACCTTCATCCGGTAGCGGTAAAAAGCGCTGCAACACGGCGGTGGCACAGCCCCTTAGCCCCCTGGGCACGTGGCCGAGGTCACGTCCCGGCAAAGTTTTTGGTTATTCTGTTATTCACCCTCGTCCCCATTAACAGCCTGTCAGGTCCGTTCTATCTAGAGCGCTGTAGATGCCGGGCGACGACAAAGGAGTCTCATGCTAGACACGCAGATCTCACCGGCGCGGCCGGCGCCCGCTTCTGGCTTACATACGAAGCGCCTGGGCCTTGTCACCGTTATCGCCACCCTGGGCGGGCTTCTGTTCGGGTACGACACCGGTGTCATCAACGGCGCCTTGGAGCCCATGAAGGCGGAGCTGGGGCTCAGCTCGTTCACCGAGGGGGTGGTGACAAGTTCCCTGCTTGTCGGGGCAGCGATCGGGGCCGTGTCAGGTGGCCGTCTCGCGGACGTCCTGGGCCGCCGAATCACGATCCTTGCACTGGCGATGATGTTCTTTGCCGGAACGCTGGCCTGCGTGTTCTCGCCAAATTTCGAGGTGATGGCCGTCGCACGGTTTATTCTCGGCCTGGCCGTGGGCGGAGCGTCGGTTGTGGTTCCCGTGTTCCTCGCGGAAATCGCGCCGGCCGAACAAAGGAGCACGCTGGCCGGCAGGAATGAACTCATGATCGTGGTGGGGGCACTGGCCGCCTTCATTGCGAATGCCATTATCGGCAGCCTTTGGGGCCAGCATGAGGGTGTTTGGCGCATCATGCTCTCGGTTGCGGCACTTCCTGCTGCCGCCCTCTTCATCGGCATGTTGGGCGTACCTGAAAGTCCGCGCTGGCTCTTGTCCAAGGGACGGGAGGCTGAAGCGCTCGCCGTCCTCAAGCAGGTACGGCCGGAATCCCGCGCCGAAGCTGAACTCGCGGAGGTCCGCCAGCTCACCGAAGAGGAGAAAAACACCGAGGGCGACGGAATCGGTGCCCTGCGGAACCCATGGATCCTGCGAATCATCCTCATCGGCATCGGGCTGGCCGTCGCACAGCAGCTGACGGGCATCAATTCGATCATGTACTACGGCCAAACTGTCCTCACGCAGTCCGGCTTTGACGCAAGCGGAGCGCTCGTGGCCAACATCGCCCCCGGCGTCATCTCCGTCGTCGGAAGCATCGCCGGACTGGCCATGATGGGGCGTATTGCACGCCGCAAGCTCCTTCTGACCGGCTTCATCCTGACAACCACGATGCACCTGCTCATTGGCACATGTTCGTTCGCCATCCCGGCGGATGCCGGTTACCGGCCCTGGGTGATCCTGCTCCTTGTCGTGGGCTTTGTTGGCTCCATGCAGACCTTCCTCAATATCGCGGTATGGGTAACACTCTCCGAAATCTTCCCGCTGAAAATCCGCACCTTCGGCATGGGCATCGCAGTGTTCTTCCTCTGGATCGCCAACGCCGTCGTCAGTCTCTACTTTCCCTCCGTCGTCACCGCTCTTGGGATCTCCACCACCTTCTTCCTCTTCGCGGGGGTCGGGGTGCTGGCCATCATCTTCATCGCAACCCAGGTCCCCGAGACCCATGGACGCTCCCTCGAGGAACTCGAAGAGGACATCTCCACCGGGGCCATCTACGTGGTGCGAAGGGCCTGAGGGTCAGTCGGTTTCGGGACCTTGGCAGAAGGGACAGTCCTCTTCGCAGTCCGGACCCATCGGTACCGCGTTGATGACGACGAGCGAACGGAGGCGTGCAGGCGAAGAGGCAGCCAGTAAAGGCTTGCGGTCCAGCAGGGCGGTTCGGGATTTCATGGGGGACTCCTTGGGCGGTGAACGATGCTAGTAGGCCTTGACGCGCTGTTCCACCACGAGATGGATCAGGGCGAAAACGTGGTTTTTCTCGATGGCGTTGAGTGCCGCTTGCAGTGCTGCAGGGACGTCCTTGTCCTCTTCGACGCGGATGCCGAATCCGCCGAACGCGCAAGCCATCATCGCGAAGTCAGGGTTCCGAAGTTGGGTTCCAGAGACGCGGCCCGGATAGTGGCGTTCCTGGTGCGTGCGGATGGTGCCGTATTCCTGGTTGTCCATGACGATAACCAGGGGAGTGGCTCCGTATTGCGCCGCGGTGGCCAGTTCCTGGCCGTTCATCAGGAATTCGCCGTCGCCGGCAACGGTGACTATCCTGCGGCCAGGATGAGCCAGGGATGCGGCGATCGCTGCGGGGATGGAGTAGCCCATGGAGCCATTCCTTGCACTGAGCATGGAGGCGTAGCGTCGGGTGGGGAAATACCGGTGTGCCCAGTTGGTGTGTTCGCCGGCTCCGAAGGTCACCATCGCGTCCTCGGGAAGGCCTGGAACCAGGTGGGCCATGAGGGTGTCCATCCGGGCTGGGCCCGGGCGTGGCTCTGAAGAGGGGAGCGATGCGAATGCGATTTGCTCGCCCCGCATCCGGTGCGTCCACACTTTCCAGTCTTCGCGGAAGGGCAGTTCGATTTCCACGAGGTCGCGGACGAATACGTCGGGTTTGGCCACGATCTGCCAGGAGACGGGGCCTGAGCGGCCACGGAGGGCCGGATCGATGGTGACCAGGAAGTTCTTCTTGTTCCAGTCCTGCCGGCACACGAAACCGTCGGTGATGACGTCCCCGGGAACGGTGCCAACGAAGACGAGCAAATCTGTTTCTTCCAGAAGGTCGTACGTGGGGCGCGGGCGGCCGTAGCCGATTGGCCCCACGTAGGAGGGTGAGTCGAAGGGAACGGTTCCCTGGGTGCGCCATTCGGCAGCCGCGGGGATGTGGTGCTTTTCCAGCCATGCGGTCAGCTGGTCCGCTGCGGCCTGGGACCAGTCATTGCCTCCGGTGACGAACAGGGGTTTGGAGGAGTACATCAGGGCCGCCGCCACAGCCTTGGCATCAAAGCTGGTCATCCCGCCCGTCGCCACCGGAATGGTGGGGTGCAGGGCGGGCTCGATCTGCTGGCGGATGATGTCCTCGGGCAGGCCCACCACCACAGGACCGGGACGTCCGCTCATGGCCGCGAACATCGCTTCCGCCACGATCTCGGACGCCCGCTCCGGATGGTCGAGGACCATGACCCGCTTGGCGCCAGTATCGAACCAGGCCTTGATATCGAACTCCTGGAACGCTTCCCGGTCCCTGTGCCCGAACGGGATGAGGCCCACGAACAGGACCATCGGCGTCGAATCCTGCCAGGCTGTGTGCAACCCGATGTGGGCGTTGGCGGCACCCGGCCCGCGCGTGACCATCGCGACGCCGGGCACCTGGTTCATCTTCCCGTCCGCCTCGGCCATGTACGCCGCGCCGCCTTCATGGCGGCACACGACCGTCTGGATCGGCGAGCCGTGCAGCCCGTCCAGGACATCGAGGAAGCTCTCCCCGGGAACCACGTAGCTCCGCTTCACGCCGTGGGCCACGAGCGAATCGACAATGACGTGGCCGGCAGACTTGGTGGTGGGAGCGTCGGCGGTTTGAGCGGTTTCCGTATCCGTCAACTGCGCTGTCATGGTGATCGGGGAGCTCTTTCTGTCTGGCTGGGGCTGGATGACGTACGACGGCGGTTGGCGGCTTAGGCGTTTGAAGCCGCCGGAACGGCGGCGGAATGGGCGGCCGCGAAGGCGGCCAGGAGCCGTTCAGTGTCCTTCATTTGGTCCTCCCAGATGGCGCGGACGATATCGATGCGGTCTTCGGAGTCCTGCAGTCCGGAGATATAGGCGCCAATATTGGCGCCGTGCTCGCCGGCGTTCTCGTGCAGGCCGATCATCCTGGCGACGAGTTTGGTTTGCATGCCGTAAACGGGGATCTGCGGGCCACGGGGCGCAATCATGCCCACGTAGTACAGCTTTTCCAGTCCTTCGGGGATGATCCCTGCGCCGTAACGGATGGGCGCACCCTTCCGGCGGGGGACCAGGTTGGCGTCAAGGAAGGGGACGCTCGAGTGGAAGCCGGTGGCCCAGAGGATCGTGTCGTATTCCCGGGCCGTGCCGTCCGTGAAGTGGACGGTCTTGCCCTCGAAGCGTTCGATGCCCGGAACGATGCCGACGCGGCCGTGCTGAACCCAATACGGCAGGAGACTGTTGACGACGGTGCTGCCTTCGGCCAAGGTGCGGTGCTTGGGTTCGGGCATGCCGGGGTAGTCGCTCCATTCGCCGATGGATACCCGGGCCAGGAGGCGGCTGATGAGGTCTACTTCGTCCGGAGCGAATTGCTTGAGGAAGTCCAGTTCCTGGCGGGGTTTGCCGAAGTAGGCTTTGGGCTGGAAGTAGGTCCCTTCGCGGATGACGATGTCTGCCTCGAGGCGGTGCTGGGCGACGTCCACGGCGAGGTCGCAGCCGGAGTTGCCAGCTCCGACCACCAGGACGCGGTTGCCGTCGATGTCTTTGACGTTGTTGTACTCGCTGGAGTGGAGCTGCTTTCCGGTGAATTCGCCGGGGAACCGGGGAACTTTCTTGTCCCAGAGGTGTCCGTTGGCGACGATGACGCCGTCGTAGACGTTCGAGCCGTTGGAGGTGGTGACGGTCCACCCTGCTGAACCGACGGGCCCTTCTGTGGGGACGGGGGTGACGGAGAGCACCTCGGTGTTGAACTGGATGATGTCGTAGAGGCCGTGGTGGTGGGCGTAGGACTCGATGTAGTCGCGGACCTGGTCCCGGCGCGGGAAGTGCGGGTAGTGCGCCGGCATCGGGAAGTCTTCGAAGTGGGTCATGTCCCGGGCGGTAATGAGGTGCAGCGCCTCGTAGTCGGTGTGCCAGTGGCCGCCAACGCGGCCGCTCTTTTCGAAGCAGTCGACGTCGTAGCCGGCCTGGCGCAGTTGCTGGAGTGCTGAGATGCCTGCGGCGCCGGCGCCGATGATGCAGTAGCGGGTCATGGTGAATTCCGTTCAGGTAGAAGTTTGCAGGGTGGAAAGTGGCCGCGGCTTAGCGGATGACATCGCCGCCGGAGAGGGTGACGGTCTCGCCGGTCATGAAGCCGGCCGCGTCGCTGCCGGTGAGGAGCCAGGCCCAGCGGGCAATTTCTTCCGGCTGCGCGACCCGGCCTACCGGGATGGAGGCGGCGGCGGCTTCCATGCGACCGGTGGCGCGGTTTCCGGGGGTGTCCACCCAGCCCGGGGCGATGGCGTTGACGCGGATCTTGCGGTCCGCGAGTTCCAGTGCGGTGGCCTTGGTGATCATGATGACGGCGGCCTTGGAAGCTCCGTAGACCAGCTGGCCGGGGGAGACGTGGTAGCCGTCCACGGAGGCGAAGTTCACGATTGCGGACCCTTCAGGCATGGACCGCTTGGCGGCTGCCATGACGTTGAGGATGCCCAGGACGTTGACGTCGAAGACCAGGCGGTAAAGCTCTTCGGTGTAGGTGTCCAAGGTGGACGGCGGGTAGACGCCGGCGATGTTGGCGACGGCGTGGATCGCGCCGCCCAAGTCCGGGAGGACGTCGTCGAGCTTTTCCTCGAGCGAAGCGCGGTCCCGTACGTCGGCGATCACGGGTGTGACATGGGCGGAGTGGCCGTTGAATTCGGGGGCGGTAACGTCGACGGCGATCACGTGCCAGCCTTCGTTGAGGAAGGCTTCGGCGGTGCTGCGGCCCATGCCGCTGCCGGCTCCGGTGACGAGGGCGACGCGCGGGGATGTCTTGTTCATGGTGACTGTTCCTTGGATTTCTTAACCCTTGACCGTCGTCAGGATTTTGGTGGTCAGTGAGGTGAGGGACTTGTTGCGGGTCTCTTCGGCCCAGGCGATGCTGATGGCCAGGCCCAGGAGGGTCAGCCCGACGCCGATCATCATGGTGGGGCCGGTGCCCAGACCGCTGAGCGACAGGGGGACCATGTAGGTGCCGATGGCTGCACCAATGCGGCTGATAGCGGTGGCGAGCCCGACGGCGGACGCGCGGACGCTGGTGGGGAACAGCTCGTTGGGGTAGATGAAGACGAGGATGGTTCCGGCGCCGCTGGCCAGGGTGAACAGGAAGAAGAACACCATCACGAACCAGCTGGGTCCTTCCGGCCACAGCCCGAGCGGGAGCAGGAAGACTGCTGCTGCCACGAATGTCCAGATCATCAGGGGACGGCGGCCAAGGGTCTCAACCCACCGGAGGGCCGGGAGGGTGCCGATGAGGAAACCCAGATTCAGGACAATCTGGCCGAGGGTTTCTTCGGCGCCGCCGTGGGCCAGGCCGAACTGGGCCAGGATGATGGGCCCGTAGGTGAAGAGGGCGAATTGCGGGAGTGCGATGCACATCCAGGTCAGGCCACAGAACAGGATTCGTTTAAGGAAGGGGGCCTTGAGCAGTGAACCGAAGCCTGCCTTGGACTCGGGTTCATCCGTCCTGACGAGGGCGTGCACTTCCTCGATGGTGACGTTGCGTTCGAGCGCTTTGGAGAGGGCATCGCGGGCTTCGTCGAACCGGCCCTTGGCGACCAGCCAGCGCGGGGACTCGTGGGCGCCGAAACGCAGGAGCATCACGATGAGGCCGAACACGGCGCCGCTGGCGAGCATCCAGCGCCAGGACTCGGGTCCGAACACTGTGGAGAGCAGGAAGCCTACGAGGTAGGCGACGATTGCCCCTACAAGCCAGATGGTTGAAAGCCATCCGATAATGGCGCCCCGGCGCCTCTTGGGCATCCATTCGGTCAGGAGCGCGGTGGCGATGGGGTAGTCGGCGCCGACAGCGAGGCCGACGACAAAGCGGAGGAGGATGAGCTGGAAACCGTCACTGATGAACAGGCAGGCGGCCGAAGCAACGACCATCGCCAGCAGGTCCACGGTGTACATCATCTTGCGGCCGATGCGGTCCGTGATCGGGCCCAGCAGCAGGCTTCCAAGGAACAGGCCCACCAGCGATGCCGCTCCGGCAAGGCCAAGTTCGGCCGACCCGAGGCCGAGTTCGGCGCTGGCACCGGCCAGGGCCACGCCCACGATGCTGAGCAGGTAACCGTCGAGGAAGGGGCCACCCGAACAGGCGGCGATGAGCCGGCGGTGGTACCTGGTGAGCGGCCCGTCGTCGATGAGATGCCCGGACGGAGCAGTAATCGCAGTCATGAATGGTCCTAAGTCAGTGGAAAATAAGCCGGAGTCGGCTGGGTATGTGATTGCCGTCACCGGCTGTGAAATCAACAGTACGTACGCTTTTGCCCGAGGTGTAGACTCAATTCACGACCCTTCCTCAAGGAAATGCCTATGTCTAATCTGACGCTGCAGCAGCTTCGCTACTTTCTCTCCGCCGCTAAGCACAAGACGTTGTCGGCGGCCGCGGAGACCGAGCACATCGCCCAGCCGAGCCTCTCCGAGCAGATCCGCCGGCTGGAACAGAGCCTCGGCGTGAAGCTGTTCACCCGCACCAACAGGGAGCTGCAACTCACCGAAGCCGCGCGGCTGCTCCTGCCGAGCGCCCAGCGGGCGCTCGCAGAGGTGGACAGCCTGGCAGACCTGGTCCGCGAAGTGCGCACCCTGCAGGGCGGCACGGTGTCTTTCGGCACCTTCAACAGCGCACACCTCTACCTGCTGACAGGCCTGATCCGCGACTTCCACGAGCAGTATCCGCTGGTCAAGATCCGTGTGGTGGGCCTGAACTCCTCTGAAGTCGCGGACGCCGTCCGCTCCGGCGAGCTCGAAGCCGGACTCGTGCAGCTTCCGGTGGACGACAGGGGTCTTTCGGTCGGGCCTCCGGTGCTTCGCGACGAGGTGGTCTACGTCAGCGCCGACCCGGGACGCCTGCAAGGTCCCATGTCGATCGAAAAGCTGGCGACAGCGCCCCTGATCCTGTCGGAGGCGCGGTGGTCCGATTCGGATCCCCTGCGGCTGTCCGTGACCGAACGCGCCCAGCATGCAGGGGTCACGCTGGATCCCATCGCCGAGGTGGAGTTCCAAACGCACGCCGTGGAGCTGGCGGCCCAGGGCGTAGGGGACTCGCTGGTGTCCTATCACGTGGCCAAATCCATGCTCCAGCAGCACGGGCTCGGGTATGTCCCGCTCGAGCCGGCCTTCCACGAGCACTTTGCCTTCATCACCCGGACCAACGGCTCATTGTCGCCCGCAACCCGCGAGTTCATTAAGCATGCGCACCGGCATATTTCGCTTCTGCAGAACAGCAGGCCCGGGGAACAGAAGGGCCGGTAACGGCGGCCGGTCCTGCCGGCAACCAGGCGCCGGCCGGGATTGCCGGGCCGGGGCCTGGGTGTCATGCCGCTTTGGCGTTCTGGTGAAACTGCCGGACGGCCGTCACCGTACGGTCACCCCGCCGTCGATCAGGAAGTCCGCCCCGGTGACAAAGGAGGACGCGTCTGTGGCCAGGTACACCACCAGCGGCGAGATTTCTTCCGGCCGTGCCCGGCGGCCAAGCGGGGTGCTGGAGGAAGTGCCGCCGGCGGGTTCGTCATCGTTCATGGGTGTTTCAACGCCGCCGGGGCTGATCGAGTTGACCCTGATGTTGTGCGGTGCGTATTCCAAGGCAGCTGCGCGGGTGAGGGCCAGGACAGCCGCCTTTGACGCGGAGTAGGCGCCGTACGCTTCCGCGCCGCGGTGGGCGGCGGTGGAGGCGACATTGATGATCGTGCCCCCGCCGCGCCGGGCGATGGCGGGGAATGCGGCTTTCATGCCGAGCAGCACAGAGCTGGTGTTTACCTTCTGCACCAGGTCCCACTCGGCCAGGCTCAGCTCGTTCAACGGGGTGACCCGGATGATGCCGGCGTTATTGACCAGGGTGTCCAGTCCGCCGTCGTGCTTTTCGATGTTTTCGACGGCGGCCGCCCAGGCCGCCTCGTCAGTGACGTCAAGGTGGATGTAACGTACGGCGTGGCCCTTCTCCGCCAGAGCGGCCGCTGTCTTTTCGCCGGCCTCGTCCAGGACGTCGGCTATCACCACCCGAAGCCCCGACGAGGCGAGAGCTTCTGCGTGTGCGGCGCCCTGTCCCCGGGCACCTCCTGTAACGAGCGCGACCCGTTCCGTGAGTTCAGTCATTAGGCTGTTCCTTAATCTTGTGCGGGGTTCTGGTTTAGAGCATGTTCGGTTCGCCGACTTCGGCGGCGCTGGGGTCCATGCCGTACTTCTTCAGCAGTTCGGCGATGGTTCCGTCCTTGCGCAGCTCCTCAATGTTTTCGTTGAGGGCTTTGGTGAGTTCGGTGTTGTCCAGCTTGGTGGGCCAGTTCAGCTGGCCCGGGTGTGCCGTCACGGGGATACGGGAATCGGGCTGGAGCGGGACGATCTTCGCGTCTTTGATGGGGTTGGCTTCGAAGCGGGCTGTGGTGGCGCCGACGCTGTCGATGACGGCGTCAATGCGGCCTGCAGCGAGGTCGTTGAAGACGGCTTCCGGGTCCTGGTAGACGGAGAACTTGTCGCCAAAGACCTGGGCGAACTCGTCGTTCCAGAGGTTTCCTGACACGGAGCCGATCTTCTTCCCGTCGAGTTCCGCGACTGTCTTGTAGCCGGCGACCGATACCAGGGCTCCCTGGTCGAGATAGACAGGGTTGCTCAGGGCCACAAGCTTTGCCCTGGCCTTGGTGCGCCACCAGTCGCCGGCGGCCAGGTCAGACCGGCTGGCCTGCACGGCCGGGATGGCGGCGCCGGCGCCCCCGGAGGCTTCGACGGTCACGGTGAGGCATTCCCTCTTGGCAATCTCATTGAGGAGGTCTCCTTCGACGCCTGAGAGCTTGGTGCCGTCGAGTTTCATGTGCGGGGCGAAATCATACGTGGATACCGTCAGCGTGCCCTTGGTGATGGTGCTGAACTGGTGCTTCGGTGTGCAGGAGGGGTCGACGGCGGCACCTGCGGTGGGGCTGCAGCCTGAGAGGGCGAGTGCGAGCAGGCCGGCTGCTGCGCTGAGGGGAGCGGTCCTGCGGATCCATGCGGGGGATGTCTTCACGGTGGGTCCTTCTTGTTGGGGCTGTGGGGTTAGAGGTAGCGGTTGAGGCGGCGTTCGCCGAGCCGGACGAATGCGAGGGCGATCAGGGTGATCGAGCCGTACAGCACGGAGGTGAAGCAGAAAATACTGAGGTATTCGAAGGTGATCGAGCCGAGTGCGTAGGCCTTTGACATCAGCTCGGGCACGGCAATGACGAAGGCCAGTGAACTGGTCTGGAAGATGGTGACGGCCAGGCTGGCAAGCGGTGGTGTGGATATCCGGATGGCCTGGGGGAGGATGATGTAGCGGAATCCGGTCCAGCCGTGCAGCCCCGAGGTCATTGCGGCTTCACGCTGCCCCTTGGGCACCGAGGCGAGCCCGGAACGGAACAGTTCGCTGGAGTACGCTCCGGTGGTCCAGGACAGGGAGACCACCGCTGTGGCGAAGGCCGGGAGCGTGATGCCGTTTTCGGGCAGTCCGAAGTACAGCAGGTACAGCAGCACCAGGGCGGGGGCGCCCCGGCCGATTTCAACCAAAACCAGGGCTGCGATGCGCAGGGGCGTGGCCTTGCTTTCAACGGCCAGTGCCAGCAGCAGGCCAAAAGGCATGCCGAGCAGAAGGCAGAGGCCAGTCAGGCTCAGGCTGACGCCGAGTCCGGGGGACAGGGCGGGAAGCCATGCGATCCATTGGTCAAGAATGGTCATCAGGCCACCTCCACTTTCTGGCGAAGGGTGCGGTCCACCCGGCGGGCGGCGAGGGCCAGGGGCGCGCTCATGGCGATGTAGAGAGCTCCGGCAATGCAGAAGGCGAGCAGGCCCTCGTAGGTGGCGCGTGACGCCGCTCCGGCCTGGTAGGTGATTTCGTGGACGCCGATGGTGGAGGCCAAAGCCGAGTCCTTGAGCAGGGCGATGGCGTAGGCGGCGACTGCCGGGAGTGTAACCCGGAAGGCCTGCGGGGTGATGATGCTTCGAGCGGTGGCGAAGAAGCCCATGCCCAAGGCTGTGGCGGCTTCCCACTGGCCACGGCGAATGCCGAGCAGGCCGGACCGGTAGGTCTCTGCCATGTAGGCCGAAGCGATCACGGAGAAGCCCAGGATGGAGGCGGTTACAGAGTCCAGCCGGAGGGCGTACTGGGGAAGCCCGAAGTAGATGAGGAACAGCCAAGTGATGGGCGGAATGGACCGGACGACGTCAATGTAGACGGTTGCTGCGGCCCGGAGGGGGAGCCAGGTGGAGCGGCGGGCGGCGACCAGCGGCAAGGCGGCCACGCCGCCGATGCCCAGGGAAGCCAGCGTGATGTAGGCGGTGAGGCCGATGCCGGAGGCGATCTGCGTGAGCATGCCGATCACCGGTCCAGTACGGCGCGAAGGAACTTCTTTGTTCGTTCGTGCGTAGGGGCGGTCATCACCTGTTGGCTTGGCCCGAGCTCCAGTACCCGTCCGTCGGCCATGACCATCACCCGGTCTGAGACGTCCCGGGCGAACTGCATTTCGTGGGTGACGACGATCATGGTCATGCCTTCGTCGGCGAGGTCGCGCATGACGGCGAGGACCTCCAGTCCCAGCTCCGGGTCAAGCGCGGAGGTGGGCTCATCGAACAGCATTACTTTGGGAGTCAGGGCCAGGGCGCGGGCAATGGCAATGCGCTGCTGCTGCCCGCCTGAAAGGCGGGAGGGGTGCTGGTCGCCCTTGGCTGTCAGGCCTACCCTGGCCAGCAGTGAGTCGGCGACGGCGCGGGCCTCTTCGCGGTTGCGGCCCAGGACCTTCATCTGGGGAAGGGTGATGTTCTCCATCACGGTCAGGTGGGGAAACAGGTTGAATCCCTGGAAGACCATTCCCGTGACCCGCCGGAGCCTGTCCAGACTGGCACGGTCCGGGCGCTTGGCACTTGCGTCCACTGTTGTTCCGCCGATGGTGATCGTTCCCGCCGTCGGGACTTCCAGATAGTTCAGGCAACGAAGGAAGGTGCTCTTGCCGGCCCCTGAGGGGCCGATGATTGAGACCACCTCGCCTTCGGTCATCTGCAGGTTTACGTCGGTAAGCACAGTGTGCTTGCCATAGGACTTGTGGAGCCCCGCCACCTGCACGGCACCCAAATTGGGCGGTGACGTGGCGGGCACTGTTGCGGTTTCCAGGACATGGCCTCCCGGCTATCCATAGGTTTTTTCTGGGGATAGAGAAGATGTAACCAAGTTCACCTTTAGATTACAAGGGACTTGACGCAAGTTTGCGGCCTAAATTGCTCTGATGACGCTTGGGGCTCGGTTACCTATAGGTCGCGTCTATGCCATGCAGAGAGGACGCCTATAGACTGGCAGCACGCAATGAAAGGGGCCATTGGTGACCATCCTTCAGGTCAACTACTTCCTGGCAGCGACTGCTGCGGGGTCTTTGACGCAGGCCGCCGAAGAGTTGGGGGTTTCCCAGCCAACACTGTCCGAGCAGATTCGGAAACTTGAGCAGGGCCTCGGCGTCGCCCTCTTCACCCGCGCCAAGCAGGGACTTACGCTAACCGAAGCCGGCCAGCGATTCCTGCCCCACGCCCGTAAAGTCGCACGCGACTACGAGGCAGCCATGGAGTCGGTCACCGGAATCCGGGACCGCGAAGAAGGCACCGTCGCATTCGGAATGTTCAACAGCGGCCAATACGTCCTGTCCGGGCTAATCCCGGCCTTCCGAACACTGCACCCGAATATCCATGTGCGGGTAGTGGGCTGGAATTCCGCCCAAGTCGCTGACCAGGTCCGGGCCGGGCGGCTTGAAGCCGGTGTTGTCGCATTGCCGATCGACGCCCGCGGGCTCACCATCAGTGACGTCCTGTGGTCCTGTGAAGCAGCCTACTTCCACACCAAGCCGGCCTTAACCGAACCGGTCACCATCGAAGGGCTGCTGCAGCGCCCGCTCGTGCTCCCTGACTCGGGATGGGCGCAGAACGACCCCACACGGCGCCAACTCAGCGAGCGGGCCCAAACCCTCGGCATTCCGTTCACGCCCGACATCGAAGTCGAAACGGGCTCCGCCGCCCTATCGGTGGCTGCCAGCGGCACGGCCGGCACAGTGGTCTCCGTTCCAGTCGCCGAAGCCCTCGGCTACACGAAAAAACTCAACTGGGTCAGCCTCGACCCACCTCTCATCGAAACCTTCGCCATCATCAGCCGGGACCCCGCCAGCCTCTCCCCGGCCACCCAGGCCATGATCAAACTGGCCGAGGAACACATGCGCATGCTCCACCGCGAATACCAGCCGTCGTGACGACGCCCCAGCGCGCATTCGACCCCGCATAGAAATTCAAACGTACGACCCGGGTCGCTGATTATGTTGCGGGGTACTTCCAGACCCAGCCCCCTATGCCGTTCGGGACGAACGAAACTTCGCCAGCCGGCGTCGTCACGTCAAGGATGACCAGACCGGTCAGCCTTTCGCCTTTGCCGAAATAGCGGGGCAAAAGCTTTGTTTTGTCGGCAAGGCAGCCATGCTCGACGGCGGATTGAACGGTAGTCATCCGGGTGCCGTCGGAGGCGTAGCCCTTCCAGTAGTGCGGGCCGAAGCTGATCATCCCTGACTGGCCATCCACTTTCAGCGGTCCCGAGAACCTTGGGGAGGCAACGATTTCCAGGGCCACCGCGATGGCAGTCCCAGTTGGCCGGGGCGCGTTGGGCGCGTCGCATTTGATCGGCTTTATGGACGTCACCTTGAAGGTAAGGGTGGGAGGGGCGTCGTAGCCGTCGGTAACGAGTATGGCCTCTTCACCGATCTTCGTGACCAGCTGGCCGCGTTCGTTCTCAGTACCGGTACCGGTAGCGGCCGGAGCCGGGGTCGGTGTTGCGCTAGGCGTCGATGCCGGGGCAACTGAGGCTGTGGGTGCCGCCTGGGGCGCCGGGCCGGAGCACGCAGTGAGCAACAGCGCCAAGACGGCAGTTCCGGCGGCGATCCGAGAAGTATTCATTTCTCCCCTTAGATTCAATTGACGGACCCCGACGGCGTCAGTGCCGCCGGGGCCGGTGACCGTCCCCGCCCTGCTGGTTCTAGCGGAAGATGTTGTAGTTACCCCAGCCGGAGCCGACGATGGTGCGGGCAGCCCAAGTACCTTTGCTGAAGGGGTAGCGGGCGAGGCGGCCGTCGCTGAGCCGGCTCATGAGTCCGTGACCACCTGTGGTGAAACCGTCGACTGCGGTGATGCTGTTGATACTGTTCCAGCCGGTGCCTACCGTGGGCCTTGCTTCTGAGACGAAGCCTCCGGTTCCGGTGGAGCGATACAGCAGCATCCTCCCGTCGCTGCGCTTGGCCAGCAGGTCCTGCTCCCCGTCCTGATCGAAGTCGGTCATGGTGAGGTACAGGCCGCCCCACCCGGTCCCGGTTGTGATCCGGGGCGACAGCAATGATCCGGTGCTGTTGCCGTAGTACCAGAGGGTCCCTCCGGCGTCGTACGCGAGGATTCCCGGATACCTGTCGTTTGTGCGCCAGCGGCCGACGGTGACGTGGTACCCGCCCCAGCCAGTGCCGATGGACCGGGCGGCGGCGAATCCGCCGCCGGGCCTTCCGGGGTAGAGGCTCAGCCGGCCGTTCTTCCACTGTGCGATGAGGTCGAAGACGCCGTCGCTGTTCCAGTCCGTCACCAACCCCTTGTTCAGGGCGGACCAGCCGACGCCGATCTTCTGCCGGGCCTGGAACCCACCCCGGCCAGTGGCCGGGTAGTTCCACAGCACTCCGTCGGGACCGGACGCGACGACGTCCGCCGCGCTGCGGATGGACGGACTGATAGCGCCGCCGGCGCCGCCGGTGGGGTCGTAGTAGTGCCAGTAGCGGCTGGTGGCGTTGACGTCGGCGAGCAGCAGCAGGCCGCTGTTGGCGGTGCCC
>NZ_JBHUSB010000032.1:0-29326 GCF_042673905.1 Arthrobacter sp. NPDC057009
CTGCCCGAAACCTCATCCCCGGCCAGAGCCAGGGGCGAGGCAACCGCATACTTTCTCCCACCACGGCGCGACAGCGACGCTGGACCGCTAGTCCATTTTCACCTCCGGGAACACTCCACAAGACAGCTTGAAGTCGGTTCGCAGCGACTCTCTTCCAGGGGACTTGGTCAGAATCGGCATACTCGGTGATTCGTCTTTTTCGACCGCACAGAGATGGACTGAGCTACTTTAGTGCTCAAGCGAATTCTCTAATTGCCGGAGGATCAGATGTCTAAAGCAACGGTGGTTGGTTTAGGCTGGCTCGCTTGCGGATTTGCCATGCTTGTCTTGGGGCGCCTCCTACAGGGGTGGGCTGCCCGATCTTATCTGCGGAGCCATCCTGATGGAGACGTTCACCGATATATGCGTCGAAAGTTGCTCTATAAGAATTTGTTGGCCGGTTTCGTGATAGCCGGAGGAGCCGCGGTGTTGGTCTATGACTTCTTCTGGGGAGCAGGGACAGCAACGTGACTCTTGAGACCTTGGTTCATGGCGGAGTGGTTGTCGTCTTCGGTGTGTTCATTATTCTGGCTCGAAACCGGTTTGCCCGTTCAATGATGCAGGACTTGCGCGGTTTCAAAAAGGATCTTACTTCTGAGGGGCTAAGGCGCTTCTGGGCAATAGGTTTGGCCATTTCGGAGCGCTTGTCATCGTCATCGGCGTTTCGATCGCTCTCGGCACTCCGATAATCGGGTAGGGAACCCATCGCGGTGCACTCTCCACGCTGGCTCCTCGAAGCTCGTTGCTCAAGCCAACGCGTGCTTATGGGGCAGAAATGCCTATAGATCTGTTGGGCTCCGGTTGCACCAATTCACCGTCTTGGTAGTCTTTGGATCATTGAACCGATGCACCTCTTGAGTACCAGGATTTCAGGAGTTCTAATGACCATCGCTGCAATAGCCATTTTGATGCTCGCGGCCTCTCTCTTCACCGTGTCGGCCTTTATCCAAGTGCTGAATCACAGCACTCAGAAAATTCGGCTTATGGGTTCCATGGAACCTCGTGCAAGCCTTTGGCTATATCTGGGCGGACTATTAGCCGTTGCAGTCGGCTCATTTTTGTACTCGCAAAGCCAGGCAGGCAACCCGACATTGGAGTTCGTCGTCTTTCTCGTGGTCTCAAATCTTCCTCTGGTACTCATCAGATTGATCCACAACCACCGAGTCACAGGCCGGCAAGCAGTCGGTTAGAGAACCGCTCCTGCAAGGACAGGGAGCCGGTTCCGATGGGCTAGTGACGAGGGTCTGGTGGCCGCTGGTGTTGTGCCGGGAACCGGGGACTCGGATGCAGCCGTCGGTGATGTTCTGGTGAGGGCTGGGGTCCAGGCTTGCGGCATGAAGACCGAGGGCTTCGTTGAGTCGCCGCTGTACTGCTGACCAAGTTCGACTCCCCGCGGACCATAAGCGCCGGGATCGTCAGACTAAGTTTGCATCATGAGGTTGTTCCCGTGGAGACGAAACTCAGAATCAGAGCCTATTCGACTCTTCTACTTCCATTTGGATGCTCTACAAACTTCGGTGATCCACCCTAAGTTCTTGAGTGACAAGCTGGTTGATGGTCTGAACCTGAGTGAGACGGACCAGGAGTACGCCGCATCCATAGACCAATTCATCGACCACTGCTCGGGCATCAATGGAGCGCCAACCACTCCGGAACAAAGAACCCGGATTCTGGCGATGATCCAGGATCTGCGCCGAAATGCCCCGTCGTCCCAGTTCGACTACCGCTTCTGCCTTTACGAACTGGAAGAACTTCAAGTGATTGTCTTCTCGATCGGCGACTGACCAGCTCAGCAGCCACCGCTAGAGCACCGCCGGTCAATCGTCCCGTTAGAGGGGATGTGCCCAGCGCTCAGCCCTTCGGGGAACCCTCTGCGGGACACAACCGCCGGAATTGTGCCCACGGCTAGGATCGGGGCAAACCGGCTCGCAGCCGGTCCAAAATTGGGGGAGATATGAAGATGGTCATTCTTGCTATAACCGCGTGGGTCCTGACTGGCGTAATCGCATTGCTGGGTGTGAGCGCCGGCTCCACCATTTGGTTCTACATGGAGCCCCTAGTCGATACAGTGCCCGATCCGGCAAGCTACTATGTCGCCGCCGCAGCAGGATTCCTGGCCCTGTTCCTGAGTGCAGTAGTAAGTGTCGGCGTGACTTTCCACGCAGCCCGTTGCAACGCCAGCGGAAAAGCCTGATCCATCATCACCGCTGACCGTTCCAGTCGGGAAACGTCGGCGGGAGGTTCGCGCGACACAGAGCCAAATCCGGCCGGATATACGAGAACAGGTGATTGGCTGGCTGCATGGAAGAGAAGTTTGTGCGCTATGAGGCAAGCATGCCCAACGGCCGTGGATTCCACCCAGGCGTCTTCGCTCTCGCCAACGGCTTGGCCAAAGACGGGAGACTTAGCGCCGAGGACTGGGCATCCTGGCGCAGCGCGAACGATCACTACAACGCCGCATACGCGGACCCCTCGACGGTGGACGAATCCGTCTACGACCGTGCAACCAACCCGTCAGCCCAGTCCTGGTTCAAGCGCACGGCTGCGCATCTGGTGACCGGAGTGGAGTTCTACACGGATCTTCTACATCGCTATGGCGTCGGCTGGCGGGTGCTCTACTCAAATGATCCAGGAAAGGTTCTCTACGAAGACGACGTCCAGATCGTTGTCGCACCTCATTAGCGTTGTGAACCCATTGGGCTGCTGGCAGCGCGACAAACTGGCAACATTTAGGGGTCACGTTGAGGGAAACCCTCTGCGGCACGGTCCACTAAGGATCCCTCAGCGGGACGTTCGCTGTAATGGCAGACCGCTGGATATGAGCACTCTTGAGCGGGACGCCTCCGCGGCTTGTGTTGGGCTGCTCCGATGCAACGCGGAAGCTCGTCCCTTAAGTCGCCTTCGGTTCTGCCTGCAGCAGCTGACCACGCTTCGGCCACAATGCCGTCAATGTGGCTAAGAGATCTTCGAGTGCGACGGGTTCGTCGGCCAGTGAATCGAGGAATGCTGCGGTTTCCCGGTGCACGCGCTCGGAGACAGCGTTGCCGGATCTGACCTTGGTCCCGCCCGCGCGGCTGGTTTCCACCAGGCCGCTGGTCTCGAGCGACCGGTAGGCGCGCGCGATTGTTCCCGGAGCGATTCGAAGGTCTGCTGCCAGTTGCCGGATCGTTGGCAACCGGTGCCCGCCCGGCAGTCCACCGGACCGGATCAGCGAGGCGATCTGCTCCCGGACCTGTTCGTACGGCGGGGTTGGGTCTGTGGCATCGAGAGCGATCATGCCGAAGCCGCCTCCCCTTCTGCTGCCTGACGGTGGTGAGAGGGCCGCGGCTCCAGACGGGCAACCCGGATTCCGAGGATCGCCGCGGTGAATACAGCGCCCAATCCGGCGAGCATGCCTCCGGCGCCCAGCAGGATCAGTATGAGGCCGGCCGTGGATACCGCGTCCGCGGATGCGTCAGACAGGCCCGTATCGAGCGCGGCGGCGTTGAACAGGGGGACACCGGCGGCGCCCAGGAACATGCCCAGCGTGAGCAGCAGGGGCGCCGCGACCACCCAGGCGAGCACGTGCGCCGTGTTCGAACGGAGTGCACGGTCCGCGTCGGCCAGCTCCCGCCATGCAGCGGCCGGAAGCAGAATCACGCGCCGGAATGCCACCGCTGCGCCCACTGCGAGAACCGCCAGGGAGGCCATAACCGGAACAGAAAAGTGCCATCCCGGGTACAGGTAAGGCCCTCCTGGAGGGCAGGCCGCAATGAACAACGACGTGCAGAGGAACCTACCGTCCCCGACGGCAGCTTTGGACGACAGCCCCCCGGCCAGGGCTGCCGCCACGGCACCAGCGCCGGCGCCGAAAGTCAGCACGCGCAGACCGCCCGGTAGCAGTTCCCGCACCGATCGGCGCACAAGAACCGCCGTCCGGCGCGATACGTCACCCTCGATGGGTACCGCCGGCAGCACGCCAAAGACGAGCAGCGCAATCCCGGCACCCGCGGTAGGGCCCACGAACAACGGCACGCCCTGCCATTCTGGAAACGACACTTGGACCAGCAACGCTATCGCGAACACCCCAGCGGCGACCAGCAACGCAGTGGCGGTTCGGCCGATAGCGTTCCGCCGGGCTCGCCGCAGCGAGAGCGAGCCGGCTCCACCTCCGGCCCGAGGCAAGGTCGTCATTCCCCACGTGGCCCCCAGCAGAACAAGGACCATCAACCCCGCGTCAAGCAGCAAAGCAGCAGTCGCCATAATCTTCTCCCTCAACTTGTACCAAGAAGAAGGTACAAGCCTCCAGATGGTGAGTCAATATCTTGATACAAGACGGATGCGACTCCCTTGGTCGGTGCCGGTTGCAAACTCGATTGAACTCGTCGTTCTTTTGGCGCACGCCGGCACAGCTTTCAAAGGCAAAACGGGGTTCTGATACCTCCAAGTCGAACCTGTTGCGACGATCCCTCGACGGGACAGGTTCTCTCCCAAGACCCTCCAAACGGGATCGCCGACGAATCACGAGCGAGGTTCCTCTTGTCCATGGTGTTCTGAATGCAGTTCAATAGCTCAACGGGGGGCCAGATATGCGATCGAGTATGAGCAAACCAATGGCGGCACTAGTCACCGCATTGGCACTCACGAGCTGCACACCCGCCCAACCGGTCCAGCCGGCCCCGAAGCCAAGCACCTCCAGTCCAGCGCCGCAGCTCTCGTCCACTTTGAACTGCCAGGACGCATGGGAAGGTAGCGCGGTCCCAGTCCCTGATGCTCCTACCGCTGAGGGCGTTTCATCACTTTCCTGGGCCGGCAGTCCATCGAACTACTCCTGGCCCATCCGGGGCGAGATGAACGGCTATCCGTACACCGGCAACGACGGGCGGAAATACGGCGGGTGGAAGTCGCCCATCTCCGTGGAAGCAGGATCTGGGGAACGACTCATTACTGTCGACACCCCGTCTCACGCCGCCTTGATAGTTGCCTCAGCAGCAGAATGGGAATCCGGCGAAGCCCTTCACGAAGGTCAACGGGGCCTACCAACTTCCTACATCGTCACAGCATGCGATGACCGCGCCGCCCAGTTTCCGGGTATGACCCTTGTCCAGGGGCCAGCCTGCGTAGTTATCCGAGTGACAGACCGCGCGACCGCAAAATCATCCACCGTTTCAGTGCCCATGTATGGAGGCACGTGCCCATAGTCCTGCCAAGACTCGCCGCGTCACCATCAGTTACGGTCGTTCCATTGGGGAACCCTCTGCGGGACACAACCGCCGGAATTGTGCCCACGGCTAGGATCGGGGCAAACCGGCTCGCAGCCGGTCCAAAATTGGGGGAGATATGAAGATGGTCATTCTTGCTATAACCGCGTGGGTCCTGACTGGCGTAATCGCATTGCTGGGTGTGAGCGCCGGCTCCACCATTTGGTTCTACATGGAGCCCCTAGTCGATACAGTGCCCGATCCGGCAAGCTACTATGTCGCCGCCGCAGCAGGATTCCTGGCCCTGTTCCTGAGTGCAGTAGTAAGTGTCGGCGTGACTTTCCACGCAGCCCGTTGCAACGCCAGCGGAAAAGCCTGATCCATCATCACCGCTGACCGTTCCAGTCGGGAAACGTCGGCGGGAGGTTCGCGCGACACAGAGCCAAATCCGGCCGGATATACGAGAACAGGTGATTGGCTGGCTGCATGGAAGAGAAGTTTGTGCGCTATGAGGCAAGCATGCCCAACGGCCGTGGATTCCACCCAGGCGTCTTCGCTCTCGCCAACGGCTTGGCCAAAGACGGGAGACTTAGCGCCGAGGACTGGGCATCCTGGCGCAGCGCGAACGATCACTACAACGCCGCATACGCGGACCCCTCGACGGTGGACGAATCCGTCTACGACCGTGCAACCAACCCGTCAGCCCAGTCCTGGTTCAAGCGCACGGCTGCGCATCTGGTGACCGGAGTGGAGTTCTACACGGATCTTCTACATCGCTATGGCGTCGGCTGGCGGGTGCTCTACTCAAATGATCCAGGAAAGGTTCTCTACGAAGACGACGTCCAGATCGTTGTCGCACCTCATTAGCGTTGTGAACCCATTGGGCTGCTGGCAGCGCGACAAACTGGCAACATTTAGGGGTCACGTTGAGGGAAACCCTCTGCGGCACGGTCCACTAAGGATCGGCATACGGGTGTGTTGGCTGCATGACTCACGACATCGCAAACCCTGCCCGGTAGAGTTCCGGTCATGGCTCGAACCATAGGACAACCCAAGAAGACCGGAGTTGTCTGGGTCGCGGTTACATGCACCCTGATCATCACCGGTCAACTCTTTACGATTAGCGGTACCCCCGGCACTCACATAGCGTCGTGGGTACTCATCGGCTGCACGGTTCTTCTCTTTATCACCGTGGTGGTCTCGTACCTTCGCAAGGCTAGAGGCCCAAGCTCTCCGTCCGATTGAACCTAGGGTGTCCTTCCTCTGCCGGCTGTGGCAAACCGTGCCGCCGAGGCTTGGGCTAGAAACGCTCCACACGGTCGGCAACGATGGAGAATTCATCCTGCTGCGCCTCGTGCCAGGTGAGCCGTACTGCTTCTCCGGGGACAAGCTCAAGAAACTCATTCGCCCTCTGGACGATGCAAGAAAAATGGGCGAAGCATTCTGCGGACACACCTTCAACTTGGATGGATCCCCACCCTTCTTGGCGGTGCCAGGTCTTCACGGTTCCCTTGCTCCAAGGTTCATACATGTCACCGATGATAGCCACCTCACGCCATTGACTACTTGGCGTCCACAAGGAGAGACGGTCAGCCATTTTCCGCCCCGTCAGGGTTCCTCACATGGACAAGCTTGTGGCGCGCTTCTTCCTTATTGAGAAGACAGCCAGGGCAATTCCTGCCACTGCGATCGGCAGGGCCGTTATGTAGGCTCCGCCCAGATATGTAAGGGCGCCGCCTAGTGGGTAGGTCGCACCAAGCCACCCGACCGCCACCAACGTAGCTCTTCCAACGCTTGAACGGGGATGATCCAGCAGCGCAATAAGGCTCACCGAGAGGCACCAAGCCCCGGCTAGAAGGAATATGAACGCACCGACGAACGCAAGACGGTCGGCTGTAAAAGCGCCAACAAAATTAGTGAAGCCAATTAGCGCCAGGACGAGGCCCAGAAGCAGCAGCCCCAGTTCCGAAACTAAGAGGGCCGGGCTTTCGATAGGCGACTTGAGCATGGAACGACACTAATTGGAGCAGTTACGGCTGGCCATACCAACTCCGATTCGGCGAAAACGCTGAAGCTGTCCCCGTTAGGGATGGCTAAGTGTTCGAATCCGGAGCGTCCCGGTGCGAACTCTGCCGCCCGGCGCGTTTACTCCGTGCGGCCAAGCCCCAGGGAATCAACAGGCCCAGCGTCAGGCCTAGGGGAATCGCGATTCCCACCGTATAGACCGTGAATAGCGCCACCGAGGGCCAGAAAGACAGCCCCCAGCTAGCCACCACCAGCCATGCGAGCACGGCAAAGAAGGCTACCCACAAGACTGACCGGATGAGTCCGTTCCTCTTGGACTGCATGGCTGGGGATCCCTTTTGGCTGCTCACGACCCGATGCTACACGCGGAGGCAACGCGCCGGAGGCAAGCTCTCAATAAGGATCCCACGACGGGACCTTTGGGTTCTAGCGGTTTATAAGCGCAGCCCCTAGGAAACCGTCGACAACTTGATAGTGGCGTGGTTGACTCAACCAAATTTTGGTCAAAGGGGGACTACGCACGTGCATACGGTAAGGCTGGGCCTGGGTTGCTTCACCCCATATGAAAGCGCCGCTGCGACTCTCGTCCGGCGGCCGGGTAATGGCTGGTCCCAATGATGAGCCGCAGAACCTCGTTCGCAGTGCTCCTCGGGCTTCTCCTGTTTCTAATCCTGTCTGTTCTGTTGCAGGTATGGGTTGTGCCCGCCGCGGTCGAGCGGGCGGTTTCGACTTTTCCTGAAGTCCAGCCACTCGCCGTCCCAGCAGTCGTCTGGGGCGTCTGCGCGACCATGTGCTGGCAAGCAATCATCGTCCTCGGGATGTGGCGGGTTCGTCGAACCGGTGAGCACACGGAAGGCGCATCAGCTCGTGGCTGGCTAATCGCGGTAATCGGTTGCCTCCTCGCATTCTTTGGGCTCGTAGCTTCGGCTTTCGTTGCACTAAACGAAAGGGGATACACGCCGCCAGGAGTGATGCTCGGGCTCATCGGCTGCGGGCTAATAGCTCTGATCGCGGCAGGCTCCCTTGCCCTCCTCTTTGGAAGTGGGTCGTTAATCCGCCGGCACTGACCGGGAGTGCCCCCGGCAGTTTGGCCACGGCCCGGGCGAACTGAAAGCAGCGCACGGTGAGGGTTCGATCAATGGTTTAGCCGGCGGCGCTTATCTAGTCTGCGGCTGACTGCCAAGCAAACAGCCCACAGGACCACGACGAGCAGAAGTGTCTCTGTTCCGTTCGGAGCCATGCTGAACGAGGCCAGGATGTAAGGAAATGCGAATACCAAGAAGGCGGTACCGACGATGGCGATGAGAGTAGCCCTACTGTTCATCTTGTTTCCTCTCTCTGCTGACCCACTCCTGGGCGACCTCTCGAACTTCGTCCATTGCTCACAGCGTATCGCCGCGGGTAAAGGACCGGCCGGGACCGTTCCAGAAGGGACATCCCGTATAGAGCTTTTAGACCATCCCGCAAGTCGGTCACTTACCGGACGAACCGCCACCTGAACTGTGGTGTTAGATCGCGGGGGAGGAGACCGTACCGCATGACCGGCCCGGTGAACTGTCCGGTGACGGGCTCCTATATGGTGCACTGCTTCCCCTGGTGGCACACTCCTGCCATGGCTGAAATCAAGGTTGGCTACGCAAGGGTTTCCACCGACGAGCAAGACCTCACTGTCCAACGGGATGCCTTGGCTGCCATGGGTGTCGAGCCTGACCGTATCTACGTCGATCACGGTCTCACTGGCAGCAACACGAATCGCCCAGGCCTGCGGGAAGCACTGGCCGCGTGCCGAGGCGGGGACACCTTCATGGTGACGAAGCTCGATCGGCTGGCCCGCTCGGTCCGGGATGCGCATCAGATCGCCGACGACCTCGCCGCGCGCGGGGTGAAGCTGAGCATCGGCGGTTCACTGCATGATCCCGCGGACCCGATCGGAAAGCTGCTCTTCAACGTCCTGGCCATGGTGGCCGAGTTCGAGGGCGATCTCATCCGCGCCCGCACCCGCGAGGGCATGAAAATCGCCAAGGCCAAGGGCCGGCTGCGTGGAAAACAGCCAAAGCTGACGGCTAAACAGGAAACGCTTCTTCTCCAGCTCCACGACGCTGGCGAGCACACAATGTACGAGTTGGCCGAACTGTTCTCAGTGGGCCGTTCCACCGTCTACCGTGCGCTCGAACGCGCGCGCCAGAAGGCGGAAAAGAAGGCCGGCACCTGATCCGGATCCGCTTCCACCTCACCAGCCTTTACAGCGCTGTGGGAGTCCCTGCCGGTACTGCTCAAGGAAGGGACTCCCACCGGGCAGCGGGCCTAGACCGGCGCTATGGAACCGGCGCAACCAGCCCGCTGCAGCGCGTCTAGCGGCGAGTTCCACGCGGCCAGGACGTCCTTGGCGGCCGGGACCGACTCCACCGCGAGCGCGTGCCGGTGAGCGTCGTCAAGCACGTCGCGGATGAGCACCCTCTGCCCGGTCTGCGAGGACTTCACGGCGGCCTCGACCATGGCCAGGCTCAGCACATTTGCATGGATCTCGCCCGAGGGAGCCTCACCCGTCCGCAGGCTATGGACAAACTCCGCCAGCGCCCCTGCAATCTCTTCCGGGCCGTCCGCTGAAGCAGCTGAAGCCACCGAAGCCCCGGCATCCGCAGACACCCCCGCAACACGTTCCGCTACCGGCGCGGACTCGCCGTCCCAAACTGCCGTTCCGTGGGCCCCGTTGATCCGCCAGCTGCCGTTCCACGAGGTTTCCAGTCCGTCCGCGCACCAGCTTCCGGTGTAGACAAAACGCGTCCCGCCGTCCATCTCGAACACGGCCGTGGCGGCGGCGTCCCCGGCGTACCAGCTCCAGCCCGGGTTGAACTCCTCGCAGTAGACGGAAACGGGATCCTGCCCGAGGAGGTACCGCCCGGCGTCGAACGAGTGGATTGCCATGTCCACCAGCAGCACGTGCTCCATCTCCTCGCGGAAGCCACCAAAGTGCGGCGCCTTGAAGAAGTCGCACGTCAGGAGCCCGATCTCGCCGAGCAGCGCAGCCTGCCGCTTGAAGGCCGCGAGCGTCCGGAAGTAGCGGCGGGACTGGCTGATCATCAGCAGCTGGCCGGTCGCCTCCGCCACCGCCGCGAGCGAGAGGGCCTCCGCGACGGTCGGCGCCGCGGGTTTCTCGCACAGCACCGGCAGCCCGAGGAACTGCGCCTCCACGTTCACCGGATGGTGCGCGGCCGGGACAGTCACATTGACCACCGCCTGCGCACCGACGGCGTCGGCCAGTTCGGTCAGGCTCGTTCCCACCGGCACGGAGCCGAGACCCAGATCGGCCAGCGCGTCCCGAGCCGCCTGCGGGTTGAGGTCCACCACGCCGGCAAGTTCGACGTCGGCCGACTCGCCCAGGAGCCGGAGCCAGGCACGGCCCATCCCGCCGGCCCCCACCTGGACAATGCGGACTGGCGCCCAAGGACCAGGCAAAGTAGCGAAGCGGCTCAATTCGCCATCGCCCCCTCATAGCTGTGGCCGGTGTAGAACTCCTCGGTCTCGTACCGCAGCAGGACGGGGTCGGTGCGCTCGGGGCGCAGGGTGCGGGCCCATTCCACACCGTTGGCGATGACTTTGCGCACGTCCTTGTGGTGATAGACCGGGTAGTCCTGGTCGCCGGGGCTGAAGTAGAAAATCTTGCCGTAGCCGCGCTTGAACGTGCAGCCGCTGCGGAACACCTCGCCGCCGGAGAACGTGCTCAGGAAGATCAGCTCGTCCGGGGCGGGGATGTCGAAGTGCTCGCCGTACATCTCCTGCTCCGGGATGATGAACGGGTGCGGAATGCCCTGCGCGATCGGATGCGTCGGGTCCACGGTCCACACGATCTCGCGGTCGCGTTCGGAGCGCCAGCGCAGCGTGCAGGTGGTGCCCATGAGCTTGCCGAAGATCTTGGACCAGTGCCCGGAGTGCAGCACCACCAGGCCCATGCCGGCCAGCACGTGCCGGTGGACGCGCTCCACCACCTCGTCCGCCACCTCGGCGTGGGCGGCGTGGCCCCACCACACCAGGACGTCCGTGTTCCGCAGCCGCTCCTCCGTCAGGCCGTGCTCGGGGTCGTCGAGGGTCACGGTTCCCACCTGCGCCCGCGCACCCAGGTTCTCCTCGATGCCCCCGCGGATGGTGTTGTGCATGCCGTTCGGGTAGATCTCCGCCACGTGCGGCTGGTGCTGTTCGTGGCGGTTTTCGCCCCATACGGTCACGCGCAGGGGAGTGTGGTTGTCAATCATGAATGCTTCCTTACGTTTTGAAAGTCAGGGTTATTTGACGGCCCCGCCGGTGGCACCGGCGGCGATGTATTTCTGTGCCAGGACCAGCAGCACAATGGCGGGCAGGGAGGAGAGCACCGCCGTCGCCATCACCGCGCTCCAGTTGGAAACCTGCGTGCCCAGATACTGGTAGATGCCCAGCGTCACGGGCCGCACGTCCTCGGTGGTGGTCAGCGTCAGGGCGAACAGGAAGTCGCTCCACGAGAAGAGGAAGGCGAACAGGCCCGCGGTGATCAGTGAGTTGCGGCTGATGGGCAGCACGATTGAGACGAACGCCCGGACCAGCCCGGCGCCATCAACCCTCGCCGCCTCCACGATGCTGGACGGGATCCGCATCATGAACGCCCTCATGATCAGGATCACAAACGGGATGGCGTGCGTTGAGTCGGCGAGGATCAGCCCCGGGATCGAGTTGAGCAGGCCGAGGTCGTTGTAGGCCGCGTAAAGGGCGTTGGCGATCACGATGCCGGGAATCATCTGCGAGATGAGGATCGCCAGCAGCGCCAGGTTGATCCACCGGAACCGGAACTGCGCCAGCATGTAGGCCGCCGGGGCCGCTACCGCGAGGCTGAACACCACGGTACCGAGCGAGATGACCAGACTGGTCAGCAGGTTGGGGCCCTGGTCGGCGATCGCCTTCTCGTAGCCCTCAAAGCTGGGGTTCAGCGGCAGGAAATCCGCGGTGAGGGTGTTGCCGGACGGCTGCAGGGATGCGTTGATCATCCAGTACACCGGAAACAGCATGACGGCGAGGAGGAGGATTCCGACGGCGGTGTGCCCCACCTTGGGCCGGTTGCCCTTCCGTTGCCGCAGGCCGCCCGGTGCCGGGTGCGCTGTGACTGAGTCAAGGGTTGTCATGGTGGTCCTCCTACTCGTCCACGGCACGGCGGTTCAGGCGGAGGTAGACCACCGCGAACACCAGTGAGATCAGGATCAGGATGTTGCTGAAGGCAGCGCCGACGCCGAACTGGAAGTTCACGAACGACTCCTGGTAGGAGCGCACGGCCAGGGTCTGGGTGGCGTTCGCCGGTCCGCCGTTGGTCAGGCCGAGGATGATGTCCAAGACCTTCAGCGTGTACACCACGCCGAGGACCAGGACCACGCTGACCACGGGCCGCAGGTTGGGCCAGGTGATGTGCCAGAACGCCTTCCACCCGGTGGCACCGTCCATTGCCCCCGCTTCGTACAGTTCCTCGGGAATCTCCTGCAGGCCGCCGTAGAGGAGGGTGACGTTGAAGGGAATCCCCACCCAGATGTTCACCAGGACCACGGCCAGCAGCGCCACCGACGGGCTGGTGAGCCAGGGAATCGGATCCTGGATGACGCCGAGGTTCTGCAGGAACGCATTGAGGATGCCGCTGTCCTGGTCGAGGATGGACCGCCAGGTGGCACTGGAGACGATCAGCGGCAGCAGCCACGGCAGGAGCAGCATCGAACGCAGGAAGCCGCTGAGCGGGAACCGCTTCTTGAAGAAGCTGGCCACGGCCAGGCCGATCACAAACTGGCCGGCAATGGATCCCAGCGTGAACAGCGCCGTGTTGAGCATGGCCGGGGCGAAAAGGCTGCTTCCGACGGCGGTGGCGTAGTTCGCCATCCCCACCCAGGGAGCTTCTCCCGTGAAGAAGGTCCGGGTGGTGTACTCCTGCAGGCTCATCACGATGTTCTTCACCACCGGGTAGCCGAAGAACAGTACGAGGTAGAGAGCCGCGGGGGCCAAAAAGAGTGCCTGGACCAAACGTTCCCGGCGGTAGCTCCGCCGTCGTCCGTTCTGTTCTGCTTTGCCCGCAGGGGCGGGGGAGAGACCTTCCGTCGCCGGGGAGGTTGTCAGTGTTGGCACGGCGCTGGCTCCTCTCCGCAACAGGTGCTGGGTGCTTGTCTCATCCGTGGCCTACTTCGCTTCGGCCTTGGTGAACGCCTCCTGTGGTGAAGCCTGGTCGGTCAGCGCCAGTTGGATCGCCGTGTACATCTCCGTCGCCGTCTTGGGCCATTCCTTGCCGAGCTTGCCGGTGCGGGACTTGGCGTTGGCAACCTGCTCGGTGAACGCCGCCATTTCCGGAACGGCCTTCACGTAGTCATCAGCGAGCTCAGTCCTGGTCGGCACCGTGAAGCGCTCCTTGGCCAGGGCCAGCTGGTTGTCGTCGCTGCTGATGCACTGCACCAGTTCCGCGGACTTGGCCTGCTTGGCCTTGTTGCCGGTCTGCGGCACTGTCCAGACCTCGCCGCCCAGCGGAGCCACCGGAGTCTGCCCCTGCGCATTGACCGGGACCTGCACGGCCTCCCACTTGACGCTGGGCGTCTTGGCCAGGGACGGGATCTGCCACGGGCCATTGATCATCATGGCCGCCTTGCCAGCGGCGAACTGGTCCCGCACGTCCGCCTGGCTCCAGTTCACCACGCTCTTGGACGCGGAGCCCGAGGACACCAGGCCGTCGAGGAAGCTGAGCGCCTCGGCCACCTGCGGGCTCTTCAGATCGGTTTCCTCACCGCCGTTGGTCCACATGAAGGGCAGGAACTGCCAGCTCCCCTCATAGGTGGCGATCGCGGAGAACGCCAGGCCGTAGCGGTCACCCGTCGTCAGCTTTGCTGCGGCTGCCTTGAGCTCGTCCCACGTCTTGGGCGGCTGGACGCCGGCAGCGGCCAGCATCTCCTTGTTGTAGAACAGGCCCAGCGTGTTGGCGGTGGGGGCGAGGCCGTAAACCTTGCCCTCGTAGGTGGCGGCGTCGAGCATGCCCTGAGTGAAGCCGGAGGTGTCCACGCCGAAGTCGTCCAGCGGGGCCAGGCCGCCGGTTGCGGCGATCTCCTGAACGTCCGGGTTGTCCAGCATGAGGACGTCCGGCAGGGTCCGGGACGAGGACCGCTGGAGAACCTTCTGAATGAGGTCCTTACCGGGGACGGTCTCGCGCTTGAGCGTTACGCCCAGCTCCGCGGCGCACTTGTCCAGCGCGCCCTGGATGTGGGTCTTGTCCGGTTCGTTGTTGTAGTAGTCCAGGACGGTAAGCGAGTCGACCTTCTCGTTGGCGGACGCCTGGCCGCTGCCGCCGCCACAGGCGGTGAGGGCGAGCGGAGCGATGGCAGCCATGGCCATCAGGCAGGTGAGGGATGTTTTCTTCATGTGGGGCTCCTTTGCCGTGTTTGGGTGGTTCCGGTATTTCGGTAGTCCGGGCGCAAGGGATCGTCCGGGCGGCCTGCTGCCGCTGCGGATTGGAATGGGTTGTGCTGCGGTGGGTGGTTGGGTTCGGTGAATTTACGACGGCGGACTACGCGCCGGCGCTGACCGCCTGCCACTGTGCATTGTTGGCGGCGCTGTTTTCTGCGGCATCGAGGAGGCGCTGGATCTGCAGCCCGTCCTCGAACGATGGCTCCGGCTGCTCACCTTCGGCGATGCACCGGGCGAAATCGGCGGCCTGGTGAACGAAGGCGTGGTCGTAGCCGAGGCCGTGTCCGGCCGGCCACCACGCTCCCGCGTAGGGGTGCTGCGGCTCGGTGACGAGGATCCGGCGGAAGCCCGATGACTCGGCCGGTTCTGTGTGGTCGTGGAACCAGAGCTCATTGAGGTCCTCGAAGTCGAAGGCAACGGAACCGAGGGAACCGTTGACCTCCAGCCGGATGGCGTTCTTGCGGCCGGCCGCGAAGCGGGTTGCCTCGAACGTGGCCAGCGCACCTTCAGCGGTCCGGCCGATGATCACGGCTGCATCATCCACGGTGACTGCGCCGCGGCCTGCCGCCGCATCGCCTTGGGCCTTCAGACCGGAGGACGAACCAGGCAGCGGGCGGGTCTTCACGAAGGTCTGCGTCAGCGCGCTGATCCCGGCGATACGGTGTCCCGTGACGTATTGGGCAAGGTCGAGGATGTGTGCGCCGATGTCTCCGAGCGCTCCCGATCCGGCCTGGTCCTTCTCCAGACGCCAGACCAGCGGGAACTCCTCGTCCACGATCCAGTCCTGCAAATACGAGGCCCTGATATGGCGGATGGTGCCGAGCCTGCCGTCCCGGACCAGTTCCCGGGCATAGGCCAGGGCCGGAGTCCGCCGGTAGCTGAAGCCGACCATGGCCAGGGCGCCGTTGGCCTTCGCCTCCTCCGCGGCGAGGACCATTTTCTCGGCTTCCGCCAGTGTGTTGGCGAGGGGTTTTTCGCAGAGGACATGCTTGCCGGCCTGAAGCGCGGCAATGGCGATCTCGGCGTGCAGGTTTCCGGGAACGCAGATGTCGACGGCGTCAATGTCCGGGTCCTCCACCAGGGTCCGCCAGTCGGTCTCCACCCTGCCGATTCCGAACTTGTTGGCGAAGCGCTGTGCGCCTTCCTTGTCCCGGCCGCAGACTGCTGCGAGGACAGGCTCGACGTCGAGCTCGAAGAATCTGGGCGCCGTCGTCCACGCCTGGGCATGGATGGAACCCATGAACGAGTAGCCGATGAGGGCCATCCGGAGTGTCCTGGGTCCTGGTGCTGCTGGTGTTGTGGACGTCATCGTCCTCCTGTCGGACGGAGCGGGCGGAAGGTTTGAGTTAAGCGGTTAACTTCTTGGTAAAGCCAACCCCGGGTCGAATGTGTCGGGGGATGTCGGAAACAACTCTGCATGCCCCGCTGAAGGGTTGTCAAGGAAAAAGTTAACCGCTTTACTGGAGACCTGCCCGGTTCCTGTACCTGAACTGAAAGAGGATTAACTGTGCCCACCATGAGGGACGTTGCGAGGCTGGCGGACGTCTCGATTGCCACCGTGTCGTTCGTCATCAACGACACCAAGCCTGTTGCCCCGGCTACCCGGGCAAGGGTGGAAGAGGCCATGCAGGAACTCGGCTACCGCCGGAACGCCCTCGGCCGGGCGCTGGCCAGCAAACGCACGCGGATCATAGCCCTGCTGTACCCGGCGCTGCAGCGGCGGCTCAGCGAGACGGCCGTGAAGTTCTTCACCAGCGCCACCCAGGCGGCGAAGGATCTGGGCTACAACCTGGTGCTGTGGCCGATCAGCAACGAGGCCGAGCAGGTGGAGGACCTCATCTCCAGCGGCTTCATTGACGGTGTCCTGCTCATGGAAGTGCAGCTGGACGATGCCCGGGTGGAACGGCTGCAGCGTTCCAGCATGCCCTTCGCACTGATCGGGCGGACGCGGCATCCGGAGGAGCTGCCGTACGTGGACGTGGATTTTGAGAATTCGATGATCGAGGCGGTCTCTTACCTGGAGGGCCTCGGCCACCGTAGGTTCTGTTTCGTGGACAGCGGCGGGGCCGAGCATGCACTGAGCGGCTACGGTCCGGTCGTGCGGAGCCGGGCGACCTTTGCCGCGGAGGTGGAGCGGCGCGGGCTGGAATCCATCCACATCTCGTGTGAGGAGTCGCCAGTATCCGGCCAGGACGCCGCCGAAAGGCTCCTTGCAGCGGCCCCGGACACGACGGCCGTGATCCTCATGAACGACAATGCGTCGTTCGGGTTTATCAACGGCCTGGAGAAGCACGGCATCGGCGTTCCCGGGGATATGTCGGTCCTGCTCATCGGCTCAACGCCGGACGTGGCCGCCACGGCTCCGAGGATGACCGTCCTCACGCTGCCCAGCACTGAGCTGGGGCGGATGGGCGTGGAGACCCTCGTCGATCAGCTCGAGGAACGGGGCGGGCCGATGCGCCAGGCCGTGGTGATCTGCCGGTTCGAGGAAGGGCAGTCCACCGGACCTGTACCGGGGAAGCAGTCGAATCCCTAGAATGCGTAGCGGATACGGCAGTAGGGCGCAATGCTCTCGATCAGCGACGTCAGCTGCCGTACGTAGGCTGCCTTGGCCCCTGACCGATAGCGAACGTTGGTGAAGCCGTTGGATGAGACCTTCGATTCTTGGAGGTCGGGACGCCAGAGCACGTTCTCGGCTTGCGGATGCCAACCCATGTTGACCTCGTGAAGCCGCTCGTTGTGGGTCAGGAAGACGACTTCCGCCGCGAGCTGGGCCTTGGCGTCGGCTGTAAGGGTGGCATCCAGCTCGCGTAGCAGCTGCTCCCAATCGCTGAGCCAGTTGTCGGTGACAATCACGGGGGAGAAGTTCACGTGCACCTCATAGCCGGCCTCAACGAAGTCGTTAATTGCAGCCATGCGCTCCGTCACCGGCGAGGTGCGAACGTCAACGGATTTCGCCAGCCCCGCAGGCATGAGTGAAAAGCGGATCCTGGTGTGGCCGGCATGATCCCAGCCGAGCATTGCCGGGTTCACGTATTTGGTGGCAAAAGAGAGCTTGGCCGTGGGCAGGTCCCGGAAGAGGGTGACAAGGTCCTCCACGTTGTCACTGATCAGCGCGTCCACGGAACAGTCGCTGTTCTCTCCGATGTCGTAGACCCAGAGCCCCGGGTCGCACTGGTTGGGCTCCAGTTTCAGGCCTTGGCGCGTTGCGTGCCGCTCAAGCGCGCGGGCAATCTGACTGATGTTCGCGAACACGGTTACCGGGTTGCTATACCCCTTGTGCCGGGGCACGTAGCAATAGGCGCAAGCCATGGCGCAGCCGTTCGACGTCGAGGGCGCAATGAAGTCCGCGGACCGGCCGTTCGGCTTGATGGTCAGCGCCTTCTTGACACCCAGGACCAGCGCCTCCGTTTTGATCCGGGACCAGCGCGGCACGTTGGTTTCATCACCGTGCAACTCCGGGATGTTCCAGTGGTTATCGACAAGCACGACGTCGGCGCCCGGCCAGCGTTCTACGATCTCCTGGCCCCTCGCAAGCTCAAGCGCCTCAGGCTGCGCGTAGATGCGCCGGATCTGCAGCAACTGCTTGAATTCCATGGTTCCATTCTCACAGGAGGCCAGAACCTGCTATTTCAGTCCTCCGGTTCGCCCAGTCCGCGGGCGGCCAGGGCATCGCCCGTGTGGCGTGCATACGCCACCGTGGTGATGAACACCGGCAGGACCAGTGCCCGCGGGTTGCGTTCCAGTCCGCGTGCCCGGGCCGAGTCCCGGACATCCGCGAAGGCCCCGGCAATGAACGGAATGCTCCGGAGCATGATGGCAATCGTTAGGGCGAAACGCTCAGGGTCTGCCCCGAAGCGCCGGAAGGGGCGCGCCAGGGAGACGACGCCGTCGAGCAGCCGGTGCAGCGGCGTGGTGGCGGTCAGCAACGACGCCGCCACAACGCACAGCAGAATGTTAAGGACAATCCGCGCGGCAACGGGCGCGCCCAGCTGCCACCACTGGAAGGCCCCGATCACCAGCAGGATGGGTAGCAGCGGTTTCACGGCACGGTAGAGGCGCACAGCCCCGGCGCCGCTAAGCAGGAACAGAACGCAGAGAACGGTGAGTGCTGCGGCCGCCAGCCGCCAATCGACAATGAGGAACGAGGCGGCTCCGCAGGCCAGGACGAGGAGGAACTTGAGCCACAGCGGCATCCGGTGGATCAGGGAAGTGCCCGGCACATAGTTAGCGAGCAGGAAGCCGTGGCCCCTCACAGAAAATCCCCGCCAGACAGGCTCCGAACGGAAAGCGAGCGGTAATGCTCGACGGCGGCGGCAGCACCGCCGTCGTACGCGATCTTTCCGGCCTCGACCACCAGTACCCGGTCCATGTCCAGCACCAGTTCCAGGTCATGGGTGGACATGATCACCTGCTGGCTGAGGCCGGCTACGGTGCGGCGCAGCAGCTCGCGGTTCCGGAGGTCCAGCAGCGTGGAGGGCTCGTCGAGCACCAGCACGTCTGGTTCCACCGCGAGCACGGACGCCAGGGCCAGGAGCTGACGCTCACCGCCGGAGAGCTCGTAGATGCTCTGGTCCGCCAGCGGCAGCAGCCCGAACCGGTCCAGGGCGGCGGTGGCCTGCGCGCGGCGCTCCTTCCCGTTCCGCACCGAACGCCGGAGGGACAGCTCAACATCCTCCCGCCCCGTGGGCATGACCAGCTGGGAGAGGGGGTCGGTGAAGACGAAGCCCACCTGCTGGCGCACCGCGCGCACGTTGCGGACGGTGTCAGCGCCGTTGACGGTGACGGTCCCTGCCGTGGGGGCAACGAGGCCGTTGAGCAGGCGCAGGAGCGTGGATTTGCCGGAACCGTTGGCCCCGATCACCCCGATGCGCTCCTCGGTGAGTTCCAGTGAGATGTCCTGGAGCAGAACTTTGGGGTCAGCCTGGCCGTCGATGGCCACGCTGACCCCTGCGTTCCTCAGGGAGATGGTGCTCACTGCTGGGTGGAGGCTTCCGGCGTCTCGGCCTTCTGTGCCTCGGTCTTCTGCGTCACCGGCGGCTGCGTTGCGGAGGGCTGCGCCGCAGAGGTCTGCGTCACCGGCGTCTGGGGGAGCGGGCGGACGCGGCGGACCAGCAGGTCGGGGAAAGCCTTGTGCAGGGCGATGGCCACCGCGACGGCGAGCACGTTCTTAAGGATGTCGCCGGGGTAGAAGGGGAGATCAGCCAGGAACGCCTTGGCGAAGTCCAGCTTGGCGTTGACCATCATGCCTACGATGCCCAGGCCGTGGATCAGCACAATGCTGGTCACCATGGCGGCTGCGAACAGCAGGGCGGCCCGGAACTTCACGGTGCGGCGGATAATGACGGCGGCCAGCCAGCCCACCGCCGCGGCAGCGAGGGGGAAGGCGATGATGTAGCCGGCCGACGGTCCGGCCAGGATTCCCAGGCCGCTGCGTCCGCCGCTGAAGATCGGAAGTCCGGCGAGCCCAAGCAGGGTGTGGAGGCCGACGGCGGCGAACGCGCGGCCGGGGCCGAGTGCGAGCCCGGTCAGCATGACTGCGAGGGTCTGAAGCGTGATCGGAACGCCAAGGCCACCCACCGGGATGGCCGCAACCAGTGCTGCGGCTGCCACGAGCGCGGCGAAGACGGCAATGAGGCCGAGGTCGGTGGCGTTCCAGCGGCGGCGGTTGGCCGGCTGCAGGGCGCCGGCGGAGGGTGTCTGGGTCATGGGAGGTCCTGTCGAAGGGGTACAAACAATTATCGGCTCCTGTCGACGTTACTGGTCCGCCAACAGGTGCATTTTGTTGCTGTTCTACAAGAGGGACCGCTGGGGGTCTAACCGTGGGCACAAATACTCCGCTCTTCGTCGGGGGGGGACGCGTGTTCTGGCCGTGTTGCACAGGCCGGTAGACTTGAACGGGCCGTTCTCCGGCCGGCATCCCCGGTGTTCCTTGCTTTGTGGCCCGCGGCATGCAACCTGCCGTGCTGCGGCATTCCCTGTTGTGAAAGGCCTTACCTGCTGTGATTACCGTTCAGGAACTTGAACTCCGTGCCGGCGCCCGCCTGCTCATGGACCAGGTGAGCTTCCGGATCGACAAGGGTGACAAGATCGGACTGGTGGGCCGCAACGGTGCCGGCAAGACCACGCTGACCCGCGTCTTGGCGGGTGAAGGCCTGCCTGCCGCCGGCAAAGTGACCCGAAGCGGCGAGATCGGCTACCTGCCGCAGGATCCACGCACGCCGGACATGGAGCAGCTGGCGCGGGACCGGATCCTGTCCGCCCGCGGACTGGACGTCGTCGTCGGCAAGCTGAAGAAGGCGCAGGCTGACATGGCCAGCGACAACCCGGAGGTCCAGCGCAAGGCTATGGGCCGGTACGACCGGCTCGAGGCGGAGTTCCTGTCCGGGGGAGGGTACGCGGCGGAAGCCGAAGCGGCCGCCATCTCCTCCAACCTCGCACTGCCGGAGCGCATCCTCAACCAGCCGCTGAAGACACTGTCCGGCGGTCAGCGCCGCCGTGTGGAACTGGCGCGCATCCTTTACTCCGGCGCGGAAACCATGCTCCTGGATGAGCCCACCAACCACCTCGACGCCGATTCCATCTCCTGGCTCCGTGACTTCCTCAAGAACCACCAGGGTGGCCTGATCGTGATCAGCCACGACGTAGAGCTGCTGGAAGCAACCGTTAACAAGGTCTACCACCTGGACGCGAACCGGGCCCAGATCGACTTCTACAACATGGGCTGGAAGCGCTACCTGCAGCAGCGCGAGACGGATGAGCGCGCCCGCAAGCGCGAACGCGCCAACGCCGAGAAGAAGGCCCAGGTCCTGATGGACCAGGCCAACAAGATGCGGGCCAAGGCCACCAAGGCCGTTGCCGCGCAGAACATGGCCAAGCGCGCCGAGCGGCTGCTCAGCGGACTCGAGGCCGTCCGCGAGCAGGACCGCGTGGCAGCGCTGCGGTTCCCCGATCCGTCGCCCTGCGGCAAGACGCCTCTCACGGCCGAAGGACTGAGCAAGTCCTATGGTTCGCTGGAGATCTTTACCGACGTGGACCTGGCCATCGACCGCGGCTCCAAGGTGGTCATTCTCGGCCTTAACGGTGCCGGCAAGACCACCCTGCTGCGCATGCTCGCCGGCGTGGACCTGCCGGACACCGGCGACATCGTGCCCGGGCACGGACTCAAGGTGGGCTACTACGCCCAGGAGCACGAAACCCTGGACCACGACCGCACCGTCCTCGAAAACATGCGCTCCGCCGCGCCGGACATGAAGGACGCGGAGGTCCGCGGCATCCTGGGCTCGTTCCTGTTCTCGGGCGACGACGTCGATAAGCCCGCCGGCGTGCTCTCCGGCGGTGAGAAGACCCGTCTGGCCCTGGCCACCATCGTGGCCTCCAGTGCGAACGTGCTCCTCCTCGACGAGCCAACCAACAACCTCGACCCCGCCAGCCGCGCCGAGATCCTGGGCGCCCTGCGGAACTACACGGGCGCCGTCGTCCTGGTCAGCCACGACGAAGGCGCCGTCGAGGCCCTCAACCCCGAGCGCGTGGTGCTGCTGCCCGACGGCGTTGAGGACCTGTGGAACGAGGACTACCTGGACCTCATCACGCTGGCGTAGCCTTCGCAGTGGCGGGACTGACGCTGCGCCCTTAAATGTCGGACCCCCGGATCAGACTGTTTCTATGGAAGCCGTTGGGGGATTCACCGGGAACCGGGCCGTAGGGCCCGGTACAGGTGCGTTCGCTTCCGTCTCGGGGAACGACGGCGGTGGCTGGCTCACTTCTGGGGCTTCCGACGGCGGTTCACCCGACGGTTGGGCGCCGGACGGCGGGTCTATTAATGTCAGACCCCCCGATCAGAATGGGTTTATGGAAGCCATTGGGGGATTCGCCACAGACCGGGCCGAGCAGCCCGGCGCCCGCAGGTTCGCTTCCGCCCAAAGCCCTGGGCCGGCTTCCATTGGCGCGACCGCCCTTCAAAGCGTCCCTGCTGAGCTGGACGCGGTTGACCAGGCCATAGCTGCGCTGGACTCGGAAGCGATCACGGCCGAGGACACCGCCTTGTGGAGCTTTGGCCGGTCTGCGGATTTCGCGGACCGGGTTGAGCGGCTCTCCCGGAGGGTGGAGCATCTGCAGGTGGCCGCTGCCGGTGCTGTGGAGAGGTCCCGCACCGCGGCGCTCACCGCCGCCGCGGCACCGCTGGTCCCCGACGCCGTTCCCGTCCCGGATGCGGACCCCAATGCTGATGGTTCCCGGAACACGGTGGATTTCCTTCGGACCAGGCTGGGCATCAGCGCCTGCGAGGCCCGCCGCCGCCTCACCCTGGCCGACTCCATCCTGCCCAGGGCAGGATTCGGCGGCCAACAGCTCCCGCCCCGCTACGGGGAACTCGCCGCCGCGGTCAGCGCCGCCCAGGTCAGCTCCCGCGCCGCGACCACGATCACCCTCGCCCTGGACCGGGCCCGGCACTTCACCACCCCGGCCCGCACCGCCGCGATGGAACACGAACTCACTCAAACCGCGATCGACCACGACGCCGACTTCGTCACCCGCGTCGCACGGCACTGGGCCGAGGCGATCGACCAGGACGGCCCCGAACCCTCCGAACCGGCCCTCCGCCAGATCCAGGGCGCCTTCATCCGCCGCCCCAAACACGGCCTGCACCACCTGGAAATCTTCGCCACCCCCGAACAGTTCGAAACCCTCACCACCGCCATGAACACCGCCACCAACCCCCGCACCCCGGCCCCGGAACACGCAGACGGGAATGGCAGCGACGGCGATGACGGGAACGGCGGCCACGGCAGCGGCGGCGGGACCGGCGACCACGGCGCCGGCGGCGGGACCAGCGGGGCGGCGGACCCTGATGCTGTCCTTGCCCGGTGGGACAGCCCGGGTGTCCCGGAAATCGACCTGGATCACCGGTCCCAGGGGCAGAAACGCCTCGACGGGCTCGTCGGCGCCTGCCAGACCGCCCTCACCACCGACGCCCTGCCCGCCAACGGCGGGCACCGACCCCAGATTCTGGTCACCATCGACTACCGCGACCTGCTCGCCAGAGTCGAGCAATGGCTGGGCCAGCCCAGCACCGCCAGTCTCCAAGGAGCGCTGGACGCACAGTGGGCCCAAGGCGCCCAGAATCCGCAGCCGGCCTCCGCCGGTCCGATCAACGCCGCCCGGACCGGCGGCGGCACGGCCCTGTTCGCGTTCAGCGGGCCGGTGAACCCGGCCACCATCCGCAAAATCGCCTGCGACGCCGACATCATCCCCGTCGTCCTCGGCACCGGCGGCCGCATCCTCGACGTCGGCCGCGCCTCACGGATCTTCCCGCCCCACATCCGCAAAGCCATCATGGCCCGCGACCAAGGCTGCGCGTTCCCGCAATGCACCATGCCCGCACCCTGGTGCGAAGCCCACCACATCACCTACTGGTCACGCGGCGGACCCACCAGCACCGGCAACGGCGTCCTGCTCTGCAGCTATCACCACCACCTGATCCATAAGGAAAACTGGACCATCGAAGTCACCAACGAGGTGCCCTGGTTCAAACCACCACCAGAACTCGACCCGGGACGAAAACCCCGCCGCAACCAATACTTCCGCTCACGACCCCACCGGGACTGAGCTTCCTGCTGGCTTCACAGATGGGTTCCTCGAAGCCAGAGCGGGGAAGACTTAGATCGGCCGCCAGGCAATCGGGCTGGTAGGGGCTGTCGCCTGGCGACTCCCCGAAATCGGGGGTCAGATCTGTGCCGCAGTACCACCCTGCCGGTGGGCTGCAGCGTGGCGGCACCCTAGGGGGGTGGCCTTGGATGGAGGGCAATCCCAGGGGCCCGATGCTGTGCCTGTCGTAAACCTTGATCGAGCGTGGTGGCCAGCCATGGATTCGGTGGCTAGGCTCGTCCCGCTGTGACATCTGCATTTCCAAGCCCGATCTGACGCATTCGAGGAGAGCATCATGGCCGCTACCTACACCTTCGACGTCTTTTGCAGCCTCGACGGCTTCGGCTCCCACACCGGTGACTGGGGCGGCTACTGGGGCAAACAAGGCCCCGAACTGCTCGAGCGCCGCCTCGCCTTGTACGGCGAGGAGCAGCGGATGGTGTTTGGGGCCAACACATACCGGGCGTTCGCACAGATGCTGGCCTCGAGCACCGAAATGTCCGAGGTACGTGACCCCTGGGTCACCCGGATGACGCACCTGCCGGCAACGGTGGTGTCGAGAACACTGCAAGAACCGCTCGACTGGCCGGACGCGACCCTCGTAGGTCGTGACGCGGTCGACGTTGTTGCCCGGCTCAAGGGGGAGTCAGAGGTGCCGCTGCGTTCCCACGGCAGCTTGTCGATGAACCGCGCGCTGATGGCCGCCGGCCTGGTGGACCGTGTCCAGGTGACTGTCTTCCCTGTGATCACCGGTCAGACCGGCGCGGAGCCGATCTTCCGGGGCGCCGCCGACTTCGACCTTGAGCTGATCGAGAGCCGGACGCTCGACGGCCACACCCAGGAGCTCATCTACCGGCCCACCCTGCACGCCTGAATCCAACCGCGGGCACGAAGTGGATTCCCGCCCCTACCGCACGCGAAGTGCGTGCGCGTCCGTGATGCGCTGCAGCTCGCCGTAGCTAATGGAGAACATAGAGTGGTGGTCGCCAGCACCGGCCCAGAGCGTTGCGTGTTCCTCAAGGGAAGCGTCCAGCAGCGTGCGGATCCTGGCCGGATGCCCGACGGGAGCAACGCCGCCCACTTCCTGGCCCGTATGGTGCAGCACGAACTCAGGCGCGGCACGGCGGATCCGCCCCGTGCCCAGCTGGGAGGCGACCAGCCGGACGTCGACCTTGGCAGCACCGCTGGCGAGGATCAGCAGGGGAGTGCCGTCCACTTCAAACACCAGGCTGTTCGTGATGGCAGCGACGTCGCAGCCAAGCGCGTCAGCCGCGGCAGCCGCCGTCGGAACCGCTCCGGGTAGAACCGTGACTGTGTCACGGGCACCGGCTGCGGTCAGGGCGCGGCGCACGTTGGCCACGGGGTCGGCAAGCATCTCCGTGCTCCTGTCGTCAGTAGCCCTGGGCATCCAGGATCGCGTCTTCCTCTTCTTCCGCCGTCGGCCGCTTGCGCTTTCGGGGTGCCGGCGGACGACGGCGGGCTCCCGCGGCGGTGTGGGCAAGCTCGCCGTCCGCCGCTTCAGCGTCCTCGGCATCCATCGCGGCGTTGCGCGCCTGCTGCCGGGCCGCGTAACCAAAGGCCACGAACATGAGGATGCCAAAGGCGAACCACTGCAGTGAATAGGACAGGTGCGTCCCCTCGTCCATCGAGGGCACGGGGAACGGCTGCGGCGTGACCGCGGCTGGCGGTGTCTCCGAGGCGAGCTGCCCGTAGGCGCCCGTCAGCAGCGGATAGCCGAGTTCGGCAGCGTAAGCGGGCAGGTCAATGGAAGCCAGCTGGCCCTCCGGTGCGCCGCGCTGCAGCGTGGGTTCGCTGTGCTTGAGCCGCACCACTGCAGTGACCTGCCCGGACGGCGGTGCAGGAACGGAATCCGGGCGGCCGGGCGTCTTGTTGCCGATCGGCAGCCAGCCGCGGTCGATCACCACGGTCTCGCCGGATGCGAGCTTGAACGGCACCACCACTTCATAGCCGGGCTGCCCGTTCAGGGGGCGGTTGCGCACGATCCGCTGCCCGTCGACGTCGTAAGTGCCATGGAGCCTGACCTGGGTCCATTCCCGGGACGGGTCCAGATGGTCGAACTGGCCGCGGGCCTCGGCAAATGTGATCGGAGTGGCCGAATAGTTGGACGTGACCCGCTGGATTTCCGCCAGCGTTTCGGCCCGGCGGTCCATCTGCCAGCGGCCCAGGAACACGCAGCCGGTGGCGAATATTGCGGCCAGCAGCAGGTAGCCCAGCCACTTGCTGGAAAACAGGAACTTGTACATTCAGCCGTTCCCGCCCGGCTCCGCCGCCTCGAAGGGCACGGTTTCCTTCCAGAGCCCGCGGGTCTGCAGGTAGTCCTCCAGCCACGCCTTGTGCTCACCGCACGCCAGCCACACCTTGCGGCGCTCGGGCGTGTGGATCTTGGGATTGTTCCAGAGCAGCTGCCACGAGGCGTCAGCCCGGCAGGCCTTGCGGGAACAGGTGGCCGCGGAGGCCTGCCCGGCAAGATCCCCACTGCCGCCACCCAGGTTGAAAATGTTCATGAAGCTTTCTGTCCCCGGCCGTCGTCGTCTTCTTCGTCATCAGCAATGAGCTCGCCTTGGAGCACCGTTGGTTCATCCGCGGTGTCGCCGCTTTCCGCGGTTCGGGAATCCCCAGCCGCTCCCAGTTCAGCGTACGGCGTGTAGTCGAGCAGCGCCTCGCTGTGGACCTCCGCCTTGTCCGAACCGTTGGCGATCACCACCGCGATCCACGGCAGGAAAACCGCCCCCGCCACCGCAACCAGCTTGAACCAGCCGTCCACCACAAAGATCAGGATCAGGCACACCATGCGGATGCCCATGGCGAGGGCGTACTTGATCATGCGCTCCCGCATATCTTCGGAATGCGCTGCGGCGGCATCCGTAATGCTGATGACTTCCGGATGGCCGGCGGTGGAGTCACGCTTCCCGGGCGTCTGCGGTCCGGGCTGGATTTCAGGTGTCACGGCTGTCTCATCACGCTCCAATGGCTACCCCAATTCTCTCACCATCCGAAGGAGGCTCCCAATCGGACGATAAGATCGGAGGCAGTTCAAAATCCAGCCACCATAGCGGAGCCATGCTCCGCGGAAATCCGGAGCACACATGTCTGAAGCAGCAACCACGGCCCGCAGCGTCCTCATCACCGGCGGAAACCGCGGCATTGGCCTGGCCATCGCGGAGGCATTCCTGGCCAACGGGGACAAGGTGGCCGTGACCTACCGCAGCGAATCCAAGCTGCCGGAGGGTGTCCTGGGGGTCAAGGCTGATGTGACCGACGAAGCCTCCATTGACGCTGCGTTCGCCGAGGTGGAGGCCGCCCACGGTCCCGTCGAGGTGCTGGTGGCCAACGCCGGCATCACCAAGGACACGCTGCTGCTGCGCATGAGCGAGGACGACTTCACCTCCGTCATCGACACCAACCTGACCGGAGCCTTCCGCGTCATCAAGCGTGCGTCGAAGGGCATGATCCGGCTGCGCAAGGGCCGCGTGGTGCTCATCTCCTCCGTCTCCGGCCTGTACGGGGCACCCGGCCAGATCAACTACTCCGCATCCAAGGCGGGCCTCGTGGGCATCGCCCGCTCGCTGACCCGCGAACTCGGATCGCGCGGGATCACGGCCAACGTCGTGGCCCCCGGTTTCATCAACACGGACATGACGGCTGAGCTGCCAGAGGCCACGCAGAAGGACTACCTGGCCAGCATCCCCGCCGGACGCTTCGCCGACGCCTCGGAAGTGGCCAACGTGGTGCGCTGGATCTCCAGCGATGAGGCTGCTTACATCTCTGGCGCCGTCATCCCGGTCGACGGCGGACTGGGCATGGGCCACTAGGCTCCCGCACCATCCCCGCCTGCTTCCGCCCGGCGGCCCTCCGCCTTCTTTGTCGCCTTCCGACAAAGGAATCCGGCATTCCCGCTGGCATGATGGACTGCAGGCCACCATTCATTAGACGTTTCGAACAAATCAACAGGTTTCAAGACAGAGTCTGACTCTGAGAAAAGGGAGCCCACATGGGACAGCTCGACAATAAGACTGCCATCGTCACCGGTTCTTCGCGCGGCATCGGCGCCGAAGTTGCCAAGATCCTCGCCGGCGAGGGCGCCGCCGTCGTCGTTAACTACCGCCAGAAGGCGCCGCGCGCCAATAAAGTGGTGGCCGGCATTGAGGCCGACGGCGGCCGTGCCGTCGCCGTCGGCGCTGACCTGACCAGCCAGGAAGGCGTGCAGGCGCTGGCCAGCGCCGCCATGGAGAACTTCGGTTCGCTGGACATCCTGGTCCTCAACGCCTCGGGCGGCATGGAAACGGGCATGGAGGAGGGCTACGCCCTCAAGCTCAACCGCGACGCGCAGGTCAACATGCTCAACGCCGCCGTGCCCCTCATGAAGGAAGGCTCCCGCGTGGTGTTCGTCACCAGCCACCAGGCGCACTTCATCAACTCGGTGCCCACCATGCCCGAGTACGAGCCCGTAGCCCGCAGCAAGCGCGCCGGCGAGGACGCCCTCCGCGAACTGCTGCCGAACCTGGCTGAGAAGGGCATCTCCCTGGTGGTTGTCTCCGGCGACATGATCGAGGGCACCGTGACCGCCACCCTGCTCGACCGCTCCAACCCGGGCGCCATCGAGGCGCGCCGCGCCGAGGCCGGCAAGCTGTACTCGGTGGAGGAGTTCGCCGCCGTGGTCGCCAGCATGGCTACCGCAGACGTCGAGTCCGGCCACACGGAATACGCCGGCGGTTCGGACTACTTCGGCAAGAACGCCGGCTAGTTACTGAAGCAGTTGTCCGCGGTCCTGCCGCAGATCTCCGAAGGCCCGGTGTGCAGCAGCACCGGGCCTTCGCTGTCCTCTAGTAGCACGCAAGTTGAGGCCGCGCAGGCGTTGTCCGGGCGGCCCGTGACGCCTAGGAGCGCGCTGAATATATCGTCACGGTCTGGCGTGCCTGCCGGGTTTTCGGGGCCGGTGATTAATGCTGGTGTCATGCAGGGTCGCGAGG
>NZ_JBHUSB010000033.1:0-27513 GCF_042673905.1 Arthrobacter sp. NPDC057009
GTATAACAACCGGAGGCGCTGTTATTGACGTTATCCAATATAGCTGGATATATTCAATAGCAGATTTCTCGACCGCCCCATCCTTCGCGCTGATTGTGCCCAAAAGGTTCAGAAGTCCTTGCAGTTGGGAGGAGATCGAATCCTGCCTTCTGCTTTTCTCTTATCCCTTCCTGACAACGACGCCATGAGGATCGACAATGACGACGGCACCCCTTACCCACACCTCGTATGACTCCGGCGTTCCGGCGTCGGCCCGGGACTTTAGCGTCGAAGGGCGGGTCGTTATTGTTACCGGCGCCGCCCAAGGCATCGGACGCGAGCTCGCACGCCAGTTCGCCGCAGCCGGGGCCGTGGCGGTGGTCGCCGACCTCGACATCAAAAAGGCCGAATCTGTAGCCAAGGAAATCCATGATGCCGGCGGCACCGGGCTGGCAGTCAAGGTGAACGTGGCCGATGAAACCTCGGTCAACGCCATGGTCGAGACCGCCATTGGCGCCTGGGGGCGTGTTGATGTGCTGATCAACAACGCTTCGATCTTTGCCACGCTCGATAAGGTCCCGTTCGACCAGATCCCCGTCGCGCAATGGGGAAACGTTCTGAAGGTTAACATCACCGGCACCTACCTGTGCGTCCGGGCAGTGGCGGAACACATGCGCAAAGCCGGCTTCGGACGCATCATCAACGTCTCCTCCGACGCGGTGACCCGTGGCACCGTGAACTACCTGCACTACGTCACCTCCAAATCGGCAATCATCGGCATGACCAACTCCTTGGCCCGGGAACTGGGCGGCCACGGCATTACCGTCAACTGCATCCGGCCCGGCAGTGTCGCCACAGAGGTCGAACGCACCGTCAATCCCACCGTCGAAGTCCGCGAACGCGCCGCATCCCTGCAATGCATCCCCAGCGGCATGGTCCCCACCGACCTGGTCGGCATCATGCTCTTCCTCGCCACACCGGCCTCCGCCTTCATCACCGGCCAAACCATCGCCTGCGACGGCGGCTACACCCACAGCAGCTAACCCACAAGCAACACCTGCCGGCTTCCGCTCCCGGCCTGGGACATCTGAAACCTAGAAGGAAAACATCGTGTCACCGACAAACGTCGAAAAATTTGCCGCCTTTGCCCAAGGCGCTCTAACGACGCTCCCTCCGGCGGAGGTCTTAAAGGAGACGAAAAGGATTCTGCTCGATGCGCTTGGCTGCGGCCTTGCGGCTACGTCGAGCGAATATGGCCGCGTCGGGGTTGAGTACGGCCGCATCCTGGGTGCAGGTCGGGATGAAGCGACGATCTTCGGCCAGCAGGAGCGGACGTCCATACATGGGGCCGCCTTCGCGAACACAGATCTCATTACTGCACTCGACCTGGCCCCCATCAATCTGCCCGCTCATGTCGCGCCTTATGCCCTGCCCTTGACCCTGGCGTTGGGCGAGAGTCGGCACCTGTCTGGTGCGCGCCTGCTCTCTGCGGTAACAGTTTGCCTGGAAATGTGCTTCCGCCTGTCGAAGGCGATGGACGACCTGCGGGATGTATCGAATGGCGTTCCAGCCACTCCGAGGGTGTTCGGCTACGCGAGCATGGTATTCGGCCTAACGGCAGCGGCAGCCATGATGAAAGACTTGCCCGAGACCGTAACTGTGGAAGCGCTGGGCATCGCGGGCGGGACCTCACCGGTAAATTCGCTGCGACCCTGGCAGATGCACGTACCGAACACGACTATTAAGTATGGCCTGGGCGGCGGTATCGTGCTGACAGCGCTCACGGCGGCCTACATGGCAGAACTGGGACACCGCGGCAACACTCAGATGCTCGATGATCCGGAGTTCGGCTATCCAAGCCTGATCGGGAGCAAGCGCTGGCAGCCCAGCGAACTCACAGAGAAGCTGGGCGACGAGTGGCGCTTTCCGACGACGACTTCGTTCAAGTCCTACACACAGACCAGGACCTCTCACGCAACCCTCGACGCACTAATCCAGGTTATCCATGAGCACGACATCAAAGTGGACGAGATCGACTCCATCGTCGCCTACGGCGAGGCTTGGTCAGCCAAGGTGCCTGTGTACGTGGATACAGTGGTGGATAAGCCTTACGACGCGCAGTTCAGTTTCGCGCATGGAATCTCTGTAGCCGCTCACCGAATCCGCCCAGGCAAAGACTGGCAGGACCCGGCCGTTGTATTCAGCGGCTCTGTCCTAAACCTGATGCCACGAGTCCAGTGGCGGGCACATCCCGACTGGGGCAGTGCAGTCAATGGCGACCCGCTGGCTCGACCGGCTCGAGTGGAAATATCTGCGCGGGGCAAGACCTTTGTTGGAGACCGATCCTACCCTAAGGGCAGTACCTCTCCCGACCCGACCACCTACACCACCACCGAGGAGTTGGCTATCAAGTTCCGCCACAATGCTGAAGGTGTTCTCACCACCAAGGCGACAGATGCCGTCATCGACACGATTATGGGCCTCGAACAGGTTGAGGATCTCTCAACCCTGACAGCCCTCCTGCGGCCTGAGGGGGCAACGCGATGATGCAAGACGTTTTCCCCCGCGTTTACGCCTTCATTTGTGGACAGCACACCATCCCGAAAGAACGGATGATCGCAGGGACCACTGGACTAATAACGATCCCTATCCCAGCCTTTGTCATCGAACACCCCCGGGGCCTGATCGTGTTCGATACCGGCTTCAACAGGCTTGTGCACGAAGACCTGAGCTCCTATTTCCCCAGCGAGGCACTAAGACCGGTGAAGTTTCACTTCTCGCAGCAGGAGGAGCTGGCGAACCAGATGCGGCAGGCAGGCTTCGTTCCGGAGGATGTGCAGCTGGTTGTTAATTCCCACCTTCATTACGACCACTGCGGGGGTAATGCCCAGTTCCCGCGGGCCGCCGTTATGGTGCAGCGCGCTGAATGGGAGACGGCCAATGCCGCGCCGCCAGAAAAGGCCGGCTACCGCAAGGTGGACTTCCGGACTGGACAGACAGTGGATCTCATCGACGGTGAGCGGGATATCTACGGGGACGGTTCACTGGTCCTCGTTCCCACGGTGGGCCATACCCCCGGACACCAGTCCCTACACGTCCGCCATGCTGGCGGCGTTGCCGTACTGGCTGGAGACGCCTGCTATATGGCGGACACGCTGGTTGGGGACGACTCGCTTCCCGACGTGTCAGTCACCGTGGATCCGGACTCCTACATCCGCTCCCTCGAGTCCCTGCGTGCTCTCCACCGAAGCGGTGCCCTGGTATTCGTCGGGCATGATCCAGAATTCTGGAGCACGCAGCCACTCGCGCCCAAACCACTGCTGGACTGACAAATAGGAGGACCTATGAGATTCGAGGACAAAGTCGTCGTGGTCACCGGAGGCGCGCGAGGCATTGGCCTGGCGACCGCGGACCTGGTGGCGCGTGAAGGGGCGCAGGCAGTGATCTGCGACCTGGACAAATCCGGAGTAGATGCTGCGGTGGATGCAGTACGCAGAGCCGGAGGAAAGGCTCTGGGGATCGTCGGAGACGTAAGTCAACATGCGAGCGTCGAAGAGAACGTCGACCGCATCATGACCGAGTTCGGGCGCGTGGACGTCCTGATCAATAATGCTGCGACGCAGCGGACGGTACCAGCCCAGGAGCTTACTGAAGAGCATTGGCGGCGCGAGTTGGATGTCTGCCTCACCGGTTCATTCTTCTGGTCACAGGCCGTCGGCATTGCGTCGATGATTCCCCGCCGTGCAGGCGTGATTGTCAACGTGGGATCCGGTGCTGGCCTTGCCGCGATGCCCAACTCGGTCTCTTACGTTGCTGCAAAGCACGGGATTGTCGGGCTCACTAAGGCGCTGGCGGTGGACTGGGCGCAATATGGCATCCGGGTAAATTGCGTTTGCCCTGGATTCACCTGGACCGACCTGTCGAGGAGTGTCGCGGAGGCGAACCCCGAGATGATTCGCCAGCGCGTGCAACGCATTCCCTTGGGCAAAGGCGCTCAACCGCAAGACATCGCTCAAGCGATCGGTTTCCTCGCGTCCGAACATGCCCGGGAGATCAGCGGGTCCGTTCTGCCGGTCGACGGCGGAACCACCGCGATGTCATCGGGCTACTCGGCGCCGCGCGAGGAGCCGGTAGAGCTTTCCAGCGACAGCCGGCCCATGGCTTGATCCGATACATGACAGTTGGATCGGGATACCCAACCCGCTGCCACGTGAGACGTTGACGGCCAAGTACCCTCTGGTTTCGCACGATGGGCGTCATTAGGGGTGCTTCGGTCGCGACTACCCGATAAGGAACGCCGTGGACGACGGCTCCGCAAGTCACGTACATGGCTTGCGTTGGAGATGACCAATCCGAGCGCGTTGTCAGGCGGGCTGGTTCCTTGTAAGGCGTTCCGAGATGGTAGCGGCCGCCTGCTTGACAGCAAGAGTGGCGCGCTGCACATCAATGTCGCGCCGCTCAAGCTCGTCCCATGCAACTGCCACGCTGCCCAAGGCGGTCTTCTGATCGGTAAGTATGGGTGCCGCGACGCCGTAAACGCCTGGGTTGAACTCACCTTTGGTTAAAAGAAAACCATCCTTCTTAATCTCACCCAGGGTCTTTCGAAAGACGCTCCACGTACTGCCCAGGCCGGCATTCTCGATCTCTTCCGACTGTCGGGCATAGATAGCTTTCAAGCGGTGGTGGGGCAGATGGGCCAAAATGACCTTGGAGCCCGCGCCTTGGAACATGGGACGCCGCTGCCCGCGGCTGAAACGGTTGGCGGGGCTGTTCGGGGCACGGCACTCGCCAATGCACAGGATCGAATCACGAAATGCGGTGAGCAGAACAGCCGAGTGCCCGATCTTGTCCACCAGATCCTCGAGGACGCCTTGGCTGGCCAGAAGCAGCGGATCTGTCAGGCGCAACTGCAGGTCCATTTCGATAATTCCCGGGCCGAGAGTGTAGTGGCCGTTGCGGACGGCATTGAGTAAGCCCGCATCGTGGAGGGTCTTGATGTAGAAATACCCTGTTGACCTGGACGTCTCCATGGCCTCTATGATCGCGGCCGTCGACCACACTGGCTCTGTCTCGCTGAACAGTCGCAGGATTTGGAGCATTTTGGCCAGGCTGCTGGCGCTTTCGGCCACCGATCCCACTTCATGGGCACTTTCCGACGAATCAACATCTCTCACACCACCGCACATCCTCTCGTGACGTTGCTAAGCAGAAACCCTGCATTTATTGACAAGTTCCGATAATACCGGATATCTTCAAAATCTGCTCAGATGAACGTGACCGGCAACACACCTTAAGGATGTGCGAAAGAAGTGCCGGCAGTCCATCGAGATCGAGACGGTGACAACGTGTCGACAACGAGCCGATCAACCACCCCTTGAAGCTGTTTACTAAACACCGTTGTGTTCGCAGCGCTGCGAACACCAAGTCAAAGGTAGTAAGTCGCATGACCGAACAATGCGGTACGAGCCCGGGCGCGAAGCCGGCTCCCGGCCCAGTCGAGCACAATCGAATCACGGCATTAATTTCAGAACCAGACTCATCGGCCCCATGCTCGCTACGACAGGGAGGATTCGTCCGATGAGCACGCCCGTCAATGCCACGTCCAGTCCGGCGCAGGCTAACCCCGGCCGCACTTCCCTCGCCGACCCAAGACAGGTGAAACGAGCTGCCTTCGCAGGAGTAACCGGGACTGCGCTCGAGTACTACGAGTTCTACATCTACGGTTCCGCTGCCGCCCTGGTGTTCCCACAGGTATTCTTCCCGAGCTCCAACCCCTTCATCGCCACACTGCTCTCGCTGGCAAGCATCGCGGTGGTGTACGTGGTCCGCCCAATCGCAGCAGCCGTACTGGGGCACTTCGGCGACCGCGTCGGGCGCAAGAAGCTCCTCCTCTTCACACTTGTCCTGATGGGTGTTTCAACATTCCTTGTCGGATGCATCCCCAGCTACGACTCCATCGGAATCTGGGCACCAATTCTGCTGGTGGCTATGCGAGTCCTGCAGGGAATCTCCGTCGCCGGTGAGCAGTCCGGTTCGAGCACCCTCACCTTCGAGCATGCACCGGAAGGCCGGCGAGGCTTCTTCACAAGCTTCACACCCATGGGCAGCTCCGGAGGCTTCCTGCTTGCCACGGCTGCATTTGCCGGTGTCGCCAGTCTTCCCCAGGACATCCTTTACTCGTGGGGTTGGCGGCTTCCCTTCTGGGCGAGCGTCGTTCTCCTGGTTGCAGCATTCATCGTCCGCCGCCGCCTTGCGGAACCTGAGATCTTCGTTGAAGGCCATGAGACGGCTACTCGCGAAGGCCAGGAGAACGTCAAGCGGGAAGCCTCGCCCGTGGTCACTCTGTTCCGCACACAGCCGAAGGCCCTAGGCCGTGTCGTTCTAATGGCGCTGTTCTCCATTATCTTCACCATCCCGCCCATTTTCGGTCTGGCGTTTGCCACCAGCCCCGCCGTCGGCGTGGCCAAAGACCAGATGCTGTGGATCTCGGTGGTGCAGTTCGCGGTCGCATTCTGCCTGTACCCATTCTTCGGAAAGCTGAGCGACCGAATCGGCCGCAAACCCGTCTTCCTTACCGGCGTTATCGGTAGTGCCGTTCTCGTGTTTCCCTTCTTCTGGGCGATCATGTCGGGCGACCTCCTGCTGATCCTGCTGGCGTCCGTTGCGCTGAATGGGATCTTCGCTATCGCCTGCAACGCGATTTTCCCGGCCCTGTTCGCAGAGCAGTACAACATCAAGTGCCGGTACACAGGTCTGGCCATCGGCACACAGGTTGCCACCGCGATCACAGGATTCATGCCGACAATTGGCTGGGCGCTGGTCGGCGAGGGGGGCACCAACTGGATGCCAGCCGCGCTCATGATGACCATTATCTGCGGCCTCTGCGCACTCGGTGTCCTGCTCTCCCCGGAGACCTACCGCACACCAACAGCACTGCTTGGGGTGCCGGCTGGCAAGAGAAATGCAAACAAGGAAGGGGCGGGAGCTACTGCCTAGACAGTAGACCAACGCGAGAGGTCCCGTGGGCGGCGCAAACCGGCCATGGGACCTCCGCCCCTAATTGGACCCAGCACATCATCAGGGCTTTTACGTTGAGCCGTCGGTGCGGCCCAACGTTGTCATCATGCGCGACTTCGAACAGAGGGTTTAGCGAGAAGAAGGGCAGGCCGCGGCGGACCATGAAGCTGACCCGATAGGTTCCGTCAGAGCTGATCGGACCCAAAGAGTTGAGCCGCCCGGGTGCTGGGCTGCCGTCAGACTGGCTACGCGCCACGCTAGGGAGCTCGGCCCCACGCTTGGACCTCGCGCCACGGCGAGAACGCTATTGACCCTGAGAGCTCATGGTAGGCGCCGTTTATCTGGTATTGCCCTGGCCGATTCCTCAATGGGGTAACACTTGTAAAGAGAGGTAGGACGCACGTCATGACAGGACGGGCATTGCTGTCCAGTACGGGCCTTGAGCAAACAGCTCCCGCCAGCGCGGGAAGTTTGTCCAGGATGCTGCACGTTCTGGCGCTTTTCGATGAAGCGCAGCCTTACTGGTCGGCGGCTTCTTTGATCGAGGCCCTGGGGACTTCAAGAGCAACCGGGTATCGCTACATCAAGACGCTCTACGACGCTGGGCTGCTCACGGTTGTGGGCAATGGCTATTACAGCCTTGGCCCGCGGATTATTGAGATGGACCTACAGATCCGTTTGGCTGACCCGCTGCTGCTTGCCAGTCAGGGCGTCCTCGAGGAGTTGGTGGAGAAGATCGGGCATTCAGCCCTTCTGCTCACCGCGTTTCACGATGTCTCGGTCGTGTGTATCGGGGAGTGCCGGGCGCCCACGAGCCCAGCAAACCGGTTCAGCCGTGGACAACGGCGCCCGCTCTTTCAAGGCGCGGGGTCGAAAGTGATTTTGGCTCATCTCCCCCATCACCGCTTAAAGGCAATCTATGCCCGTCACGCCAAAGATATCGGCAACGCTGGGCTGGGCACCACATGGGCCGATTTCCGCAAGATCCTTGGCCAGATCAAAAGGGACGGCTATCACTTGACCAGGGGTGACTTTAACCCCGGCGTTTATGGCGTCGCAGCCCCTATTCTTTCTTTTCAGAAGACAGCCCTGGGCAGCATCGGGGTTGCATGGGATGAAAAGGAACGGAGCGACGTTGATGTGCAGGGTGCTGTCGCTGCCGTTAGGCAAGCAGCGCAAACGGTGTCTCAACGCCTGATCCAAGACCCATTGCCCTTCAGTGGCAGAGCGCTGCCCGACCACGGGGGCTAAGCAAGGCGTGACTCGGTCGCGAGCTGGCATCGAGGGTTCGGGCTTTGCGGCTTCTGCATCGTCTGTCTTGCTTCCGCTGCCGCGCCCCGGCTGTTGCTGGAGCAGGCCGCGTCCGCTGCCAGGGCCCGCTTTCGTTGATACAGCCACAACATGAGCGTCAGGACGATGACTGCCCAGGAGTAAGACATGATGGCTGCCCACTGGCCGACCTGCCAGAGGACCGCAGCCAGAGTTGAACCAAGGGCGCCGCCAATGAAATTGCTGACAATGTGGGCGGTGTTGAGGCGGCTACGGGCGGCCGGGTCGATGGAGACCATCATCGTCTGAAGGAGCACCAGCACCGACTGGGCGCCGACCGAGAGAAGCGCGACGGAGACGAGGATCGCGACTAGGGATGAGCTGCCGAGTCCAGCGACGGTGACGGCGGCCAGGGTAGCAATTAGCCCCAGGCCGATGGCAGGCACTGCCCAACCCCGGTCATAAACCCGTCCGGTGAACTGGGCGCCGATGACTCCCAAAACCCCGAGCAGACTCACTAAGCCAATGCTTGTTGCCGAAAGTGAAAATGGAGGGGCGGATAGCAAGAGCGTCAGGCCAGTCCAGAACGCGGTGAAGACGCACATCAGGGGCGCCCCGAAGAGAGGAAGGATTCTCGCCCGCGGGTACCGGGAAGCAACTTGCAGCACCGAGTAAAGGAGCCTGCCGTAAGAGATTCGTTCCCGCGGCGCGAGAACTGGAATCGCATTCCACATGATGACGGCGAGGACCAGTATCGTTCCCGAAGCCAAGCCATAAATCATGCGCCACCCGAACATGTCTGCCACAACTCCGCTGATCAGGCGCGATAGCAGGATCCCGGACAGAAGACCGGAAGCGACCGTGCCGAGCACCCGACCGCGTTGTTCATCCGTGGCAAGATCTCCGGCCAGCGGCAGCAGCATTTGTCCGGCGACGTTCGTGAAGCCCACCAAGGCAAGCGTGGACAGCAGAAGGGCAAAGCTCGGAGCCAGCACACAGCCAGCCAACGACAAAGAACAGCACACCATGATTGCCGGGATCAGGCGCTTCCTGTTTTTTGTGTCACCGAGCGGCACCACGAAGAAAATGCCCAGGGCATAACCGATCTGCGCGAATGTCACGAGCAACCCGGCGGTACCCGGCGCGACCCCCAGCTCTGAAGCGATGTCACCCAGGAGCGGCTGCGCCCAGTACAGGTTCCCAACGCCGGCGCCGCCGACGAGGGCGAATAAAAGGGTTAGGCCCGGGCTGATCCCGGGCCTACTGGTTGGGCTATCTTTGCGCGTGATCAAGGCTGCCCCTTTCAAGCGAGGTATAGGCGAATAGATCTCTCCTAAACAACCCCCTTGTTGCTGGCTAAAATCAACCATATCCCACATAATAGGATTTCTTTGAAAAATGTGAGCAGTGATACACGCGCCTACGTGCTCTTCACTCGCTTGGCCCGTTCTGCCAGTTCAGTTGCCCTTGGGCGGATCCCGTGATGAAGCTGCATTCCTGCCGGCAACCCCGTGACCAAGGCGTTTGTGCCGGAGATGTCGATGGTGATTCTGCCGTCTGCCATGGGTGCATTAGTGATATGAAGGTCCCCGTAGGATTCGGGGAACGCGGGATCCATCCAGAGCGCGCCGCGGGCAACGTCCGCGTAGTAGCCCATCAGCGTCTTGATCAGCATGATGGGGGTCGTGGCAGCCCAGGCTTGGGGAGAGCAGGCTGTTGGATATGGGATGGGTTCGTCGAAGTGTTCGCGGCTAAAGCCACAAAACAGCTCCGGTAGCCGCCCTTGGGAGAATTCGGCCGCCTCCAGGAGCGCCGTGGAGATTCTCTGTACGTGCTCCTTGTAGCCGTAACGCAGGAGCCCGGCGGCAATGATGGCATTGTCGTGAGGCCACACGGAGCCATTGTGGTAGCTGACCGGGTTGTACGCCCCCATGTCGCTCGCCAAGGTCCGCACACCCCATCCGCTGAACATTTCGTCTGACATAAGCCGTTCGGCCACAAGGGGAGCCTTGTCGTCATCGACGATGCCGAACAACAGGCAGTGCCCCATGTTGGAAGTACACGCGTCGACCGGCCGCTTCTTTCCGTCCAGCGCCACGGCGTAATATCCCCGGCCGGGCAACCAGAACTCTGCGTTGAACCGTTCCTTCAGCTTGGCAGCCAGGTCTCTGTACTCAGCGGCCAAAGCCACGTCGCCCGCGTCGTACGCCAGCCACGACCGTGACAAGTAAGCCCCGTAAACGTAAGCCTGCACCTCACACAGGGCGATCGGGGGCTCCGCCAACCGTCCGTCGGCAAAGTTGATGCCGTCCCACGAATCCTTCCATCCCTGATGGATCAGGCCCCGGTCGTTAAGGCGCGCGTACTCAACAAAGCCATCCCCGTCCTTGTCGCCGTAGTCGCGGATCCAGTCCAGCGCACGGTCCACGTGCGGCAGCAGGGAGGCTACCGCCTCGGCAGCAAACCCCCACCTGCTCACTTCCCCGAAGAGGGCAACAAACAGGGGCGTTGCATCGACACTGCCGTAATAGGCGGACTTTCCGCCCAGGGCCAGCCCGCTGGATACGCCGAACCGGACCTCGTGCAGGATCTTGCCCGGTTCCTCTTCGCTCATGACATCCACAGCGGTACCCTGGTGCTCGGCCAGCGTCTGGAGTGTGCCGAAGGCCAGGGACGGATCTACTGGGAGCGCCATGAGGGACGCCCAAAGAGAATCTCGGCCGAACAGGGTCATGAACCAAGGGGCCCCGGCCGCTACGACAATTCTTTCCGGGTGGGCAGGATCCTCGATCCGCAGTGCTCCGAGATCATCGTAGCTGCGGCGGAGAGTCCGCTCGATGGAGCGGTTTCCCATTTCCAGGACCGGGATCCGGGCAACCCACTCCTGCCGCCGGAGGTCCCGCGGAGTTGGCTGGTCCTCGCCGGGACGAATGAACTGCGGGACCGGACCCGGGCCGTCGCCGGGGGTAATGCTCACACGTGCACTCCACAGTCCGTGCGGGGGAACCACGATGCGGTAAGTGACTGCTTCCGGAGACGCTTCCGCGCCGGGCGCCGAAATGATTACATCTTTCCGGACGTCCTCCCACGAGGCGGCTATCGTCAACATGTTGCCGCTTGCTGCACGTGATTCATCCCACCGCCGCTGAATTCTGGCTTCCTTCACCTCGAAAAGGTCAGCGAAATCCGCGCTGACGTTAAGAGTGACCATGCACCGGGTGGGTATCGGCGAGTAATTGTGGAGAGTGATGCGTTCCAGGATTCCGACACCCACCTCACGAAGGCGTTCGACAATGAGCGGGGTGTCTGCGTGTCCGTCTGCGGCCCGGACGCGGCCGGTAAAAAGCGCCCGGTATGGTTCCCTTAATTTGGCTGCCAGGGGTTCCACTCGCTCGCCGTTTACTGTCAGCGTCCAGCCCGACAGGATCCGTGTGTCCTCATAAAACACACCATGGGGACCGCCCGGATAAATGTCGCCGTTTCGCGAGGATATGCAGAAGGATGAGCCCTCTACTAACGTCATCGAACCGGGCTCGAGCGGGCCGGCAGCGGTATCAGCATTCCAGCCAGACATCATGGCTCCTTCAATGATGTCAGCAGCCATATGCAAAACGGAGCCCGGAGCGCCTTGCCATTCGACGTGCACGACGATTGCCTTTGCACCCGACGCTACGCCTGCGGAGCGCATGAGGCCAGAGCAAAACACGGAATGCCGGTTTGACCGGCATGCCTTTCGCCTGTAGATTTTATATATAAAACCTATATGCCGTAGCGACATGTTGGTGGACTGTGAAGGAAACGGGAATGAGCATGGACGCCGATACCAGCGATAACAAGTACCGTGCACCCGCCTTATCAAAAGGCTTGGACATCCTGGAACTGCTTTCCTTCGCCGACGACGGCCTGAGCCAATCCGACATCGGCAAGAAGCTCGGCCGCACAACATCAGAAATTTTCCGCGTGCTCATGGTGCTCCGCGAGCGAGGCTACGTCGATCTCGACGATGCCGAGCGTTATCACCTGACGACCCGGTTGTTTGAAGTCGCAAACCGCCATCCGATCATCAGGCGCCTGACCGCAATTGCGGGCGATGAGATGCAGAAGCTTGCCAACCGCATCAGCCAAAGCATTCACCTGTGCATCCTCAGCTCCGGGAACTTGCTGGTCATTGCCCAGGTGGATTGCCCGGACACCAACGTCAACACCGTCCGCCTGGGCGCATCGATTCCTATCGACGATTCTGCCTCCGGCCGTGTTCTGGCCGCCTTCATGAACGAAGACGAACTTTCCAACCTGCTAACGCTGGCGGGGAATGAGACAAGTTCCAGACGGGCACGATTCCTGGCCGACCTGCCCGAGGTGCGCAAGGCCGGCTACTGCCAGGGGAAATCCCTCACCATAGAAGGGGTTACCAACATCTCAGCCCCGGTCTTCGACTTCTCGGGTAAGGTCGTCGCCGCCGTCACCACCCCCTTCATCCACCGTCTCACGGGGACGAACAATATGCCGGTGGACGAGGCGCGCGAGTTGCTGGTTCAGACCTGCAGTGAATTGTCCCGCCGTATGGGTGCTGGGGCCACGGGCGGCAACTAAGCCGGTTTAGCTTACTTGGATTTAGGGGCAGGGCTCGCGCCTGCCCGCTTGGCCCCTCCCCTTCACACGCGTGCCCAAGCCCCGGGTCAGTTGGCTGATAAGCCGCGGGACCGCTGATTAGCAGGTGGGCGGTTTGCCATGTCGCGGCCTGATCGGAAACGGTTCAGCGGACCACTTTCTGAGCGGCCTCAAGCAGGCTCCAACCGCGCCTAGTGGCGTCGGCGCCGGGACCACACCGGGCTGCTAACCGGCCCCCTCTGCCGCCCTGGTGCGTTAGAACTCTTTTCCGCCACGCGTCTTCTTCTATTGACTGCCATCCTCATATATGGAATTCTGTTTTACATACAAAACGTGCGAATGGTACCCCTGCCCCCTCTCGAGGGCCAGCAGCTGGAGTTCGCACAAATCCAAGAGGAGTCCCGATGAAGCGATTCGAAGGCCGCACTGTCGTGGTGACCGGTGCAGGCAGCGGAATTGGCGCCGCGAGCGTAAAGCGCCTGCTCAATGAGGGCGCCACCGTCGTCGCGGTAGATGTAACACAGGAAGGCGTTGACGCAACTCTGTCGGCTGCCGCAAACCCTGACCAGGTCCACGGCGCCGTGCTCGATGTCTGCGATCATGACGCAGCGGTCGGCCTTCTGGCCGACATGAGCGAAAGGCTGGGCGGACTCCACGGTCTCATCAACTGCGCCGGGATCACCGGAGCAGGCAGCATCATCGACACCGTCCCGGAGAAGCACCGCCAAATCATGGCAGTGAACCTGGACGGAACAATCAACATGTGCCAAGCCTTCGTGCTGGCAGTGAAAGACCAAGCCGGACCACGCGCCATCGTGAACATTTCATCAGGCGCCGGCGTCCTGGGTGTGCCGAACAGGCTGTCTTACGTAGCGTCAAAGTTTGGAATTTCCGGCATTACGAAATCCATGTCACCCGAACTTGGCCCCTTAGGGATCCGCATCAATGCCGTTGCCCCCGGCATGACCAAGACCCCGCTTATCGAGTACATGATGCAAGACCCGGAAAACGTCGCTCGGTTCAATGCCAAGCATCCCATCGGACGGATCGGCGAACCCGAGGAAATTGCTGCGGTGATCGTCTTCCTTTTGACCGACGACGCAAGCTTCATGACCGGTTCGGTGGTTTCAGTAGACGGTGGACAAACCGCGTGCCTCTGATGCGCGCCCCTGACCGCCTATCCCGCCACATCAATCCTGCCTCTGCAGCGGAAAGCCCTCACTTCCGGAGGGGCAGAATCTTTGAAAGCAAGGAAACATTCAATGGCATGTCATGACCTGTCCCGCGACCTGGCAATATTTGCGGCGAACACCCGGTTTTCGGACCTACCCATACAGTCTGTTGAGGCAGCCAAAAAGAGCCTTCTGGACACAATAGGCGTCATGCTGGGAGCCAGCGGCATGGAACCAGCCGTTCAACCGATCATCGAACTCATTACAGATGCCGGAGGCAAGGAAGAAGCCAGGATCTTGGGGTTCGGTGGCCGCGTCCCGGCGGCTGCAGCGGCGTTCGCCAACGGGACCTTGGCCCATGCCCTCGATTACGACAGCCAAACACCTTGGGGGGCCCATCCGGACAGTTCCCTGGTGCCGGCGCTTCTGGCATTAGCTGAACGCAAAGGCGACGTGACCGGCAAGGACTTGATCACAGCCGTGGCAATCGGCCAAGAATTGTTCATCCGGCTGCGCTGCAACGTGGGCTGGCGGATGGACTGGAATTTGTCATCTGTGGTTGGCCTGTATTCTGGCGTCGCCGCCTGCGGATCCCTCCTTGGCCTGAACCCCGAACAGATAGCCCACGCCATGGGCATCGTCAGCCTGAACGCGGGCGGCACAATGCAGCAGATCTTCGGCGTCGGCAGCGATCTGCGAGGACTCTACGCCGGATTCATAGCCCAAAGCTGCGTAAACGCTGCACTCCTGGCCCAGAAGGGCATGCTGGGCATGAAGGACCTCTTCGAGGGTGAGGCGGGCGTGTTCAAGGTCTATTTCAACGGTGACTACGATCGCGAGAAGATCCTCGAAAACCTGGGAACCGACTACCTCTGCGCGGGAATGACCTACAAGTACTGGCCCGCCGTAGGAAATGCGCACACTTACGTTCACGCAGCCATCGAACTTATCCGGGAAAACCCCGTCAAGGCAGAGGATATTGCGGCCATACGCGTGTACGTCGGAGACTTCGCTGAGCGCATGAGCAAACCACTGCCGGAACGTAGGGCACCGCGAACCATGATGGACGCCAAGTTCTCCCTGCCGTTCACCGTAGCCCTGGCGCTCGTCAAAGGCAGCATGACCATCTCGGACTTTTCAACTAAGGCCCTCCAGGACAAGCGGGTCCTGGCCCTGGCCGAGAAGGTCGAACCCATCGTCGATTCCGCCTACAACTGGAATCTTAAGCTGCCGGCCGGGAAGGTCGAGGTGGTACTGAATGACGGCCGCCGCATAGAGCGGTTGGGAACCGATGTGCCCGGCACACCCGAGCGTCCAATGAGCTGGGACGAGCTCCTGCAAAAGTTCAGTGAATGCGCGCAGGCCTCGATCCAACCGGTGCCCTTTGAGAGTATTCATAAAGCACAAAAGCTTTTTACGACCCTGGAGGCCTGCGGGGAAATCACCCAGATCTTAGAGCTGGTCCGCTAAGGAGCAGACCAGCATCTGGCAAGGTCGCCTTGGAAATCCCCATGGCCACCCCAGCCACCGACTCCCGCGCCAGCTCATCCGACACCTGGCCTATCTTCCCCGTCAGCGGAGAAGAACAGACTCATCTGCAGTGGCAAAAAAACAACGCCCAGAGGTCTTGGGCGCGGGACCGATCAAGGACGTCAGAGACGTCAGAAGACCAAAGAACCCGCCCTTGCGGGCAACTACCAAGGAGGTAGCAGCGTGGCTACACATTCCGTCCCGGCCAGGGCCGGCATTGACCGAACCTCGGTCATCAGGAAGGTCAGACGGACAATCCTGCCGGTCGCTTTCCTGCTGTATGCGTTCAACTACATGGACAGATCCTCCATCAGCTACGCGCAGCTGACGATGGGCAAGGAACTCGGCATTGATGTCGCGACATACGGCGCCATTGCGGCCATCTTCTTCATCGCCTACGTACTGCTCGAAGTGCCCAGCAACATGATCCTCGCCAAGGTCGGCGCCCGGCTTTGGCTGGCGCGTATCGCCATCACCTGGGGACTGGTCACGGTAGCCACGGGCTTCGTGCACGATGTGACCCAGCTGTACATTGCCCGGGTCCTGCTGGGCATCGCCGAGGCCGGACTCTTCCCGGGACTCATTCTCTTCCTCACCTATTGGTTCCTCAACCATGACCGCGGGCGGGCCATCGGCGCCATGGCGCTGGCCATGCCGGTCGCCCTCATCGCTGGAAGCCTGAGTGGTGGAGCGATCCTTGAACACGTGGACTGGTTCGGGCTCAGCTCCTGGCGCTGGATCTTCATCCTCCAGGGCCTGCCCCCTGTGCTTCTGGGGATCTGGCTCCTCCTGACGCTGGCCGACCGGCCGAGCCAGGCAAAGTGGCTCAAGGCTGACGAAAAAGAGTGGCTGGAAGGCGCAATCGCCGAAGAATACGCGGCCATGCCCGAGGAAAAGCACGACAAGAAAAGCGAACTGCGCGCGCTACGGAATCCCAAAATCCTGTATCTGGGTCTGATCAACGCCCTCGCCGGAGTCGCAACCTACGGCATGACCTTCTTCCTCCCGCAGGTTGTGTCCCAACTCAATCCCGCCTACTCCCCCACCAACATCGGCATCTTCGGTGCCATCCCCTACGTCTGCGGAGCCATCGTGATGCTGCTCCTCGTACGGTACGCAGACATCAGCGGGCGACGGAAATTCATCGTGCTGTCCTGCTTCGCCACCGCGATCATCGGCCTCCTCATGACCGCCATATTCCGCGGCAGCCCCGTCCTTGGAATGCTCGGACTCATTCTGCTCGCCTGCGGCGTCATCGGAAACATCCCCACGTACTGGGCCCTGATCAGCCAGATCCTGACCAAGCGGCAGGCTGTCGTTGGGATCGCGGTCATCAACTCCCTGGCCTCCGCCGGCGGATTCTTCGGACCATTCCTCATCGGCAAGCTCGCCACACCCGGCGACACCATCGTCGGAATGAGCGTCCCGCTGGTGGCGCTCTCCCTGGCATTCATCCTGCTGCTCTTCGTCAAGGTACCGGCCGGACACAAAGCCGGGCCTGCGCTACGACAAGACGTTCAGCCCGAGACAAGCCCGGCAGGTCTGGTCGGTGAACGGGGCAGGTCGGCCGCAGGGCAGCCGTAACCATACATTCTGCCGGTCCCGCACCCTCAGGTGCGGGACCGGCCCACTTCTTGGCACTCTCGGGATCACCAATCAAAGGACGAGGGAACGGGGAGGGCGGCAAGGAACCGCTATTGACTAAGTCCCACAATGCAGGATATTGTCGAAGCAGTTCCAAGGAACTGTGTGCACCGTCACTGTCATGGCCACACCATTTGCATGGGAGTGTTTTGGCAGGAAGGGCACATATTCTTCCCGGTACGGTTTGCCGCCTCGGGAAGAACCAGTTCACAACACACCGTCGTGTTCGCGCGCTGCGCACCGAACACCCAGCCAAAGGTAGTGACACGCAATGTCCGAACAGTGTCGATCGACTTCATGCGAAGCTTGCACTCTCAGCCCAGCCGATCATGCCCGTATTACCCGAGTCATCCCGAAACGGGACCTGCTTTCCATCACCATCCGCCGTTCTGCCACCGCTTCGTGCCAGGCCCTGCGCACGGAAGCACGTTCGGAAGGTGCCGTCCGATGACCGCCACGCATCTTAATGTGAGCCAGCGTCTCGACAATCTCCCTATCGGCAAGTTCCACCGTCGCATGGCCTTGCTGGTCGGCCTGGGGATGTTCTTCGATTCATTCGACAACACTCTTTCGTCCGCGGTGCTGGCCTCGATGCTTCCCACCGGATTCTCCACGCTCGAACTGAACTCAATGTTCCTGTCAGCCACTTTCGCGGGTCTGGCAATCGGGGCGGCTTTCGCAGGCTGGCTCAGTGACCGGATCGGCCGGGGATTTGCCTTTCAGTTCAACCTTGCGCTCTTCGGAATCCTCGCTCTGTGCGCAGCCTTGGCACCGAACATGGAGGTCCTTATCGGCCTGCGGTTCCTCATGGCCATTGGGATGGGTGCCGAATACGTGATCTGCTACGGCATGATCACCGAATTCTTCCCCCGGGGCCACCGCGGCAAATACCTGGGCCTGCTGGGCATCTTCGGCGGCTTCGGCGTCTCCATGTCCTCACTTATCGGCTGGCTGGTCATTCCCATGTGGTCCTGGCGGGCAATGTTCATCATCGGCGGTGTAGGTGCCCTGATTGCATGGTGGCTTCGCCGCAAGATGCCCGAATCCCCGCGTTGGCTCGAATCCCGCGGCCGGCATGAAGAAGCCGAGGCCGTCCTGCGGCGGATCGAGAAGGAATCGGGCGTTACGAGCCCCAAGGCAGGCGCGGTTTCAGGCAAGCAGGCTGTCGTGACCGACGAGAAGACGAACTACGTGCCGATCACGGTACTGTTCTCCCCGACGGTGATCCGGCGGACGCTGCTGGCGCTGGTGTTGACCATCATCTGCCTGTTCGGTTCCTACTCCGTGACCGGCTGGATGCCGACGTTCTTCGTCAAGCAAGGCATGACCGTTACATCGTCACTCGGGTTCAACGCCGCCATCATGTCCGGCTACGTCGCAGGCCCGCTGCTGTGCATGCTCCTTGCTGACCGTCTCGGACGTCGCCGCAGCATCGTGCTCTCGGGAACGCTCGCAGCAATCGTTGCCGGCATCTACCCGTTCATGACAGAACCGGCCCTGATCATCACCGTCGGCTTCATCCTGGTCGCCATGGCCGCATCGTTCCTGACCCTGTGCCTCGGCACGGTCCCGGAATTTTTCCCGACCGCTTTCCGTTTCCGCGGCGGTGGCCTCGCCCAGACAGTCGGCCGCGTCGGTTTGATCGCGTCCCCCTTCATCGTCCTGTGGCTCTTCAACAGCTACGGCATCATCGGGGTGATCCTGACGGTATCGGGCTTCTACGTCGCAGCCACAGCGATCTACGCCGCAGCCCGCGTGGATACCTCTCCTGAGGCGCTGGCGCATATCGCTCCCGCGGGTGACACGGCTGATGCGCTGGAAGAAGAACCAAAGGCACGCGCATAGCGTGAAGACCGGCGGATCGCAGCGCGTTTACAGGCTGCAGCACCTGCCCGCGTAAGCCCTGACGTCCTCGGAGCGGACTTACCGGTCCGAGGACGTCAGGCCCATCTAATCGTCGGTCATCTCTTCCCGGTCAGTGGAGATGACCCTGGCCCACAGCGCGGGTGCAAACGCATCCAAGGCGTCATCAATGTTTATCCTGACCATCAAGGAGCAGTAACTATGAAGGCCGTTGTTTTCCAAGGCGAGGGTAGGCTCGAGATCCGCGACTATCCCGACCCTGTACCGGGGCCGGATGAAGTGGTGATCCGCATGAAGGCCTCGGGAATGTGCGGAAGCGACCTCCACCATCTTCACGGTCCTGTCCGTACCGGCGAGGAGCTGGTCATTGAAGGGCACGAACCGTGTGGAGTCGTCGAGCTTGTCGGCGACGCCGTCAAGCCAAGCGAGGCCAAAGTGGGTGACCGGGTCATGGTCCACCACTATGACGGATGCCGCACCTGCCAGTACTGCCGGTCCGGCTGGACCCAGTACTGCCCCAACGGGCGCATCGTCTACGGTGGACTGAACGGAGACGGCGGCCACGCCGACTTCATGAAGGTCCCGGCACACACCCTCATCAAACTGCCAGACTCGCTCTCCTTTAAGACCGGTGCGGCTATTTCCTGTGGCACCGGAACTGCCTTCGCCGCCATCAAGAGGGTTAATCTGTCCGCCGATGAAACAGTCGCAGTCTTCGGTCAGGGACCCGTTGGACTGAGCGTCACCCTGCTGGCCAAGGCCTTTGGAGCACGGGTCATCGCCGTGGACGTCGAACCGTCACGGCTGGAGATGGCCAAGCAGTTCGGAGCCGACCACGTCGTCGATTCACGGGAACAGGATCCTGTCGAAGCTATCCGCGAGTTGACCCGCCGCGGCGAAGGGGCGGATAAGACCATCGAGTGCAGCGCCATCCCCGCCGTACGCCGACAGGCCATCCAGGCAGCCCGGCCGTGGGGGACCGCGTGCATGGTCGGAGTCTTCGGCAAGATCGACCTGGACAGCGAAGAGCTCATCCATTTGCACAAGACCGTTCTTGGGTCGCTCACGTTCAGCAAAAACCAGCAGGAAGAGTGCGCCCAGTTCGTCGCCGAACGTGGCCTGGACGTTGAGTCCCTGTTCACCAATGAGTTCAGCCTCGCCGAGGCCGAAAAGGCCTACGAGCTGTTCGACCAGCGCAAGATCGGCAAAGGCGTCTTCATCTTCGACTGACAGCATGTCAACGGTCATCCTGGAAGGAATGTCATGACCACCACCCAGCACAGCTTCGCACCGTCCGAGCAGGCGCAAAGTTTCCTCTCCCGCGACGTGCACCAGCTCTTTATCGACGGCCAGATGGTTTCGGCCGAGTCCGGAAAGACCCTTAGCACCAATAATCCGTCCACGGGTGAGGTTCTGGCGCGTTTCGCTGCCGGCGGCCCGTCGGATGTCGACCGCGCGGTTGGTGCGGCGCGGAAGGCCTTTAACGGGCCGTGGAGTTCCTGGAGCCCTTACGAGCGGCAGGCGCTGTTGAACCGTGTCGCGCAGGTCCTTGACCAGAGGTTCGAGGAGCTCGTCCAGATTGAGGCCGTGGACATGGGCGCCCCGGTGTCGAGGCTGCGCAACTCCAAGGCCTCACTGATGAAGATGCTCGCGTTCTTTGCGTCGCAGGCGACCAGCATCTCCGGTGAGACGCTGATGAATGGCATCCCCGGGAACGTGGCAACCATGACGCTGAAGGCACCGGTCGGTGTCATTGGCGGGATCATCCCTTGGAACGGCCCGCTCAACGGGCAGTTTTGGATAATCGGTGCTGTCCTGGCCAGCGGGTGCACTGCCGTGCTCAAGCCGGCCTCGGAAGCGTCGCTGTCGGTGCTGCGCACAGCCGAGATCCTGCACGAAGCCGGGGTCCCGGCAGGGGTCATCAATGTCGTCACAGGGTCCGGCAGCTCAGCCGGAAACGCCCTCGCGGCACACCCCGACGTCGATCGAGTGGCGTTCACAGGTTCCACCGAGACCGGCCGCCGCATCATCGAAGCCTCCACTACGAACATCAAGAAGCTGCAGCTGGAATTGGGCGGCAAATCCGCGGACATCATCTGTGCCGACGCGGACCTGGACAAGGCCGTGCCGGGAGCCGCCATGGGCGTCTTCTCGAATTCAGGCCAGATTTGCTTCGCCGGCACCCGCGTGCTGGTCCAGCGGCCCATCGTCGAGCAGTTCACGGAACGGCTGCTGTCCTTCATGGACACGCTCAAGGTTGGGCACAGCCTGGATGACGCGGCGACCCTGGGCCCGGTCGTCAACCAGAGCCAGCTGGACACGGTACTGAACTACATCGATATCGGCCGCAATGAGGGCGCCGAACTGCTCTACGGCGGGGCCCGCCTCGGCGATGACCTCGGCAACGGATACTTCGTGCAGCCCAGTGTCTTCGGCGGGGTCAACAACAACATGCGCATCGCCCGCGAAGAGATCTTCGGGCCGGTCCTTTCCATCCTTCCCTTCGACGACATCGACGAAGCCATCGCCATCGCCAACGACAGCGAATACGGCCTCGGCGGGGCGGTCTGGTCCCAAAACCTGTCCACCGCACTCCGCGCCGTGCACGGAGTCCACACCGGCACCATGTGGGTCAACTGCTACGGCTACATCGACCCGCTGGTCGGTTTCAGCGGAACGAAGCTGAGCGGCTACGGATACAAGGGAACTGCTGCCCACATGGACACCTACCTGTACACGAAGAGCGTCTACATGCAGCTCTAGGACTTGAAGCGGAGCCGGTGCGCGGATGAAGGATCCGATCCTCGCTGTGCGCGGAAAGGCGCCGGGAACGCAATTGGCCGCCGTCCACGTGGACGGCGGCCAATTGCGTAAAACGCCTTGCTGCGCCTAGCGGTGCACGTGGCCTCTAATGCTGAGGGGAAAGGAGGTATAGACGAAAGTCGCCGGGGCGGGGTGCAGGTTTTGGAGATCGTGCAAGCTGCCCCGCAGTACGATCGAGTCCCCCTTGGAGAGCGTTACTTCGCCGTCTTCCAGCATTACGGCCAGCTCCCCGTCGAGCATTGTGATTACGTGCAGGGATGCGTCCGTGTGCAGGTCGGGCACCGCCAGGGTGTCACCCGATGCACCCGGGACAGTGAGTATCCGGACGACGGCACCCTCGGCCGGCGCGTCGGGCCCGAGCGTCCAGCCGGCCTCCGGATGATCCTCCGGAGCAGCGGGGATAGTCCGCTGTTGCCATAGCTCCTGCAGCAGGATTCCGTTGGGCAGCAGGGTGGCGGGGAGGTTTCGGTCGTCAGCGACGACGGCGGATGCCTTTGAGGCGTTGACCCCTACGATGACCCGGCGGGCAGGCGTGGACAGGTCAGTGCTGTTGGTGGAGTGCATGGCCGTCGGCGTTCAGCGAATCACGCTGATGTGAACGGCGGAGACCACGCATGGCTTGTCCGTCCTGTTCCGCCAGGCATGCTTGGTGCCGCGCTGTACGATCGTGTCGCCCTGCCGCATGGTTGTCTCGCCGGTGTCGAGAAGAACGCATGCCTCCCCGGAAATCACGGTGACGATATCGATCGTGTCCGTCGTGTGCATTCCCGGTGCATCGTTAGGATCGATCGCGTCTCCGGCACCGGATTCCGCAAGAATCCTGGCGTAGCCGCCCTCGTAGTCCCATTCACTGTCCGGGGCAAAGGCCGTGATCACGTAGTTATACCCCGCCGGCGGCGGCGGGATGATCGAGGCATCACCTGGACCGTTGGGTGCCATCACAGGCGTCGGCACTTGTGTGGCCTGCCACAGGTGGTTGCGGGTATAGCCGTCAGCGACGAGCCTGTCAGTCGTTGGACCGTCACTGACGAACGACGACTTACCGTCCGCATCCAGCCCGGTAACGATCAGACGGGACTGAAATTCGCGGTGTTCTCCCACCATGGTTGTGGTCCTTTCGATTGCTGAGATAATTTCTGCGGCCTCTGCCTAAAAATGCTCCGCCAGGCCCTTTTCTTGCTCCAGGGCTTCGAATACGGGGGCGTTGTCCACATAGATACGCTGGTCGACGAATTTCCCGTCGACCACGGTGATTTTGGAAGCCGCCTTGATCTCGATCACGGCACCGCTGCGAAGAGTCCAACGTCCGATGGATTCGAAGAAAATGACTCCACCCTCTTCCTCCCACACATTCACGAGGTCATGGCCGAGGGATTCCACCTCATTGAGCTTGTCACTGAGAGCCGCGATGATGTTCTCACGGCCCTTGATCTCCGGACTGTTCCCGAAGGTCAGGGTCATGTTTTCCGCGTAGTAGGACCCGAACTCGGAGGGGTTGTTCGCCTCCATGGCTGCGTAGTACTCGGTCAGCACCTTCGCCGTCTCGGCAGTTGCACGCATGGCTTTTCAGACCTTCCTTCTCCTCGGCGTCATCACTTGGGTCCTCACAGGCGACAAGTGACAGACTCCCTGACTATTGACTCAGTCTCATAATACAGGATATGTTCAAGATCACAGCAGAGAAGCTTGTGCGACATCAGGCTGAAGCGCCGGCGAATAGAGCCAGGGGCGAAGGTCAGATCACTGGTCCTCACCGAGACGATCCACCCGTGTCGAGCAAGGGCCAGCCCGAAAACATATCGCTGGGTCCCCGAGGCATGGGACCGGCACCAACCCAAGGCAGTAAGACGCATGACGATCGAGGCCGATCGGACCCGCGGGGGCGGGACTTGCTCCCTGAGCCTTGCTCATCAATAAGGAGACCTCGTGTCCGAAAAACTACATTCGACAGGAGCGCTGACCACCCCGGCCGGTCGCGAAGACCCGAGAACGTTTATGTTCCGGCTCACCGTGATCGCCAGCCTGGGCGGTCTGCTGTTCGGTTTCGACACTGGCGTGATTGCAGGAGCGCTTGTGTATCTGCAGGAAGACTTCCAGCTGAGTGCCGTCGCGGAGGGACTCGTCGTCACCTCCCTCCTGTTCCCCGGCGCGACGGCAGGAGCGCTCCTGGGCGGCCCGATCGCCGACCGGGTGGGCCGGAAGAAGTCACTGGTCGTGGCCGGTGTCATCTTCGTCATCAGCACGGCCGTCTGCGCTCTCGCTCCCAACGTGGCCATCCTGGTCGCGGGACGCATTGCCCTCGGATACGCCGTCGGCGTTGCCTCCGTGGTCGTTCCCCTGTACCTTGCCGAAATGGCGCCGGCGTCACAGCGGGGCCGCATTGTCACCGTGAACCAGCTCATGCTGGTCATCGGCCTGTTCCTGGCTTTCGTGATCAACGCGGTACTGGCCAACCTGATCGGTGACCAGGTCGTGTGGCGCTACATGCTCGGCGTCGCAGTGGTGCCCGCCGTCGCACTCCTCGTGGGCATGCTGACACTGCCCGACACGCCCCGGTGGTATGCGAGCAAGCAGCGGTGGGCGGAAGCAAGGCATACCCTGCAGCGGGCGCACCTGGCAGACCGTGTCGAGGATGAGTACCAGCAGATTACGGCCATCGTCGAAGCAGACCATATCCAGGGCAAGGTCTCGATCTTTTCGACATTGCGCGAATCGCCATGGATGAAGCGGCTGGTCGTCATCGGCATCATCTTGGCCGTCGCCCAACAGACCACCGGCATCAACGTGGTCATGTACTACGCGCCGACCGTGCTGGAGAGCTCTGGCCTCACCCGGTCCGCGTCCCTCCTCGCCTCAGTCACCGTGGGTATCGCCATGATCGTGTTCACGGTGGTCGGCATGTGGATTCTCGGACTCATGGGCCGGCGCAAGATGATGCTGCTCGGATTCGGTGGTGTTGCCGCCTCCCATCTGGGGCTCCTCATTACTTACCTGCTGCCCGACTCCACTCTGCGCTCCTACCTGATCCTGGCGTTCATGCTGCTGGTGACCGCCTTCATGGTGACCTTCCTAGGCACCACCGGATTCCTCGTTCTGTCCGAGCTGTTCCCCTTGCCAATCCGGGGATTTGCCATGGGAGCTTCCCTTGGCGGGCTCTGGATCGCCAACTCCCTCATCTCATTCCTGTTTCCGATCCTGGCCGAGCAGTACGGCTCTGTGGCCGTCTTCTCCGGGTTCCTTGTGCTCAACCTCCTGGCCGCGTTGTTTGCATTCCGCTTCATCCCCGAAACCAAGGGCCGTACCTTGGAAGAGCTTGAGGTTGAACTGCGGGACCGCTACACCGGCTCACCCGCGGCCTAGTCCTGACGCTGCAAGGCGTCGTCCTTCGATGCGCGTGCCGGCAGGGGCCGGCAGCCATGATCCACCCTCTCAGCAACAGAAAGTGAGACCCCAAATGACTGAATCCAGATTCGCTGGAAAGGTCGCCTTTATTACCGGTTCCGGGAGCGGAATCGGCCGTGCTACGGCGATAGCATTCGCAGCGGAAGGGGCCAACGTCGTGCTGGCCGATATCGACACCTCGGGCAACGAGGAAACAGCCCGACTGCTGGCCCAGTACGGCGGCCAGGTGCTGACGGTCAAATGCGATGTGACGTCTTCACAGGAAGTCCAGGCTGCCATTGAACAGACGGTTCAGGAATTCGGCCGCCTTGATATCGCTTTCAACAACGCGGGAATTGAACAGCCGCCAGCAGCTCTCATCGACATCTCTGAGGATGAGTGGTCACGGGTGCTCGACATCGACCTGCGCAGTGCGTTCCTGTGCATGAAGTACCAGATTCCCGCGATGCTTAAGACCGGTGGCGGATCCATCGTCAACACCTCCTCGGGAGCCGGAGTTGTCGGGATCCGGGGTCAGGCAGCATACGTCGCCGCGAAGCACGGATTGATCGGCCTGACCAAGTCGGCGGCGTTGGACTATGCCGCGCAGGGCATCAGGGTGAACGCAATCTGCCCGGGCATCATCGAAACGCCGATGATGGACAGGTTCTCCGGCGGCACCCCCGAGGGCCGGGAGCGAGTGATCGGCCAGGAGCCTGTCGGCAGGATGGGCAGCCCGGAAGAAATCGCCTCGGCGGTTCTGTGGCTGTCCTCGGACCTTGGCAGCTTTGCAACCGGTCACGCAATGGTGATCGACGGCGGCCAGACCGTAGGCATCTGATCTGTAGCACCAACCAAGAAATCATCGGCAGGGTGGCGGACGCTGAACATCAACTCAGCGTCCGCCGCCGCGCCGCGCCTATAATGGCAGTAAAGCCGCCGTTCGTGAGGCTGCCTTCGATGGTCTTGGTATACGGCTCGTAGAGAAGGATGGGCCTCAGGTCATGAACGGACTCGGTTTGTCGGAGAATGTCGCTGAGCTCACGGGCAGCTCCGACAGCGCTGGCAGTCTTGCCAGAATGCTCACTATCCTGGACCTCTTCACGGAACAAGAGCCTGTCTGGTCGACGGCAGACCTCATTGAAGCTCTTGAAACCTCACGTTCCACGGGCTACCGCTACATCAAGACCCTGCATGATGCGGGCCTGCTCACCACGGTCCGCAACGGATACTACAGCCTTGGTCCCAGGATCATCGAGATGGACCTACAGATCCGTCAGACGGACCCCTTACTCCTCGCCAGCCACGGGGTCCTGGAAGAACTTGTAGAGAACGTCGGACACTCCGCTCTGTTGTTGACCGCGTTCCGTGACTCGGTGCTGTGCGTAGGCGAAGTCCGCGCACCATCGAGCCCGGCAAACCGGTTCAGCCGGGGACAACGCCGGCCGTTGTTCCAAGGTGCCGGTTCAAAAGTCATCCTCGCCTACCTCCCCCATCACCGGCTGAAGGCAATCTACCCGCGCTACAGTGCTGAAATTGAGAAGGCCCGGCTGGGAGCTTCCTGGAGCGAGTTCCGCAAAGCCCTGGGTCAGATTAAGAAGGACGGCTACCTGCTGACCCGCGGGGAGTTCAACCCAGGAGTCTACGGCGTCGCCGCGCCCATCCTCACCGACCAAAAAACATCCGTGGGCAGCGTGGGCGTCGCATGGGATGAACACGTCCGCGACATCAACATTGAGCAGGCGGTGAAGGCCGTTAAAGAAGCGGCAGCCACCGTCTCCAGGCGCCTCATCCAGAGCCAGAACGACGCGTAGGTCCGATCAGCAGGCTCCAGTCCGGGTGAAGAGGCCCACACAGATACGTGCCCTGCCCTGAATCTCTGACTCCTGTCGCCATCTTTCCCAACGCTCGCAGCACAGCTGCCTCACCCGGCCATTGTGTCCACGCAGTCCCCCGTTGCCGTGGCAGCACCGCCGGCAGAGACTAATCTCCCCCGTATCCCGGGCGGCAGCACCAAAACCCGGCTCACGAGAACGTCCAGGCCTCCCCTTCCCGCCGCAGTCATCTGGCTATCCGAAACCCCTGTAGGTGCAGCTTTCGCGGGCTGAAGGCCTGGAGAAATTCCGAGTTCAATCCAAAAATGCCTGGACGCCTATTTCAGCAAGTAATTGACGATATCCCGTCATGTGGGATATAGTGAATTTAGAGCGACTGGCCGGGATGT
>NZ_JBHUSB010000034.1:0-21383 GCF_042673905.1 Arthrobacter sp. NPDC057009
GGGCACCGCCAACAGCGGCCTGCTGCTGCTCGCCGACGTCAACGCCACCAGCCGCTACTGGCACTACTACGACCCCACCGGCGGCGCCGGCGGCGGCACGGCGGATACCACGGCTCCGACGGTGTCGGCCACGTCTCCGACTACCGGTCAGGCTGGCGTAGCGGCGACGGCGAATGTGACGGGAACGTTCTCCGAGGCGATGAACTCCACGACGGTCAGCACGTCCACGTTCACCCTGACGTCAGCGGCCGGGACAGTGGCAGGCGCTGTGTCCTACAGTGGCGGGGTCGCGACGCTGAACCCCACTGCCGACCTGGCCGCGAGCACGACCTACACGGCGACCATCAAGGGCGGTGCCAGCGGGGTGAAGGATGCTGCCGGTAACGCAATGGCGGCGGACAAGACCTGGCAGTTCACCACGGCTGCCGCGGGCGGCGGCGGTACGACACCGCAGACGGTCACGCTGACGGCCACCGCCGACAGCTACGTGACCAGCGCGTCGCCGACGACGAACTTTGGCACGAACACCCTGCTGGGCGTGGACAACAGCCCGGTCGAGGCCACCTATCTAAAGTTCGACCTGACCCCATATGCGGGAAGGACGCTGCAGGGTGCGACGCTGCAGCTGCGCAGTGCCGGGAGCGGGTCCACGGGTACGCAGAGCGTGAGAGTGGTCGCCGATGACAACTGGACCGAAACCGGGATCACGGACGGCAACAATCCGGCGCTCGGCACCACCAGCATTGGGACACTCGGCCCGACAACGACCAACACCACCTACAACATTTCGCTGACAGCCAGCGCGGTGGGCGGCGAACTCGGACAACAGCTCTCCCTTGGCTTGAACTCCAGCAGCAGCGATGGCCTGGACCTCAACTCGAGGGAGGTCGGAAGCACTGCGGCACCCAAACTGGTGCTCACACTGGGGCAGTAGGCGGACGCCGTCAACACGGCCGACACGATCCGCACCAGCAACACCATCCCACCCGACCAACCACCCAGACAGAGGACGACCATGCACACCGGGCAGACCAAGGCACTGCACTTCGACATCCACGGCCGCGTCACGATCCGCGTCGACGCAAAGGCGCCGGCAGCAACCCAGCTCCAGACCATGTTGGCTTGTTTCGCCACTGACGCCGAAGGGCCGGCCAACATCGTCGTTGATGACCGGCCGGAGCCGATGCCGGATGCAGGCCTGGTCGAGCACGAGCTCGCCTACACGGGCAACAGCGTGCGATTCCAAGCCGAACACGTGCAGGTGGTAAGGGACGGAGAACAGTGGCGCATTCACGGGCCGGGCGAGCTGTTGACCTCTGTGGTCCCTGTTCTCGACTCCGCCATGGTGGGTCGAGGAGCCGCCATGATCCACGCGGCAACGATGGCGTACCGGGGTCACGCGATCGCGCTTCCCGCTGCTGGGGGGACCGGCAAGACGAGCACCGTCGCCAAGCTGATGCGGCGCGAAGGGTGGTCGCTCATGGGCGACGACTGGGCCTTCCTCGCCGAGGACGCCACCCTGCTCGGCTACGCGAAACCAATGTTCATCAAGCCGCACCACCGGGCCATCTACCCGCACCTGTTTGAAGGTGTCCGGAAGCCCCTCATCCCGTCGCGGCTCTCAGGAAGCGTAGGCCGTCTCACCACAGTGGTGCACCCGTACGTCATCCGTTATCCGCGCCTCGCTGACTTCTCGCGGCGATGGTCACCGGAGCACCGCATGGTCGCCCCGGCGGCGGCGTTCCCGGGACGGAAAGTGACCACCTCGGCCCCGCTCGCGGCCGCCATCTACGTGGAGCGCTTCGAGGGCACCCGGACCCGGATCGTCGAGCGGACGAGCGACTGGATGGTCGACCGCATGCTCGGCAACTTCCACATCGAGATGGCGGGCTTCTCACAGCGGGTCGTGACCGGCCTGGCGGCCACGTCCGTGGTCCCGTGGCGGGAGCACTTCGCGGCTAAGGGGCTCGTGCTAAGCAAGGCCCTCGACGGACGGCCCTGCCACCTCCTGCAGGTGCCTTCCGAGTACACAGCGGACGAGGCGTCGGACGACATCGTCCGGCATCTTGAGCAACTGCTGCCGTCGGTCCTCGATGAGCAGGAATAAGGGGTGGGACACGATGGGTAACAGCCCTGCCGATGTCACCGCCGTCGTTCCGGCCCGGAACGCGGAGGACCTGCTCCCACGCTGTCTTGAGGCCCTGCGGCAATCGGGTGTCGCTGAGATCATCGTGGTGGACGGATTGTCGACCGACCGCACCGTCGACATCGCCCTGGCGGCTGGTGCCCGGGTCCTGAGTGACGAGGGCCGCGGCCTGCCGTGGGCTCGAACGCTCGGCGTGCGGAGCAGCAGTACCCCTTGGGTCCTCCTCGTCGACGCCGACGTCGTGTTTGGGACCACGGGGGTGGCCGACCTGCTTACCGAGATGGTCGAGGGCCGTTACGACGCCCTCCAAGCCGGTCTGGAGAGTGTCGCTGGCCCAGGCTATTGGGGGCAGGCGCTGGCACATCATCATCGGACCGGCCGTAGCCGCAACTGGTTCGGCCTGGTGGCGACGCTCGTCGACCGGGACCTGATGCTGGGCCTGGGTTTTGACGACTCGTTCAAGTCGGGGGAGGACATTGAACTGCGTTGGCGGATGCGGCAGTCCGGGCTGCGAACAGGAGTGTCACGCCGGGTCCTCGTTGAACACCGTTTCGCCGCCGATGACTTTGACTTCGCGCTCGATCAGTTCCTCATGGACGGAACGGGACTGGGGCGGATGATCCGCAAACACGGCTGGCGCGGTGCGAGGTTGGCGCTGCTGCCCGCCGCCGCGGCAGTCCGGGGCAGCGCCTTGAGCCTGGTCGCGGGCCAGCCCCGGTGGTTGCGCTATTACGCTGCCTTCTGCTGGTACAACTACGTGGGCGTGACCAGGGGCATTGCGTCGTGAGGGCTAAGGTCGCGAGGGCTAAGCGGGGGACCGCCGTCAAGGACGCCTCGATCGTCCGGCACTCCGCCCTGCGCAGCTCGCTCGGCCTCGTTGTGGCCAAGGCTGCCCAGACGGGCGCTGGTTTTGCCTTCTGGATCGTTGTTGCGCGCGCGACGTCCGACCGTGAGGTCGGTCTCACCACGGCCGCGGTCTCGGCAGTGATGATCTGCACGCAGCTGGCGGTACTGGGAGCCGGGTCTGCCGTGATCGTCTCGGTTGGCCGAGGGGAGCCGCCCGCACGGGTGCTGGACGCGGCATTCGCCATCGTGGGCGTAGCCGGAACAGTGCTGGCCCTCGGCTACCTCGTTCTCCAGTTTGCGGTGATGCCGGACACGGCCTCGGCTTCGGTTCTCTTCTGGCTCACGTTCCTCGTGGCTGCCGTCGCCGGCACTCTGGTCATCGTGCTGGACCAGGCGCTCGTAGCATTGGGACGCGGTGCCAGCGCCACCTCGAGGTATGCATGGGGCGGCGGGGTCTCCCTCGCGGCTGCAGGGCTCGTGGCCTGGTGGGCGCACGGCGCCTCCGCCGACGTGCTGCTGGCATGCTGGACCCTCGGGACGGCCGTGGCATGCGTCGTCGGAGCGGTCCAGCTCCGACGACTCGTCGGCTACCGGCCGCGGCCGTCCCTGCGCTTGGCGCGCGGCCGCCCGCTGCTGGCGCTGGGCATTCCGCACCAGCTCCTCACCCTCACCGAGCGAGCCCCCGGGCTGGTGCTGCCGCTCCTGCTCGCCCACATCGTGTCGCCGGAGGCCGCTGCCTACTGGTACCCCGCGTGGATGATGGCCTGGGCCGTCTACACCGCTCCGACGCTGATGGGCATCGTCCAGTTCTCCGAAGGGGTCCGCGACGCGGGCCGCCTCGCGTCGACCACCTGGGCGAGCCTTCGGTGGTCGCTGACCGTGGGAGGTCTGGCTGCTGCCGTCCTCATCCTCCTCGCCCACCCGCTGCTCAGCCTGCTGGGGGAGCGGTACGCCGACTCGTCCGCGGACGCTCTGCGGTGGTTGGCCGCGGGGCTCGTGCCGTACGCGGTGCTGCAGGCTTACAACGCCGCCTGCCGGGCCTGTGACCGCTACGCGGAGGCGACCCTGGTCGGCGTAACGCTGGGAGTCGCCCTTTGCGCCTCATCGCTGATGGCCGCCGACAGGGGCGCAACCGCCATGGCCCTCGCGTGGCTGGTGGTGCTCTCCATCGGGGCCGCGGTGGCGGGCCTCCGGCTGGTTGCCATTCTCAAGCGTGTTAAGCAGGAGTCGCGATGAGCAGCGCAATAGAGGCTCCCGCCCCGTTCGACAAGCCGCAGGGCCGTGGCCGGCATGTGGATGATGGAGCTGCGCCTCTTCCATCTTCGCGTTCCGGAACTGCTCGCGTGGAAGGCGCCGGGCATTGGTGGCTCGTCAGCGATCTCCACCTGGGCATGTCCGACGACGATATCCGGTGGCCCGGCAAGGTGCTGCCCGATTTCCTGTGCCGCGAGGTGCTCGCTGCGTCCGGTGCGCAGCAGCATGTCGTCTTCGTCGGTGACACGTTCGAGCTGGTCGGGATCGCCGAAGAAGAAAGCCTAACCCGGCTGGAGTCCATCCTCACCCGCCACAGCGACACGTTCCAGGCGCTCCAGGAGTGCACCTCCCGCGGCGTGCAACTGCACTTCGTGTGCGGAAACCACGACGCCGAGCTGGCCCGGCCCTCGGTTGCCGCCCTCCTGTCGGAGCTGTTGTCACCCGCGGAGCCAACGCGGGTCAGGGTTTACCCCTGGTTCCTGCACGTGCCCCACGTACTCGTGGCCGAGCACGGGCACCAGCATCACGCACTGCACCGGATACCCGAGGTGCTCCGCGTGGCCGTCAACGGCACCGACGAGTTGGACCTGCCGCCGCTGGCCGCCTGGAATGCCGATCCTACGAGGTCGCCCCTGAGCCGTGCCGGGGCCGTTCTCCGTGCCTGCCTCGCATCCGAGCGGGCGGAACGCCGCGTCCGGCAGTTCGCCTACACTCAGCTGTTGCAGGCCGAGTCTCTGCGGCTCGCGCTTGATGTGGTGGCAGTTCGGGACCTGGCGCACCTTTCCCGGTTCCGGACGCTGTCGGCCCTCCCCGTCGCCGCAACTCGCATGCTGCTCGCGGCCGCCGGGCGCACGATCGCCCGTGAGGACGCTCCTGCTGCCGCCGGCCGGTTCGCACGGACCCTCGAGGCGCACGGTGCAGGGGTGGCCTGGTATGTCTCAGGCCACACCCACCGGGCCCTTGAGGGGGCGCTCGAGGCGTGCGCCACCCGGTATGCCAATACCGGCACGTGGTGTTCCGATGTCCGCGGCCGCGGACCTGACCAATTGGACCGTGGGGTGTTTCCGTACGTCAGGGTCGATGTCGCCTGCGATGGCACCACCAGTGGCGGGCTCCGCTATTGGCGTCCGGAGGGTGGCCGGGCCGGTGAGTTCGCCGGTGCGGACCACGACTCCACCGACCGTTCCTAACCCGGCTTTCCTCCGGGACGGATAAAAGCTAGACGCCGGCTTTGGTCAGGAGTGCGTCGACGAGTGTGAAGAACATGGTGCGGTGGTCGGTGGCTTTGGGGTTGGTGAGGTATTGGATGGCTGCGCCGTCGTAGATCATGAGGAAGGACCGGGCGAGGGTGGGGAAGTCTATGAGGCTTTTTTCGCGGTTGCTTTCGGCTGCGGTGGAGAAGATGTTGCCGAGTTCTGTTTCGTAGGCGGGGTAGATTTTGGCGGCGAGGGGGCTGGCGGGGGCGTTGCGGGTGGCCCAGAGGATGAGTTCGATTTCGGCGAGGAGGCTGGCGGGTTCTTCTTCCAGTGCCCGCCAGTAGCCTTCGGCGACTTGTTCGACGGCTTTGCGGAGGCCGAGTTCGAAGTGGATGGCGCCGGAGAAGCTGCTGAGGTTTTTGAGCCAGGCTTCGGCGGCGGCGTCCATGATTTCGTCTTTGCCGCTGAAGCAGTAGTGTGCGGTGGCCAGGGGTGCGTTGGCTTCTTTGGCGATGGCCCGGACGGTTACTGACTGGACGCCTTCGCGGCGCATCAGTTCAACGGTGGCTGCGATTAGCTGTTCTTTGCGTTCCTCTGCGGGTACCCGCATAGCTCACTCTCTCGTCTCCCGGCATCAGGCCCCGGTGAGGGCCTTGTCCTAAGACTATTGCCTGGATAAACATCGCGCACCATTCATGAACTATTGACTCGAACGGTTGTCCCTGTCGCTGATGGTGGCGTCCAGAACTCGCACGGACGCCCCACGGTCCAGTGGGACCGCGGGGCGGGGCCGTGGGCCGGGCTTGCGCGAATTACCTTGCGGCCAAGGTATCGGTGAGGTCCTCGGGGGTGTCGGTGTTGATGTCCTGGCCGGTGTTGATGTCCTGGCTGGTGCCGTGGAGGTAGCGTTCGAGGGAGTCGTCCATGGCGTTGAGCCAGCGGGTGTGGTGTTGGGTGGCCATGGTCCCGGTGATGACGGAGCGGTGGGTCATGTCGCGGTAGCCGAGGATGTTCTCGTGTTTGTGGCGCATCCAGTCCTTGAAGAGCTGGGAGACGGCGTCCAGGTCGAAGGGCGGGTAGTCGGTGGCGTCAATGAGTTCGCGCAGGTAGTCGGTTTGGAAGTCGGCTTCGGCGTCGTGGTCGGGGAGTGCGGCCTGGCGGTCGAGCCAGTGCCGGATGTCGGCCTCACGCTCGGTGAGGGAGGGCAGGTCGATGACGCCGGTCATGACGTCGCGGGCGAACCAGGCCTGGGCGTCGAACATGTTGAAGGTGTAGTACTGGTCCTGCGCGCCGAGGTAGAACAGGTTGGTGTTCTGCTGCCAGACCACGCCCTTGTAGAGGTTGCCCGGGTAGAGCACGTTCGGGGATGTCAGGGACAGTTCGCTGGGCAGGAAGGGGTATTTGTGCTGGTAGCCGGTGCAGAGCACGACGGCGTCGAAGTCGTCGTGGGTGCCGTCGCTGAAGTGGGCGGTGCTCCCCTGGAAGTGGGTGACAAGCGGCCGCTCCACGGTGGTGTCGGGCCAGTGGTAGCCCATCGGGTTGCTGCGGTAGCTCATGGTGATGGCGGCGGCGCCCATTTTATGGGCCTGCATGCCGATGTCTTCGGCGGAGTAGCTGCTGCCGATCATGAGGAGGCGTTTGCCGTAGAAGCGTTCGGCGCCGCGGAAGTCGTGGGCGTGCATGACTTCGCCGGGGAAGGTTTTGATGCCCTTGAATTCGGGGACGGCCGGGACGTGGAAGTGGCCGGTGGCGACGACGAGTTTGTCGAAGATGTGGGTTTCGGTGATCCCGGTTTTGAGGTTTTCGACGGTGACGGTGAATTCCCGGGTGGTTTCGTTGTAGCTGGTGTGGCGGGCGACGGTGTTGAACTGCACGTACTGGCGGACGTCGGATTTTTCGACCCGGCCCTTGATGTAGTCGAAGAGGACCTCCCGCGGCGGGAAGGAGGAAATCGGCCGGCCGAAGTGTTCGTCGAAGGAGTAGTCGGCGAACTCGAGGCATTCCTTGGGGCCGTTGGACCACAGATGGCGGTACATGCTGGAGTGGACCGGTTCGCCGTGGCCGTCCAGGCCGATCCGCCAGCTGTTGTTCCACTGCCCGCCCCAATCGTCCTGCTTCTCGAAGCATTTGATCTCGGGGATGGCGGCGCCTTTCTGGCGTGCTGATTCAAAGGCCCGCAGCTGGGCCAGGCCGCTGGGGCCGGCACCAATGATTCCTACTCGCAGTGTCATCTTGCTCTCCAATTCCAATGAAAATTTCGGTCACGGATCCGGATCTCCGGTCGCGGATCCGCGACGGTATGGGGACGCGCTAACGCGTGGGGTGGGGTGGGGGATGCTGCCCGGGGGATCAGGCGGGGAAGGTGCGGTCGCCGGCGAAGAAGCCGAGGCCGTAGTCGGGGGTCTCGAACTTGACGGTCGTGCCTTTCGGGAAGAACAGCACGTCGCGCTCCCTGGCGTGGGTGACTTCGCCGGTGGTTTCGTCGGTGAGGATGAACTCACCGGCGATGACGACCTTCATCTCGTCGTAGGTGTACGTGTACACCAGGGGCTCGGAGGCCTTCAGCTCGAAGAAGCCGGCGCTCATGACCGAGCCTTCCGGGTTGTGCAGCGAGTCGCCAATGGCAGCGACCGTGCCGGGTTCGTTCATCGACGGCAGACCGATGTAACCGCCAACGACCTTGTGGATGGATCCGGCCTTGCTCAGGGTTCCTACGAGGGTTTCCATAATCTCTCCTGGATCGATAGTGCGTGCATGATCAGCCCAGAACTGCGCCTTTGACAGAACTGGAAGCGGACGGGACCTGCGGGGCTGCACCGAAAGCAGCCGGGGAACCCGATCGGGGCTCCCGCGAGAGTCAGTTGCAAACCGGAGTTCTCCGGATCTGCAGTGCCAACCAAACCCGGCTGGTGTGATGCCAGTCACGTTTGCTCGTGGCAGAAACTCTGACATGAACGGATGTATTAGTCAACCGTCCAAGTTCAGTTCTTTTGAGATTGCCGGGAAGTCAATGTGCAGTCCATGTCACTTATCTGGAACCGTTGACTAGGACCGTCGTCCGTGTCAGAGTGTTCCGCAGCGCAGTGATCTGGATCACAGCTGTGCTTCTCGTGCGATTCACCGCCCCGTGCAAAATCCCCATTCCGAGAAAACGGGTAAAGACAATGACGACAACCCCTCAACTCGCGACACTTACGACCGGTGCCCCAATCGATTTCTGGCCGGCGAAGTCCATGACGCCCATGAAGGCCGAATGGCCGCGGTTGCGCTGCAGGTTCATCAACTCCAAGCCTGTAGGCCCGTGGAGCGAGTTCATCCTCTCGGAGTGGGAGCTGGAGGCGTGTGGCTGGGAGGACTTCCATCCCCACACCGAGACGAACTTCGTCCTGGAAGGCGAACTCCACATCCAGAGTGAAGGCAAGACGGTCATCCTCAAGCCGGGCGACGCGGCGCGTGTTAATTCAGGACAACTGGGGCGGTACTGGGCGCCCGTCTACGCCCGGATGGTCACCACGTACGGCCCGAACCCGGAAGGTGCAGAGTCGCACTCCTTCCGCTACTTCGAAATCTGAGGGAGATACCCCGCCGCGAGCTGTAGCGGAAATGAACAATAAGCTGGGGCAAACGTCGGGGAACGACGCTGGGCGGAAGCGCCGCAGCACTTCCGCCCAGAATTTCTGACGAACTATCGTTTGTTCCGTGCGTGCCCAGCGTGCACGCAGCCCCGATCAGACCAGAACTTCGATCGTCTCGGTGACCGGCTGGGGTACCTGGCGGCGAAGCTTCATGGCTTCAAAGACGCGCTGCTCGGCCAGCCTGTAGGCCGCTTCGTGTGGAGTGAGGCCGGCGCGGCAGCTCTCGTCGAGGACGGCTGCGGTGTTGGCCCTGAGCTTGTCCGAGATCATCGTGAAGATATCGGCCGGGTCCACAACGAACGGGGAGTAGCGTGCGGCCATGGAGTGCGCTGCTGCCACGATGCCCCCGGCGTTGGCGATAAAGTCGGGGACCACCGTAATTCCGCGTTCGTGCAGGATTTTGCGGGACGTGGGGGAAGTAGGAAGGTTGGCGCCTTCCACGATCAGTTTGGCATTGGTGCTGGCTGCGACGACGTCATCGATGGTGTCTTCGCGCGCGGCGGGAATGAGGACATCCGCGTCCACGTCCAGGGCAGCGCCGGCGGGAAGCACGGCGCCGTAGTGCTGAACACATGCGTCGCCGGTGGCCGCGCGAAGTTCTACGAGCTTGGCGATGTCCAGGCCGCTGGGGTCGTGTACGGCCCCACTGGCGGTGGAAACCGCAACCACGACGGCGCCCAGCTCACCGAGGCGGGTTGCGGCTGCCTGGCCCACCGCGCCGAAGCCCTGGATCGAAACACTGGCGCCCTGAAGGCTGATGCCGCGGTTCTGTGCCGCTGCTTCGGCCGCTTCCGCTACACCGTATCCGGTCACGCCGAGCTGGTCGTAGGGGAGCCCGCCCAATGCCCGCGGCAAGCCGGTGGAGGCGCCCCTGTCCCCGAGCTCATCGAGGAAGACCGCTGCGTCTTCCTCCGCCAAGCCCATGTCGAGGCCGAAGACATATTCTGCCGGGACCTCGTTGGACAGGGCCCTGGCAAAGGCCCGCAGGATGGCTTCCTTGTTCGGATCACCGGGATCTCCCAGGATGCCTGCTTTGGCACCCCCATGGAACAGGTCCACCGCCGCCCACTTCCAGGTCATGGTGCGGGCCAGCCGGGCCACTTCCTGCACCGTGAGGTTGGGGCCCATGCGGGTGCCGCCCTTGCCGGTTCCCCGTGCGGTGTTGTCGATGACGAGGACCCCGCGCATTCCGGTCTTCCGGTCAGAGACGACCACAATTTTTTCAGGTCCCCACTCGTCAAAGAGTGAGAAGGTGCTGTCGGCCATTTCGGTGCTCCTGTTCTAAAAGGGGTGATGGTTCAGGCAATATGGACGCCGTGCAGGCGCTGGGCGGTCTCAGTGCTGGCATTTCTGAGAGCCGCTAATGCCCCCTCGACGGCGGGGTTCGACGCGCTGGGCCCATGCAGGGCCACCACGTGCCTGCGAACGGAAAGGTCAACGATAGTTGCGGAGGCGACCGACCCCCGGACGTGCCCCAGCGCGGGGACGAGCGCCACACCCAGGCCGGTGCTGACAAACCTCCGGATGACGTCGTAGTCATCGCTCCGGTAGTGCACCTCCGGCTCGAATCCGGCCCGTGCGCAGGCACGGCGCAGGGACAGGGCGCCGGAGGTCCGTTCTCCCGTGGCCACCCACGTTTCCTTTTCCAGGTCGGCGAGGGAAATCTCAGAACCGGCAAATCGGTGGCCGGGCGGCAGCAGCAGGACCAGTTCCTCGTGCAGCAGCGGCTCGGCCTGGAGTGCCTTTGGCCATTTCCGGGGCACCAGGTCGTAGTGGTACACCACCGCCAGGTCCAGGTCCCGGTCCAGCAACAGTGGCACCAGTACGTCCGGCTCGCCTTCGTCCAGGTCCACGCGGATCCCGCCATGCGTGCGCGCGAAGTTGGAGAGCGACGACGGAAGAAGCTGCTGGCTGGCTGTGGGAAAGCTGCCGAGCCGGACGTGCCCGAAGTTCCCTTCAGACATCGCCTTCACCTCATCCTCAAAGGCGGCAAAGGCGGTAAGGACATCCTGTGCGCGTTCGGCAAGGAACCCCGCTGAGGGCGTGGGCCGGATGCCGTGGGCATCGCGTTCGAAGAGCGTCATCTTCACTGATCGCTCCAGGCAGGACATTTGCTGCGAGACCGCGGAACCGGTGTAGCCAAGCGAGCGTGCAGCCTCAGCGAACGATCCGGTCCTCAGCACTACGATGAAAGTCCGCAGATGAAGGGCATTAATCATTTGTTTGTCAGCCAGGGATCTATCAGGTCTGCCGTCAGATGCCCCGGCCCGGGGTGAGGATTCCCAGGGGGTCGAAAGCGGACTTGACCAGGCGGTGCGCCGCAAGAGTCTCCGGGTCCAGCTGCTTGCCGAGCAAACCCACCTTCAGGGAGCCGATGCCATGCTCGCCGCTGATGGTGCCGCCAAGCACGATCGCCTGGTCCGTGATCAGGTCAAGGATGCGCTCCGCCTCCGCATACGCCTCGACGGATTCGTCTGCGATCACCACGGACGGGTGCAGGTTTCCATCCCCGGCATGGGCGAACGTCGGAATTTCCACGTTGTTGGCGGCCCCGATCTGTTCCAGCGCAACGAACATGTCGGCCAGCCGGGAGATGGGGACGGCGACGTCGCACGACGCCCGGAGCCCGCGCGCATCGAGGGCCTTGCCGGAGACGCGGCGGGCCTCCAGCAGGACGTCGCCGTCGGCCTGTTCGACGGCGGTGGCACCGGCCCGAGTGCATAGGGCGGCCGCCACGGCTGCATCCGCTTCCGACGACGGCGAAACAAACTGCCCGACCAGGATGGCGGCGCCATCCGTGGACAGGCCCGTCGGATGAAACTGCTCAACGATCCGGACACTGGCCCGGTCCATCAGTTCCATGACGTCGGGAACCACAGAACTGCCCATGATGGCGGAAACTGCTTGGCCGGCTGAGGCGGCCGTGGGAAAGGTGGCCCGGAACGTTACCGCCTTGCCTGCTGGACGGGGAACCAGGCGCAGGGCCGCGCCGGTGACAATTCCCAATGTCCCCTCGGAGCCGACGAAAAGGCTCGTGAGGTCGTATCCGGCCACATTCTTCCGGGTCCGGGCACCGGTGGAGATAACATCTCCGTTGGCCAGGACCACCTCCAGCCCCGCGACGCTGTCCGTAGTGACGCCGTACTTCACGCACCTCAGGCCACCGGCGTTGGTGGCGATGTTGCCCCCGATGGTGGACTGACGGTAGCTCGCCGGATCCGGTGCGTACATCAGGCCATATTCGGCGGCAGCGGCGTCAAGGTCCGCTGTAACCACTCCTGCCTGGACCTCGGCGAGGCGGTTGTCCGGATCGATGCTGTGGATGGCGTCCATCCGGGCAAGGGAAATCACCAGCCCGCCTTCGTAGGCCACGGCTCCGCCGGCCAGTCCGGTCCCGGCGCCCCGCACAGAAACGGGAGTACGGTGCCGGGCGGCCCAGCGGACACCGGCAACGACATCCTGGGTGGAACGAGCTGCCAGTACTGCTGCAGGCGTCCCTTCCGGAACGGCCCGTGAGGCGTCACTGCTGTAGCGGACAAGGTCGGCCGGAGCGGTCAGCACCTGGGAACCGAGGTGGTGGCGGAGCTCCTGGGTGGGTGTCACTGGTGGTGTCCTTTACTGTGTGCTGGAGTGCCAAGGCTTTGCGGGTGGTCGGAGTGCAGGCGGCGGTAGGCCCCCCGCCAGCACGTCTGGTCGTCAGATTAACACGACGCCCTGAGCGAGCGGGAGCTGTCCGGAGAAGTTAATCGTGTTGGTGGCCTGCCGCATGTAGGCCTTCCACGAATCCGAGCCCGATTCGCGGCCGCCGCCGGTTTCCTTTTCGCCGCCAAAGGCGCCGCCGATCTCCGCGCCCGACGTGCCGATGTTTACGTTGGCGATGCCGCAGTCCGACCCGCTGGCCGAGAGGAACAGCTCAGCTTCGGTCTGGTCCTGGGTGAAGATGGCCGAGGACAGGCCCTGCGGGACGGCATTGTGGACCTCGATGACCTCCTCCAGGCTTTCGTACGTCATGACGTACAGGATGGGGGCGAAGGTTTCGTCATGGACGACGGCGGTCTGGGCCGGCATGCGCACGACAGCCGGTTCCACGTAAAAGGCCTCCGGGTGTTCGTCCGCCAGCACGCGGTTGCCGCCCTGGACGATCTCGCCGCCTTCAGCGACGGCCTGGGTCAAAGCATCCTGCTGCGCCTTGAAGCTGCCGGCGTTGATCAGCGGTCCAACCAGGGTTCCCTCCTGGGTGGGGCTGCCGATGTTCAACGTGCGGTAGGCCTCCACGATCCGGGGAATGAGGGCGTCGGCGATCGAAGAGTGCACAAAGAGCCGGCGCAGCGAGGTGCAGCGCTGCCCAGCCGTCCCGGCCGCGGCAAACACGATTCCGCGCAGGGCCAGGTCCAGGTCGGCAGAGGGCGCGACGATGGCGCCGTTGTTGCCGCCGAGTTCCAGCAGTGCGCGGCCGAACCGGCGGGCGATGGTGGGGGCGATCTCCTGGCCCATGCGGACGGATCCGGTAGCGGACACGAGCGCGATGCGCGGGTCCTCAACGAGTTTCTGGCCACCGGTGCGGTCGGTCAGCAGCAGGTGGTGGATGCCGGCAGGCGCGCCCACGTCCTTGACCGCGCGGGCAAGGAGGGTGTCGACGGCGAGGGCAGAGAGGCGGGTGGCATCGGCCGGCTTCCACACCAGGGTGTCCCCGGCTACGAGTGCCAGGGCGGCGTTCCAGGCGAAGACTGCCACGGGGAAGTTGAAGGCGGAAATGATCCCGACTACGCCCAGCGGGTGCCACGTCTCGGCCAGCCGGTGTCCGGGACGCTCCGAGGGCATGGTCTTGCCGTACAGCTGGCGGGACTGGCCCACGGCGAGGTCCGCGATGTCGATCATTTCCTGCACCTCGCCGAGGGCTTCGGAACGGATCTTGCCCACCTCAGCCGTGATGAGGGACGCAACGTCCTCCTTGTGTTCGGTGAGCAGTTGGCCCCAGCGTTTGACGACGGCGCCGCGGACGGGTGCGGGTACGTTGCGCCAGGTTTTGAACGCCTCGGCGGCGGTGGAAATGGCTGCCTCGATATCGGCGTCGTCATGGACTGCGGTGGAAAGGATGACTTCACCGGTGATAGGCGTGCGGGTTTCGCGCGGGCCGTTCAGCAGAACTGGATCAACGCCGATGGACTGCAGGCTCTTCTGGACTTCGGCGGTGATTTCGGACGTGGCCGGGAGTGCGGGGGCAAGGGTTGTCATGGTGGCTTCCTTTGGATTGGTATTACTTGTTGGAGGGGATATCGGTGATGGTGATGCCCAGGGTGCGCTGCGCCTGAGCCAGTGATTCCGAGCGCTGCGCCGAGTACAGCTCGTTGGGGTCAAAGATCCGGCGGCCCAGGACTTCGGACAGGCGGTTGATGTCGTATGGCGTGCCGGTCTGCCCGTCGTCACGGGACCCGTCATCGGTCAGGTTCGACTGGAAGATCCCTGCGGCCGAACGCGGCAGGAAGTCCTCGTAGACAATGGGCTCGGGAACCAGGATCCCGGCCTCGACCAGTTCGCGGAGGGACGCGGATACCGTGTGGCCAACGGGGGCGGTGTTTGCGAGGCGGTAAGTGAAGTAGGCGAGGTCCTGAAGGGCCAGTTCCTGCTCAGTGCCCGGCAGATGTTTCCGCCAGACCTGCTCAGCGATTTCGGCGCGGCTTGTCCCGACGGGGCTGGCGGCAAGCCACGAGTCTACCTCGGCGACCATCCGGTCGTAGAGGTTCCTGCCCTTTTCAGTTAGGGCAATGCCGCGCTGTTCCACTTCGCCGAACCGGACACGGAGCGATCCTGGGCGGATGCCGCCGTCGGCATGGCGGAAGGTGCGCTCCTCGGCGAGGGCCCGGAAGGACGTCTGCCGCAGCAGGATGTCGGGTCCTTCCCAGTGGGGAGGACCCTGGATCTCGTCGATCATGGTGATCCCGCGGGCCTGCATCCGGGCGTACAGGTCGTCGATGTCCAGCACGCGGGGAGTGAGGTGGTTGATGTGGGTGGAGGGAACGCCGCCGATGTCCGCCGCAACCGCCGAGATGGCCTCCAGCTTGAAGTACCAGTCGTGGTCGACCGGGGTGGGGGAGAGCTTGAAGGAAGAGGTGGCCAGTTCCAGGAGCCGTTCGGCCTCGTTCCCGTCCAGTCCGCCTTCCTCGGCGCTCTTGTCGGCAAGGTCCAGCAGTTCGTCGGGGAACAGCGTCCGTGCCCCGATGAAGCGCTCAAGCTGATGCTGCGTCTCCTCGTCGAAGAACCTGCGGTCGTCGTGGGCCAGCATTGAGGTGAAGACGCGGAACGGGTTCTTGGCCAGTTCCTGTGGATCGACCGGGCGGAATGCGGTGGAGACCACCGGTACGGAGCTCTTTGAAGCGTCCCGGAGATCGTAAAAGCCAACGGGGTGCATGCCGAAAGCGGCGAAGATCCGGGACACCTGCGAAAGTTCCCGGGGCGAGCCGACGCGGATGGCGCCGTGGCGCTCCGCCGTGACCCGCTCAACGCTGCCCAGGCGCTCTGCGTCCTCTCCGTTCCTGCGGATGAAATCCTCGTTCACCTCCCGGGAGACGTCCACCAGCGTGTTGTATGCGGGAACTTCGTCGCCGTAGAGGCTTGCGAGGCGTAGGGCGAATTCCGCCCTCAGCTCCCACTGCTGCAGCTTCGTTGTTGTTGGCATGGGCTTTCCTTTCAAGCCTGATGATTGCTTGCGGGTAAGCAGCGGCCAGAGGCCGGAGCTAGATGATGTGTACTTCCTTGACGCGGGACAGCTCGCCTGCGAAGCGGGCAGCGCTGAACTGTTCCGGATCCATGAAGGATTCCCTGCCGAGATACATGTCCCTGACGAGCTCCCCGACGGCCGGACCCTGCAGGAATCCGTGCCCGGAGAACCCGGTGGCGTACATGAATCCCTCGACACGGTCGGAGGAACCGATCATGGCGTTGTGGTCGGGCGTGTTCTCGTACAGTCCCGCCCAGCCGACCTCCAACTCCTGGTTGGCCAGCGAAGGGGCCACTGCTTCCGCCGCCCGGTTGAAAGCGGGAAGCCACTGATAATCGAACTCGCGGCAGAACCCCGGTTCCTGGTCCTGGTTGGAGATGCCCAGCAGCATTCCGTTGAGGTAGTTGTGGAAGTACAGCGTGGTGGACAGATCCAGGGTGAACGGGACGGTCGGGAACGGAGACGTTCGCTGCGGCGTCATTCCGATCTGGCGCCTGACCGGTTGAATCGGCAAATGGACGCCGGCCATGGCGCCCAGCCGGGTTGACCAGGCCCCGGCAGCGCAGATCACCGTTCCTGTGCGGATCGGTCCGCGGTTGGTGTGCACTTCCCGCACCGCACCGTGGCCGGCGTCGATATCCAGTACCTCCGTGTCCTCGCACACCGTTACACCCAGCTCGCTGGCTGCCTCCGCATAGGCGCGGACCACCTTGGACGGTTCTGCAAATCCGTCCCGGGGGGAGTAGGAGGCCCCGAGCAAGGCGTTCGGATCAAGGAAGGGGTTGATCCGCTGGGCTTCCGCCGGCGAAACCATACGGCTGGAACCACCCAAGGAGTTCTGGATGTGGGTGCTTTCCTCCACCTCGAACAATTCTGCCTGGGTGCGGCACAGGAAGAGATAGCCCACCTGGCGAAGCCCGATGTCGGCCCGGAACTTTTCGCTGAAGCGCTCGTAGGCCTCCAGGCTCCGCTGCCCGAGGCGTATATTTCCCGGGTCGGAGAACGTTGCACGCACTCCTCCCAACGGTTTGGCCGACGAACCGGAACCCAGTGAATTGCGTTCGATAAGAACGATGTTGCGGACACCAGCCTCCGCCAGATGAAAGGCGATGCTGGTCCCCATAATCCCGCCGCCCAGGATCACCACGTCTGCCTCCGCCGGAAGCGGAGCAGCAGGTGACTTGGCCAGCGGGACGACGTTGTCCACGTGCTTGGTCTGCATGTTTTCCTCCAAAAGCCTGTCTTGGAACAAGCTTGGAGGGCCAAGGGTATTTAGGTCTATGGATGATTTTTCGACATAACGTATAGATTTGCTATATGAAGTGGACCTTCGAGCAGTTAAAGACATTCAAAGTGGTGGCCGAACTGGGAACCATGACGGCGGCGGCGGAAGCGCTGGGCTTTACCGCCGGTGCCGTGTCACAGCAGATGGCATCCCTGCAGGGCAGTGTTCCCAGGCCTCTGTTTGCGCGGGACGGGCGCAGAGTCGCCCTGACAGACGCCGGAAAGACGCTTCTCCACCATGCCGCGGTGCTCATCGAAGACGAACGCCAGGCTGCTGCAGCGCTCAGCGGTCCCCAAGCGGGACAGCGCGCCGTCGTGTCTGTTGGTGTCTTCGGCTCAGCTGCGGTGTCGGCCATGCAGCCCGCAATCGGCCGCCTGCGTGAGACGTCACCCAACGTGGCAGTGCAGGCAGTCGAAGTCGACGTCGAAACCATGCCCCAGGCCATTCAGGAATCGCGGATCGACATCGCTTTGGGATTGAACTACGAGGACGCACCCCAGCCTCCCCTGCGCGGTGTTGTGTCCCAGGTCCTGCACCGGGAGCCGTTCCTGATGGTCCTGCCTCCCGCGGCGCACGAACTTGTCCGCGACGACCGGTTGCTGATGGAGTATGCCAACGACTGTGACTGGATACTTCCGCCGGTGGACACCTACTTCGGCCGGGCCTGCAGGTTCGCCTGCGCCAGGTCAGGCATCGAACCTAACGTCCAGCACCTCGTCACCGACACCGCCGTCTCGATCGCCCTCGCCGAATCGGGAATCGGTGTCACCCTGGCCACGCCGCTCATGATGGGTCTCCGGCCAACAGCCGCGCCAACAGCCGTGTTGCCGGGGAAATCGACCCGCAGCATCGTGGCCATCGTGCGGTCCTCGGCGCTGGAGCGGGATAGCGTGCGCGCCGTCCGCGACGCCTTGGTCCACGCCTTCAGCCAGCCGCCCAAGTTGGGCTGAAGGCTTTCGTCAGAGATTCCAGGCAGGCCCGCCAGCGAAAGAGTCGCTTGGGTCAGGGCCACGATCCCTCGGCCTGAAGTGCTTCCGGTCACAGTCCGGCTCATCCATAGTCGTTGAAGCGCCACCACTCGATGGATGCAGTCCGAACACAGGCCGGACACACTAAGACCGAGAGATAAAAAGCCCATGAATTCTGAACGTCAATTGCACGGGAACCTCAAGCCGCGCCAGCTCAGCATGATTGCCATCGGCGGGGTCATCGGGGCCGGCCTCTTCGTCGGCTCAGGTGTGGTGATCAACGACGCCGGGCCCGGAGCATTTCTTAGCTACGCCATCACAGGCGTGCTCATGATCCTGGTAATGCGCATGCTCGGCGAAATGGCGACGTCCAACCCTTCAACCGGCTCCTTTGCCGATTACGCTCGCCGGGCACTCGGGGGATGGGCCGGATTCTCGGTGGGCTGGTTGTACTGGTACTTCTGGGTCATCGTCGTCGGCTTCGAGGCGGTTGCCGGGGCCAAGGTCATCTCCTACTGGATAGATGCCCCGCTATGGCTGCTCTCACTTGGCCTGATGATGCTGATGACCTGCACGAACCTGTTCTCCGTGTCCTCTTTCGGCGAATTCGAATTCTGGTTTGCCGGCATTAAAGTGGCGGCCATCGTCGTGTTCCTGGTCCTCGGCGGCGCCTTCGTCCTCGGTGTCTGGCCGGAGCGGACGATGGATTTCAGCAATCTCATTGTCCACGACGGGTTCCTTCCGCATGGCCCCGAGGCGATCTTCTCGGCCATCGTCGTCGTGATCTTCTCCATGGTTGGGGCGGAAGTCGCAACCATCGCCGCGGCCGAAACAAGGGACCCCGCACGCTCAGTCACCAAAGCCATGAAGTCGGTGGTGGTGCGGATTTCCATCTTCTACGTGGGCTCCCTGTTCCTCCTTGCCGTTATCGTCCCCTGGAACTCGACGGATCTGGGCGCTTCGCCGTTCGTTACCGCGTTCACGGTCATGGGAATTCCGTTTGCCGACACCCTCATGAATGCCGTGGTGCTCACGGCGGTGCTTTCCTGCCTGAATTCCGGCCTTTACACCTCGTCCAGAATGCTTTTTGTCCTGGCTGCCCGGCGCGAGGCCCCCGTTGCATTGACCCGGGTCAGCCGGCGCGGAGTGCCGGTGGTCGCGATCCTGGCTTCCTCGGTGGTCGGATTCCTGTGCGTGCTCGCGGCAGCGATTTCCCCCGACGGCGTATTCCTCTTCCTGCTCAATTCCTCCGGCGCCATCATTCTCTTCGTCTACCTGCTGATAGCACTCTCACAGATCGTTCTGCGTCGGCGCGCGAAGGAAGGCGAACTGAAAGTGAAGATGTGGCTCTTCCCGGGGCTGTCCGTCCTCACAGCCGCCGCGATCGCCGCCGTCCTTGTTCAAATGGCCGTCACCCCGGGTACTCAAATCTCGCTGACGCTCAGCTGCCTCTCATGGGTTCTGGTGCTGGGCGTGTACCTCGTCGTGCGGAAGCGCGGCGGCTCCGTCACCATTGCTCAGCCTGTTCATGCCGAGGCGCCCAGCTCCGCCCTGGTTGCAGCGGAGTAGCAGCCGGTTCCTAAGGACGCTCGTAAACACCGGTTCATGCCGGCAGGCAAACCGGCAGACCCGTCGACGGTTCCCGTCGACGGGTCTGCCGTGTCCCGGGAATTGGGAGGAGAATGAGCGTCCTGGAGTGCTGACGTAGAGGAACTCTGATGCCGGTGAGGACAAGGAGAAAATATATTGCATTAATCATACAATGATGTACCTTTGATTTGTGACCTGAACCACACGCCCCTCCTTCTGAACCCCTTCACAATGCGTGAACGCCAGCTTCCCAGTGTCGCGAACAAGGCAAAAACCGCCCCCGTCCATCCCCCTTCCAGGAGTGACCGTCCCATGTCATCCATGAAGAACCCGGCTACGCACCGTGGCGTGGCCTCGGCCGCAAGCAAGCGGCGCTTCCTCGTCCGAATGGTCACTGTCCTGGTCGGCGGGATGTTCTTGGACGGCTACGTCCTGGGCATCCTCGGGCCCGTGACGGGAACGATGGCCGAGGACCTGCAGCTCACGGCGGCCTGGGAGGGCCTGATCGCCGCGGCCGCACTGGCCGGCATTCTGATCGGCTCGCCGCTCGGCGGCTGGGCGGCCGATAAGTGGGGCAGGAGGTCGATCTTCATGTTCGACATCGCCCTGTTCGCGGTCGCTTCGGGCATGCAGTTTTTCATCGATTCGCCCGTGTGGCTCATCGTGGTCCGGCTGCTGATGGGCATCGCAATCGGCGCTGAGTATGCCGTTGGCTGGCCCCTGATGGGTGAGTTTGCGCCCACGCATTTGCGGGGACGGCTGCTGGGCGCAATGCAGATCGCCTGGTATGGCGGCTTCATGATCGCGTTCCTGATCGGCTATCTGCTCAGTGAATACACCGACGTGAGTTGGCACGTCATCCTGGGTACGAGCACCTTCCTTGCGGTGGCACTGTTCCTGGCCCGGATCGGCCTGCCGGAATCTCCCCGTTGGCTTTGGAGCGTGGGCCGGAAGGACGAGGCCCGCGCCCTCGCCTACAAATACATGCCGGACGATGCGCTTGACGATGTCCAGCACGAGGATGTCCGCAAGGGCAGCTTCGGAATGCTGTTCTCCAGGCAGTACTGGCGGTCCACGCTCTTCATCTCGGGCTTCTGGTTCTGCGCCGTGACACCGTACTTCGCGATTGCCACCTTCGCCGACAGTGTGCTGAAGCAGTATGGTCTCGCCGGCGGCCTCGCTGGCGGGGTTGGTCTCTCGGCCCTCGCCCTGGCCGGGGTCGTGCTCACGTTCTTCCTGATCGACAAGGCCGGCCGCCGAGTGCTGACCGTCCCGCCGCAGTGGCTGTGCGCCGTCGTTTTGGCAGTCATCGGCCTGTGGGCCGGCGCTCCCGCCATGGTTGTGCTCATCCTGTTCCTGGTGTTCTCGTTCTTCAACGCGATGTACAACGCGCTGACGGGCGTCTACCCCAGCGAGGTCCTTCCGACCGAAATCCGGGGACTTGGCACAGGATTCGCGGCCGCCTTTAGCCGAATCGGGGCGGGCATCGGCATCTTCCTGATGCCGATCTCGATGGAGACCTTGGGTACCGGCCCCACCATGCTGATCGCCGCCGTCGTCGCCCTGGCCGGCGCCGCGCTTTCCCAGTGGCTCGCACCCGAGACGAAAGGGAAATCCCTCACTGAATGCGCTGCCGGGTACACGCATTAGCAGCGGCCATCACCCGGCCTGGAGCCGGCATTTGAACAAAACCCCGGAAGAACCAGGGAGAGTACGACGCCGGCCGGTCACCTTGTGAGGTGACC
>NZ_JBHUSB010000035.1:0-20776 GCF_042673905.1 Arthrobacter sp. NPDC057009
ACCGAAAGGTGACCGCCCGCCGTCGGCGTCTCAAGCTCGATCAGCGGCTACATTCCTATTTTGCGCCTTCGAGCAGTTCCGCGCGGACCGTCTTGGTGGCTGAGACCAGGTTCCGCAGGGACGCTTCGGTCTCGGCGTAGCCGCGGGTCTTCAGGCCGCAGTCGGGGTTGACCCAAAGCTGGCGGGACGGGACGTGCTTCACGGCGGTGCTCAGCAGTTCGGTGACTTCCTGCTCGCCCGGAACCCGCGGGGAGTGGATGTCGTAAACGCCGGGTCCGACGCCGCGGCCGAAGCCGTGGGACTCGAGGTCGTGGACGACCTCCATGCGGGAGCGGGCGGCTTCGATCGATGTCACGTCGGCGTCCAGGCCGTCGATGGCGTCGATGATCACACCGAACTCGGAGTAGCACAGGTGGGTGTGGATCTGCGTGGCGTCAGCGGCACCGGCAGTGGCCAGGCGGAAGGAGTTAACGGACCAGTCGAGGTAAGCGGGCTGGTCAGCCTTGCGCAGCGGGAGCAGTTCACGCAGGGCGGGCTCGTCAACCTGGATGATCTTGATGCCGGCAGCTTCCAGGTCGGCTATCTCGTCGCGCAGCGCCAGGCCCACCTGGTTGGCGGTCTCCCCCAGCGGCTGGTCGTCACGGACGAAGGACCAGGCCAGGATGGTGACCGGACCGGTCAGCATGCCCTTCATCGGCTTGCTGGTCAGCGACTGGGCGTACTTGGCCCACTCCACCGTGATGGGGGCGCTGCGGGTGACGTCGCCCCAGAGGATGGACGGACGGGTGCAGCGGGAGCCGTAGGACTGGACCCAGCCGTGGACCGTGACGTCAAAGCCTTCCAGGTTCTCGGCGAAGTACTGGACCATGTCGTTGCGCTCGGGCTCGCCGTGGACGAGGACGTCGTAGCCGAGGTCTTCCTGCAGCTCCACGACGCGCTTGATCTCGTCCTTCATGAGCTGCCCGTACTGCTCGTCGGTCAGGTCGCCCTTGTTGTTGCGGGCGCGGGCCGAACGGATTTCCGAGGTCTGCGGGAAGGAGCCGATGGTGGTGGTGGGCAGCGGCGGCAGCTGCAGTGCTGCTTCCTGGGCGGCTTCGCGGACCGGGTACTCGGAGCGGTTGAAGTCAGCCGGGGTCAGGGCCTCGGTGCGGGCTCGGACGTCGGCGCGGCGGACACCCTCGGCTTCGGCGCGGGAAGCGATGATACGGGTGGCCTCGTCAATGGCCGGCTGGACTGCAGCGGCGTCGGCCAGCAGGCCGGCGAGGGTCACAACCTCAACGGTCTTCTGGTCGGCGAAGGCCAGCCAGCTGCGCAGCTGCTCGGACAGCTGGACTTCTTCCTCGACGTCGTGCGGGACGTGCTGGGTGGAGGTGGAGGTGCTGATGGCCAGCTTTGCCACGCTCTTCTGCAGCTCGGCGATCTTGGTGGCCGAGGCCTGCAGGTCGTTGCGCCAGATGTTGTGGCCGTCCACGACGCCGGCGACGAGGGTCTTGGTGCCCAGCGCAGCCAGTGCAGCCGCGGAGGGAACCTCGCCCTTGAAGACGTCGATGTGCAGGGCGTCGATGTTGGTGGCAGCCAGGGTGCCGAGCTGGCCGTTCAGTGCGCCGTACGGCGTCGAGACGAACAGCTGCGGGCGGCTGGCGGCAGCGGCGAGGACCTCGTAGGCACGGGCAACGGCAGCCTGGATCTCCTGCTCGGGCGTGTCCTGATCCACCACCAGGGCCGGCTCGTCCAGCTGGACCCAGCTGGCGCCGGCTGCTGCCAGCTTCCCGAGCAGCGCGGTGTAGACCGGCAGGACGTCCTCAAGGCGGGACAGCGGGCTGAAGCCGGCGGGGGCGTCGTCGGACGCCTTGCTCAGGAGCAGGAAGGTGACCGGGCCAACGATGTACGGGCGGGTCTCCACGCCGTTGGCGAGGGCGTATTCGAACTCTTCAACAATGCGGTTGGAGGTCAGCGCAAAGTTGGTCTCCGGGCCGATTTCCGGGACGAGGTAGTGGTAGTTGGTGTCGAACCACTTGGTCATTTCCAGTGGCTGCTGTTCCTTGTTGCCGCGGGCCAGGGTGAAGTAGCCATCGATGTCCAGCTGTCCCCCGGCGTTGAGCAGGTTGCCGAAACGGGCCGGAACGGCCCCGACGTGCGCCGCGGCGTCGAGCACCTGGTCGTAGAAGGAGAAGGTGCCCGGAACCGCAGCGGCTTCGGTGAGGCCGAGGCCCTGCAGGCGCTTGGCGGTGCCCAGCTGGATTTCCTTGGCGGCGGCGTCAAGCGCAGCGGCGTCGATCTTGCCGGCCCAGTATGCTTCGACGGCCTTCTTCAGCTCGCGGCGGCGGCCGATGCGCGGGTAGCCGAGGATGGATGCGGACGGGAACGGCGTGGCGTTATTTTCAGGCATGCGAAATTCCTTAGAAGTCGTTAGAAAAGCTGTAAATGTCTCGGGGAGGAATACGGTCAGCTTGAAAGCTGACGAATGCGGTCAGCTGGCGAGCTGGCGGCGCGCAAGCGTATTGAGGCGGCCCGAGGGGCGTGCCGGCCGGGCAAGCGACAGCTTGTCCAGCACTTCCAGCGCGCTCTGGTGTTCGTTGAACGTGTAGATATGGAGTCCAGGCGCGCCGGCGTCCAGGGCTGCATTGGCCAGGTCTACGGTTGCGTTGACGCCGATGCGCAGCCGTTCGGCGTCGCTGTCCGCCGCCGCCATCCGCTCGATGAGCTCCGGTGCGGGTTCGACGCCGGTCAGCTCGCCGAGCCGCTTGAGCCTCCGCAGGCTCGTCAGCGGCATGACACCGGGAATGATGGGAATGGTGACACCGGCCCTGCGGGCCCTCGTCACGAGGTCCGCGTACTGCTGCGTATGGAAGAACACCTGGGTGATCGCGAAGTCGGCACCCGAGCGCTGCTTGGCGAGCAGCACCTCGACGTCATGGGCTTCGCTGGGCGATTCCGGGTGCCGCGTGGGGTAGGCAGCCACGCCGACGGCAACCTTGCCGGCGCACAGCAGGGCCGAACGCCGCTGCTCCACCCGGCGGATGAGCTCGATCAGGTCCTGCGCGTACCGCAGCGAACCGTTGACCGGTGCGTCGCTGTCCTTGGGCAGGTCGCCGCGGAGGGCGAGGATGCCGCGGACGCCGGCGTCGAGCAGTTCACCGATGATTTCCGCGAGCTCGGTCGGCGTGTTGCCAACACACGTCAGGTGGGCAAGCGGGCGCAGGGTGGTCTCCAGCACCAAACGGTTGACCAGCTCGACGGCGGTGTCCCGGTTGGATCCGCTGGCACCGTACGTGACCGACACGTAGTCGGGGTCCGTGGCCTCGATTTCCCTGATGGTGGTCCACAGGGTCTCGGCGGCAGCGGGCGAACGGGGCGGAAAGAGCTCATAGGAGAGCGCCACCGGCGCGGTGTCGGAAAGATTTGGATGTGTTTCAATAAGGCTTGGTGGTGACATTTGCGTCCTTGGCTTTGGGCCATTGAAGGCGGCGCTGCCGTGGCGGGAAGCCGGGCAGCATGCGGTCAATGAATTGAGTTTGGGGAACACGGGACGGACTTCGGCAGGGCGCAGCCGCGACTGTTACGCCTGAAAGGAAGTCCACCGTGAGCAAATGTCAGGCCCACATGGGGGCACCCACACCCTCCTTGGCGGCCGGCAGGCGGCACATCCGCAGCGGAGGATCGCTGACACGTTACCTCGGTAACTTGTATAAAACTCTAGAAGCCGGCCGGGGACGGCTTCAAGTTGGCGCCGAATTAAGACGCTGCTTTACGCCCGATTGGATGGCCCGTCCAGAATTATCTTCGTTAAAGAGCTCTTTTGCCTTGACAGAGCGTCCAAAGCGCGCCCGCAGACCTCTTTTCAAACCGCAGAAATTAGTCCATTCTTTTGTCACGTCGTAACGGATTCGGCAAGGTCTCAGGTTGAGGAGGCTGGATGCTCCTTCTGGTTCTTCCCCGGTGAATCGTCCCGAGAGAACATAAGCCAGCTATCCCCACGGCGAAAGGCCATCGAGATGTTCCAGCTTTCCAAACCGCCGCGCTCCCTGTCACGCTCCGGCTCCCTGTCACGCACGGGGGCGGGCCCCGCCCTTGTGCTCGTTCTGGCGCTGGCCACCGTTACGTCGTGCGGCGGGCAGCAAAACACCGCCCCGCAGACGTCCGGTTCCGCCGCGCCGACAGCGACGTCGGCCCCAGCGACCGCGCCGGCGTCCGCCCCAAGCGGTTCGGGGACTTCGGGATCGGCCTCTCCGGGCGCCTCCGGCACAGCCCGCGCGGATGAACTTTGCGGTCCGGGATCCGCGATCAACTTCGATTCCTCCCAGTTCCAGGCTTCCCCCAACGTCGACAACAAGTGGTTCCCGCTGAAGCCGGGCATGCAGTACACCACCACCGGCGAGGTCAAGAGTGCAGAAGGAACCACCAAGCGGACGGTGATCCACTCGGTAACCGGGCTGACCAAGGTCATCGACGGCGTGAAGACCCAGGTCCTGTGGGACCGCGACTACGCTGACGGCGAGCTGGTGGAATCCGAACTTGCCTTCTTCGCCCAGACCGAGGGCGGCGACGTCTGGCTGTTCGGCGAATACCCCGAGGAATTTGAAAACGGAAAGTTCATCGGCGCACCCGCAACCTTCATCCACAGCCTGGACAAGGCCCAGGCCGGCATCGCCATGAAGGCCGACCCGCAGACCAACACGCCCAGCTACGTCCAGGCCCACGCACCGGCCGTCGACTTCCTGGACTGCGGCCAGGTCATCCAGCAGAACGAGCATGTGTGCGTTGCCACCGGGTGCTATGACGATGTCCTGGTGATCGACGAACGCAACCCGCTGGAGCCGGCGGGTGGCCACCAGCGGAAGTTCTATTCGGCAGGAACTGGCCTGGTCAAGGTGACAGCGGTAGGCGGCACCGAACAGGAGACGCTGGACCTCGTCAAGATCGAACAGCTCACGGATGCCAAGCTGAAGGAAGTCAACCAGGAGGCGCTGAAGCTGGACAAGCACGCCTACCAGGTCAGCAAGGACGTCTACGGCAAGACGGCCCAGGCTGAGGTGGCCACCGGAACGTCCGGCGGCCAGTAACAGGTTGCGTGGGAGTGCCCCGGGCGGATGCCCCGGGCACTCCCCTTGGCCCAGGATCAGGTCTATTCTGATGCCATGATCCAGCTACCAGCCAGCTACGAGGAATATCTCGTTGGCAAGGACCCGAGCTTCGTTGACATGGTCCGTCCGGTCCTTCTCCAGTCGGCAGCGGACAAGCTGCATGGCGTCCGGGTACTCTTTGTTCCCCGGGGACACCAGGCACACCTGGACGACACGATCCCTTACGGGACGATCGTCGAAGACATCGACTGAGGTTTAGTCTTCCGGGGTTTAACCTTCCAGCAGCAACCGCTGGGCCCGGGGTGCCAGGGTGTGCTCAAGGACCAGGCAGGCAGCGCCCACGGCTCCCACGTCCTCCCCCACGCCGGTGCCAACGACTTCGACGGCGTGGATGTTGCCGGCATCGCTGTTCTGCTGGATCAGGCCCGGGACCTTCTCAAGGTAGCGTGCGGAGAGCAGCGGCCAGAAGGGGCCGCCAAACACCACCCGGTCCACGTCCAGGGTGTTGGCCACCGCCGACGCCGCCCGTGCCACCAGTTCAGCCGATTTGTCGATGATGGCAGCCGCCGCGCTGTTGCCGGCGTCGGCCGCCTCGCACAGCATGGCGAAGCGTTCCTGGATGGCCGGGCCGCTGGTGGCGGTGCCGGGCTCATCCAGGATGCCCGCGGCCTCGGCCTGCGCGACGAGGACCTGGGGAATGCAGGTGGACTTGACGCAGCCGCGCAGCCCGCAGTCGCAGGGGGCTCCGTCCGGGTCAACAATGAGGTGGCCGATCTCGCCGGCATTGCCCGAGGTGCCTCGCACAACCTCGTCATTGAGGACGATGCCGCAGCCGATGCCGGTGCCCATGTACATGAAAACGAAGCTGCCGGCGCCGCTGGCACCGCCTGCCCAGGTTTCGGCGACCGCGGCGCTGGTAACGTCCTTGTCCATCAGTGCCGACAGGCCTGTGGCTTCAGCCAACGCATCCCGGAGCGGCACGTTGTCCCAGCCCTCAAGGAGCGGTGGCTCCACCACCGTTCCGTTGTCGTGGTCGATGGGGCCGGGCGCAGCGATGCCGAGGCCGGCGATCTTGGCCCGGTCTACGCCCGAGGCCTCAACCAGTTTGTCGATTTCCGCGGCGATGGCTTGAATAACCGCCTCGGGGCGGGAGCTGTCCGGCGTTTTCACGCTCGAGTGCTTCACGACGGCGCCCAGCAAGTCCAGCACCACGAAGGTGGCTACCGCGGGGTCCAGGTGCACCCCCACCGCATACATGCCGGCGGGGTTCAGTCGGAGGATGGTCCGGGGCTTGCCGGGGCCGGTGCCCTCTTTGCCGGCCTCAACGATGAGGTTCTGGTCCAGCAGCCGGCGGGAGATGTTGGAAATGGTCTGTGGGGACAGGCCGACTATTTGGGCCAGTTCCACGCGGCTGAGCCCGGTGGCGGTACGGCGGATTGCATCGAGAATGACAGTCAGGTTAAAGTCGCCCATTCTGGGCAGGTTGGTTCCGCGCCTCGGTGAGGCCTGGCGGATCTCGGTCAAGGATTCCCCTAACATTTTGGTGGGCCATTCCCCCAATGTCTGAATCGTACGTTACGCCCCCGATAACGGGTACGCCCCACGCGCAGGGAGGCGCAGACGTGTTCGACGGCGGCCGGCGGCACTCATCCGGCGGCCCGCCTGACGCTGCTGGCCACCGTGAATTTGGGGTTCCGGCCTCTCACCGTGGTGGGGCCAACCAGGCGCTCGAGGGCCGGCAGGTAGCGCAGGTGGGTGTTGAATACCGTCCAGAGCTGGCCGCCCGGGGCCAGCACCCGGCCCGCTGCCTCGAACAGCTTCAGTCCGGCGCCGGCGTGGACGCTGGAGCCGAGGTGGAACGGCGGGTTCAGGAGGATCAGGTCCGTACTTCCGGCCGGAAGCGTGCTCATCGCATCATCCTGGACAGCCGTGATGCTGGCCGCCAGGCCGTTTGCCCGGGCAGTTGCCTGTGCCGAGGCCACCGCGGCCGCGGACCGGTCCGTGGCCAGGACCTCGGCTCGGGGATGCCGGCGGGCGTACATGGCTGCCAGGATTCCCGTGCCGCATCCCAGGTCCACGGCCTTGGCGGCGGCAGGCATCTCCGGGAGGAAGGTCAGCAGGAACCGGGTCCCGATGTCCAGCCGCGTGCCGGCAAAAACGGCTCCGTGCGCACAGATATCCAGACCGAGTTCAGCGTTGTGTTCCGTCACGGGGTATGGCGGATTCCCCTCCGGACGCACCGGGCCGGAGGCGATGAGCAGCCGGGACTTTTGCCGGGCCAGCTGCGGCTGGACGGCTTCGAAGTACTTGCCCAGCACGGCATTCATGCCCAGGGACATGTGCTTAACCCTGCCGCCGGCAAGCAAGACGGCACCTGCAGGCGCGTGCCGGGCGACGGCGTCGGAAATCTCCTCGAGTTCGGCGAGCGTCCTGGGCAGCTGCAGCAGCACCAGGTCCGCGCCTGACAGCAGTTCGGCGCCGAGCGGCAGCTGTGCAAAGCCTTCCGTCAGTCCCAGCCCCGCGGCGTTGTTGCGAAGGGCCCGCTCGCCCGTGACCAGGTCCTGGTGCACCCTGACGCGGGCCGGAACCGGACCGGCACCGCCGGCCAGCAGCCCGAGCGTGAGCGCCCCGTAGTTGTCCCCGATGACGGCGACCGTGCTTTCTGGGGTGAGCAGGTCCGCGGCCGCGTCCAGGAGGAGCGAATCGGTGGCGTCCCACGCCTGGAGGTTGGCGGCCTCGACGTCAGGGTGCCTGCGAAGCAGGCCCAGGACCTGCCCAAGACCGTTTTCTGTCACGTGTTGCCGCCGCCTCTTCCTTGCTGGTTGCCCGGGCAGAAATCTGCCTGTGCAAATCTACCGTGGATCAGGCACGGCTGCCGGTGCCGCCAGGAGAGTCAGGATTTCGGTCACCGCAGCCCGGCCGGCGCGGTTTGCCCCAATGGTGGACGACGACGGCCCGTAGCCCACCAGATGCACCCGGGGTTCCGCCGCCACCCGCGTTCCTTCCATCGCAATGCCGCCGCCCGGACCCCGCAGATGCAGCGGCGCGAGGTGCTCCAGCTCGGCACGGAATCCGGTGGCCCACAGGATCACATCCGCCGCGAGGAACCCGCCGTCCGCCAGCCGCACACCGCCGGGTTCTATCGAGGTGAACATCGGCCGGCGCTCCAGCACTCCGCGGGCGGCTGCGGCCCGGAGGGCCGGGGTCCAGATGAGCCCGGTGGCGGCGACGACGCTTTGCGGCGGCAGTCCCTGGCGTACCCGTTCCTCCACCAGGGCGACGGCGTCGTGCCCGGCCTGCCGGTCGAACCCCTCCCGCCACTCCGGCTCGCGGCGCGTGAACCAGCTCGTGGAGGTGATCTTCGAGATTTCGTCCAGCAGCCCGACTGCGGAAATCCCGCCGCCCACCACAATGACGTGCAGTCCCCGGAACTCCTCGGCCGACACGTAATCAGCCACGTGCAGCTGACGGCCCGTGAACGTCAACTGGCCCGGATAGATCGGCCAGAACGGCCTCGTCCAGGTTCCGGTAGCGTTGATGACTGCCCGGGCCGTCCAGCCGCCGTCGGACGTGGTGATCTTGAGCCGCCCCGCCGGGTCGGCGTCCTCGCGCTCGACGGCGAGCACCTTCACCGGACGCTCGACGGCCAGCCCGGCCTGCTGCTCGTAGGCGGCGAAGTAGCGGCTCAGGAAAGCGGAACTCGGTTCCGAGGGGTCGACGTCCGGCTGCGGTATTCCGGGAAGGTCGCTGATGCCGTTGACCGTTGCCATGAGCAGGGTCTTCCACCGGTGCCGCCAGGCTCCGCCCGGCCCGTCCTCGGCGTCCAGCACGGCGTAGGTCAGTCCCGGGCCTGCTGCCGCCGCCAGTTCTTCCGCCGGCTGTTCCGCCGCCGGGGCGGGCAGAAAACCGCGCCGGACCAAGTGGAAGGCGGCGGACAGGCCGGCCTGCCCGGCGCCGATGACGACGACGTCGGCGCTGCGCACCGTTCCGCCGCTGAATATCCGCTCCACGTCTTCATCCTAGGCGGCCATCCCGCCCCGCCCGCACGGAACCGGACGCAGACAGGGTCCCCCTGGCACCAAAGTGCAGGAGGACCCTTTCCGCTGCTGGTTTATTTATGTGTCTGCCGCGGCGAACTGCTCAGTCGTCGCTGCCGTGGCCGCCGCTGTCATCGCCGGGCTCAATCTCCGTACGGTCCCCGCCCTTGTCGTCACCGGCCTCAGGCGTTGTCCTCAGCCCGCCGTGGTCATCGCCGGGTTCGGCCACCCGCGGTGCCTGGTCGGAGCGCAGTCCGCCCTTGTCGTCTCCGGGCTCAGGGGTGGTCCGGAGGCCGCCTTTGTCGTCACCCGGTTCCACGGTGAGGGAGCCGCTGCCGACGAAGTTCTCGGCAGGCACTGCGACAGATCCGCCGTGGTCGTCGCCCGGTTCTGCACCGGTCCGCAGGCCGCCTTTATCGTCGCCCGGTTCGGCTGGCCTTGACGCTTTCTTGGCCGCTTTCTTGGCCACTGCCGCTTTCTTGTCGTCCGCTTTCGTGTCATCCCGCGTCTTCACGGTGGCTTTTGCGACGGCCTTGGCGGCGGCCTTGGGGGTGCTGACGGCCGGAGCCGGCGATCTGGTGGCGGAGTCGTCCGCTACCAGAACACTCGGGGCGTCATCGCTGGTACCCGCGTCCGGGGTGGTCAGCACCTGGGTGGTGGCGAAGGCGGCACCGCCGGAGAGGAGGATGCCAGTGACGGATAGTGCGAGGGCTGCTCTTGTTTTCATGGCTCCACAGTAGGAATTCGCCGTCGAGGATAGGTGAAGGGGTAATCCAAGACTTGTCCAAGATTGCCCTCACGGCGCTTCGACGACTGCACGCACGAAACGGACAGGGCAGGCCGGCTGGCAGCAGGCGGCACGGGAGCAGTGCAGACGGGGAGCAGTTCAGACGCCGGGGATCAGTCGTCGGCGCCGTGGCCGCCGCTGTCATCGCCGGGCTCGGGCGCCTTCCGCAGGCCGCCCTTGTCATCCCCTGGCTCAACAGGGAGCACACTGCCCTGGACGGGGGCGGGCTGTACCACCACGGCTCCCCCACCCGTCCCGCCATCCGGGCCGGAGGACGGCGGTGCGGCCGCGGATCCGCCGGCAGTCCCGGGCACAGCGCCGGGGGCGGACTTCGCCGGGTTCGGTTGCGCCGCGTTTGAGGACGCTGCCCCGGATTTCGCGGGGGCCGGCTTCGCGGAGGTGGATTTCGACGGGGTGGGCGCTTTCTGCGCACCGGCCGCCGTGTCTGTTGCCTGCGCCGTGGCCTTCGGTCCTGCTGGTGCAGCGGGCATCGGCGGCACGGCGCCAATTGGCAGGAGAACGGTATTGGCATTCCCGGTGCCGGTGGGCGAGACGTTGAGCACCTGGGTGTTGACGGCAAGCGCCGCAGAACCCGCCGCGAGTATCCCGGCAACGGACAGGACCAGGGCCGCTCCCGTTTTCATGGCTCTACCTTAGAGGCAACGCGGGAAAGAAGGGCCCAGCGGACATCCAAGATTTGTCAAAGATTTGGGCGCTGGTGAGCCGCGGCCTTAACGGAAAAGGCCGCCCGATCCTGCTGATACAGGATCGGACGGCTACTTGGTGGAGCTGAGGGGACTCGAACCCCTGACCCCCTGCATGCCATGCAGGTGCGCTACCAGCTGCGCCACAGCCCCAAGTTGTTTCCTCCGGAATCTTTGTGTTTTCCCGAAGCAACCCGACCAGCGTAGTCCAGATTCCGCCAAGATGCTAATCGAGGAAGTGTGGCTTCGGTCACGCCCGCCGCAGGGCCGATTTGGCAGCCAAAAGCCCCCGAAACAACCCCCTGATGGTTAAGCAAGAAATGTTTGTTAAGCGAAAATCCGCCGGAATCTTTCGATTCCGGCGGATCATCCGGTGGAGCTGAGGGGACTCGAACCCCTGACCCCCTGCATGCCATGCAGGTGCGCTACCAGCTGCGCCACAGCCCCGTATTCTTGCTGCTTCAGACGTTTGGCCGAAGCCATGCCATCCGTTCTTCTGTCCGGATCTCTCCGAAGCAACTCAAATATCTTAGAACAGCGTTTCCGAAAATTCCAAATCGGGCATATTCGGCCCGGCGGTTACTCCTGTTCGGCGGCGGCAGCGGCGGTAGCCGAGGCGTCATCCCCTAGTTGCAGGTCCACGACGGGGCAATCCTTCCAGAGGCGCTCCAGGGCATAGAAGACGCGGTCTTCCTCGTGCTGCACGTGGATGACGACGTCCGCGTAGTCCAGCAGGACCCACCGGCCAGCCGAACGGCCCTCCCGGCGGACCGGGCGGAGGTCCTGCTTGAGGAGCTCCTCTTCAATGCCGTCGACGATGGCGTTGACTTGCCGTTCGCTGGGCGCTGAGGCAATCAGGAAAACGTCCGCCAATGCCAGGCGTTCGCTGACGTCGAGGGCGACGATGTTTTGGGCGATCTTGTCCGCCGCGGCCCTGGCTGCATGCCGGGCTACGGTGACGGACGATTCGGATGCGGTCACGGGACTCCTTGTGGTGATGAAAGCGTAGGTGGTGATGCTGGCTGTATCAGCCTGAGAGGCCGCTGATGATCATGATGACGCCGGCAACGAGGGCGATGGCGCCCAGCGCGACGACGCCCAACTGGATCATCCGCAACCTGTTGGCGCGGGCGAGTCCGGCGGTGGCAGCGTCCAGGGGCTCCAGCCCGTAGGCAGATTTCGCTGACACCGGAGGCAAACCAGCAACGTCTTCGGTGGATTCGTCGGTCCAGACTACATCCGAACGCACCGGCGGTGCGGCCGCCGAACGGGCCGCCTCCTCCGCGCGGGCTATGACCCGTGAACGGCCGGTGGATGGACCCGCTGAGCGGGCAGTCTTTGCTGACCGGTTGCCCCGTGCCGGGACCCGTGGTCCGGGGTTGGTCACCACGGGTACGTGCGAAGTGGCCGGCCGCTTCATGACGGGACGGTCCACTCCTGGCACGTGTTCGAATTCCAGCGGGGTCACCATGGCGAGGTTGCTGGCGGTGGACGGACCGTTTTGGCCGCCCTGCTGGGGCGTGGTCTTTTCGGCAAGCTTCTGCTTGGCCATGGCCCGCTTGTTGAGCACCGCTGCCCGCTCGGCAAGGGCAATCTGCTGGGCCAGGATTTCCGGATCCACGGCTTCAGGGTCGGTCGCCGTGATGTGTTCCATCTTGGCGATCTGGTTCTTGGCCTGTTCCGCGAGCAGGGCTCGTGCCTCAAGGGCCTGCTCCACCGTCATGCCCTCCGGCAGTCCGTCCCCCGCGGCGGTCGCGGGCCGCGCAGCCGGACCGCTGGAGGGCTGGCCTACCGGCTTGGATCCTGTGGCTGGAGCGGCTTTGCCGCCCGTGCCGGTGGAGGAGTCGGATGCAGCAACGGATGGCTTCCCGGGCGAGGCACCGGCGTCGGCCGGCGGCACCACGGGCATTGCCGACGTAATCGCCTGCTCTTTGAGCTGCATCAGCCGCAGCTGGCGGCGGGTCGGCGGGCCGCCGCCGGAAAGCTGCTCTTCCTTTTCCGCCAGTTCCTTGATGGTCCGCAGGGCAGCCCTGTCGCGGGCACGGATCTGGGACGAGCGTTCACCCGCTGGGCCGGCCGGCGGCGAGTCCACGGGGCCCGGGGCTACCCGGCGCACGCGTCCAGCCGGATCCTCCTGCTTACCGTTGCCGGCGGCACGCGATGAACCGGCCTTTTCCGAAGCGGCGGGAGCCGACGTGCCCGGCCCCGCGGTGCCGGGACGCTTCGGAGCAGGCGGGTTCGAGGCGGGAGCTTTTGAAGCTGGTTGGCTTGAGGCAGGGGCTGTCCCGCCGGGACCCGGAGGGGCGGCGTTCCGGTTCTTGGCCAGGGCTTCATCCCGGGCCTTGCGCAGTTCTCGGCGGCTGCGGATCGGTGGCTGTTCCTGACTCATCTCAAACTCATTCAGTGCTGGCTGGATCGTTTGTCTCGGTAGTTTCGGAGCTGCTGTTCCCGGCAGGTGCTGCATAGAGCCCGTATTTCGCGATGTACTGCACTACTCCGTCCGGCACCAGGTACCAGACAGGGTTGTGGGCAGCCACGCGGGCGCGGCAGTCTGTGGACGAGATTGCCATGGCGGGAACCTCAAGCAGGCTGACGTCCTTCCGGCCCATGCCGTCGAGTTCATGGCCCGGCCGGGTTACTCCCACGAAGTGCGCCAGCGACCACAGCTCGTCGATGTCCTTCCACGACAGAATCTGTGCAAGGGCGTCAGCACCGGTGATGAAGAACAGGTCGGCATCGGGGCGCTGGGTCCGCAGGTCGCGGAGGGTGTCGATGGTGTATGTGGGTCCGGGACGGTCCACATCAACACGGCTGACCGTAAAGCGCGGGTTCGACGCCGTCGCAATCACCGTCATCAAATAACGGTGCTCAGGCTCGCTGACCTTCTTGCTGGACTTTTGCCACGGTTGGCCGGTGGGCACGAAAACGACCTCGTCGAGACCGAACTTGGCGGCCACCTCGCTCGCCGCCACAAGGTGGCCGTGATGGATGGGATCGAACGTCCCGCCCATCACGCCCAGCCGCAGCCGGCGCTGCGTGTCCTTATGGTGCAGTGCGGCGGGAATCTTAGTGGCCCTGGCCGTGGTCGTGCTTGTTCGGGTGCTGGCGGTGCGGGTCTGCGTGCTCATCAACCGCGCTGTGGCGGTTGCCCAGGTTGGTGTAGGAGAGAGTGACGAACATCAGCACCAGGAAGATGGCAAACATCGAGACGCCGAAAACCCACGGCTCAGCCCACAGGGGCGCCTTTTCCTCGTGTTCGGCAACTGACGCGGCAATCTGCTGGAACAGCATTTTCTCCCCTAGGAATAAAAAGGATGACGACGGCGGAAATTCCCCGCCCGTCCGGACTTCTTTACTATGTTACCGCTATGTCAGGAGCGGACTTGGCCCTCGCCCTGGACAATCCACTTCGTGGTTGTCAGCTCGGTCAGGCCCATCGGGCCGCGGGCGTGAAGCTTCTGCGTGGAGATGCCGACCTCAGCTCCCAGGCCCAGCTCGCCGCCGTCGGTAAACCGCGTGGACGCGTTCACGATGACGGCAGCGGAATCGATTTCCGCGATGAAGCGCTCGGCGTTTCGCAGGTCATTGGTCAGGATGGCTTCGGTATGGCCCGTCGACCAGGTGCGGATGTGCTTCACGGCGTCGTCCAGGCTGTCCACCATGGCAACGGCCAGGTCCATGTCCATGTACTCCGTGGCCCAGTCGTCGTCCGTGGCCGGCAGGGACTCCACCGACGCGGGCAGCGCAGCGCGGACGCGGTCATCAGCGTGCAGCCGGACGCCCGCATTGCTCAGCGCTGACGCGACTGCGGGCAGAACCGTGGAGCCGGAGTGCACCAGAAGCGTCTCCACCGTGTTGCAGACACTGGGGCGCTGCGTCTTGGCATTGAGCAGGATCTCCACTGCCATGTCTTCGCTGGCGGACTCGTCGATGAAGATGTGCACGTTCCCCTCGCCGGTCTCGATGACCGGCACGGAGGAGTTGTTGACGACGGTCTGGATCAGTTCCCGGCCCCCGCGGGGAATCAGCACGTCGACGCGTCCGCGGGCACGCATGAGCACGTTGGCGCCCTCGCGGCCGAACTGGTCCACGGTCTGTACGGCATCCGCAGGCAGGCCTACGGACTCCAGGGCATCGCGCAGCACGCGGATGAGGGCCTCGTTGGTGAAGGCGGCCGCCGAACCGCCGCGCAGGATCACGGCGTTGCCGCTCTTGAGGGCCAGCCCGGCGATGTCCACGGTCACGTTCGGACGCGCCTCGTAAATGGCTGCCACCACGCCCATGGGAACGTTGACCTGGCGCAGGCGAAGGCCGTTGGGCAGGGTCTGGCCGCGCACCACATTGCCCACGGGATCGGGCAGCCCGGCCAGGTTCTCGAGGGCTGCGGCGAGGGCGGCAATACGGGTTTCGTTGAGGGTCAGCCGGTCCAGGAGGGCTGTGGACGTGCCGTTGGCACGGCCGGCCTCCACGTCCTTGGCGTTCGCGGCCAGGATCTGCTGCTTGTTCGCGATCAGGGCACTGCCGATGGCGCGCAGGGCCTTGTCCTTCCAGGCCCGGTTGGCGCGGCCCATGCTGCGGGCGGCCTGGCGGGAGCGGTCGGCGATCGCGTAGACGGCAGACTCGACCTCTGCCGGTGTGGGCTGGCTGTCTGCCGGCAGGGTGGGGACCTTCGTAGCGTCGTTGGAAGTCTCAGCTGCTTGGTTCATCAGTGCCTCAGTCATCATTCAAGTCTAGGCGAGACCGGGGCCTAGACCAGAACCAGGTCGTCAACGTGAACAACTTCGCGGTCGAACCCGCGACCCAGGGCCTCCCCCAGCTCCACGGTGGACCGTCCGAGCATCTGCGGCAGTTCTGCCGCGGAGTAGTTCACCAGTCCGCGGGCAATAACGGTGCCGTCGGGCGAAACCATTTCAACGGCGTCGCCGCTCTCGAAGTTGCCTTCGACGGAGGTGATGCCGGCGGGCAGCAGCGAGGTGTGGTTGTCCCGCACAGCCCGGACAGCGCCGGCGTCCAGGAACAGCCGGCCCTGCACGTGGGCGAGGTGGGCCAGCCACATCATCCGGACGGACTTGCGTGCGCCGTTGACGGTGAACCAGGTCCCAACGTCATCGCCGGCCAGCGCCGCAGCGGCGTTCGAGGTGGACGTGACCAGCGCCGGGATGCCCGAATCGGCGGCCATGAGGGCCGCCTCCACCTTGGTCTGCATGCCGCCGGTGCCCACGCCGGCTTTGCCGGTCTTGCCGATGGAGACGCCGTCGAGGTCCTCGGGACCATCCACCTGGGGAATCCGCTTGGCACCCTGGGCGGGCGGGCCGTCATACAGGGAGTCGACGTCGGACAGCAGCACCAGGGCGTCGGCGCGCACGAGGTGCGCCACGAGGGCTGACAGGCGGTCGTTATCACCAAAACGGATCTTGTGCGTGGCGACGGTGTCGTTCTCGTTCACGACGGGTACTACGCCGAGATTCAGCAGCCGGTTGAGCGCACGGAAGGCGTTCTGATGGTGGCTGCGGCGCATGAGGTCGTCGGCGGTGAGGAGTACCTGGCTCACGGTGACGCCGTGAGCGGCGAAGGCGTGTGTATAGCGGGCCATCAGCAGGCCCTGCCCCACGCTGGCCGCTGCCTGCTGCGTGGCGAGGTCGCGGGGGCGCTTGGCCAGGCCCAGCGGCGCCAGTCCGGCGGAGATGGCGCCTGAGGAGACAAGGATGATCTCAGTTCCCGCGTTGCACTTGGCGGCCAGCACGTCCGAAAGCTCGGTGAGCGCCTCCTCCGATATTCCGCCCTTGATGCTGGTAAGGGACGACGATCCTACTTTGACCACAATGCGGCGTGCCCTGGCGAGCATGCTGCGGTCGTCGGTCCTGGGTTCCTCGATGACAATTGCGGAAGTATCGGTCACGTGTGCGGGTTCACTCCTCATGTTCGGTGTTCAGCCCGCTCTCCTTGAGGGGCTGGGCAGCCCGGCGCGCGCTGACGGACTCAGTCCAGATGCCGGCTTTGCGTTCGGCTTCCAGCTCGGCGCGTGCCGCCGCCTTCGCCTCGCGCCGTTCGATCTGCTCTTCGCGCTTCTGGCTGCGGGTGGGGCGGTCGCCGATGTCTGCGAACCGGACGTCCGTGCCGCGGGGCGAGGCGAGCAGTTCTGCGCCTGCCATCATGGTGGGCTCCCAGTCGAAGACAACGCCGTCGTCCTCGCCGATCACCACGGTGTCGCCGGGCTTGGCGCCCTGCTTGAACAGCTCGGTTTCCACGCCGAGCTTGGCCAGGCGGTCGGCAAGGTAGCCAATGGCTTCCTCGTTGGTGAAGTCCGTCTGCTTGACCCAGCGCACGGGCTTCTCGCCCAGGACGCGGAACAGCGGCTCCAGGTTTTTCTCCTCGCGGCGGATCCGGAAACCGGTCTCGTTGACGGCGCGTGGCCGCAGTACCGGTGCATGGACCTTCGGCGGAGCGGCTGCCACGTTGTCGCGCGCGGCCTTGACAATCTCCGCCATGGCGAAGCCCAGCTGGCGCAGGCCCTCGTGGCTCGTGGCTGAAACTTCAAACACGCGGTAGCCGCGCGACTCCAGTTCCGGCCGGACGAATTCGGCCATGTCCTTGCCGTCCGGGAGGTCGACCTTGTTAAGGGCCACCAGCCGGGGGCGGTGGTTGAGCGGGACAACTTCGCCGTTCGAGCCGGCGTAGCTCATGTCCACCGCATACTTTTCGAGCTCGGTTTCGATAATTGCGAGGTCGGAGAGCGGATCTCGGTCAGATTCGAGCGTACCGCAGTCCAGGACGTGCACCAAAGCCGCGCAGCGCTCGACGTGGCGGAGGAAGTTGTGGCCCAGGCCCTTGCCTTCGCTGGCGCCCTCGATGAGGCCAGGAACGTCGGCGATGGTAAAGCGGACGTCTCCGGCCTGGACCACACCGAGGTTGGGGATGAGGGTGGTGAAGGGGTAATCCGCGATCTTGGGCCGGGCGGCGGACATGGCCGCGATCAGGCTGGACTTGCCGGCGGAGGGGAACCCCACGAGGGCAATATCGGCGATCGACTTCAGTTCCAGGACGATGTCGCTGGCGTCACCCTCGATGCCGAGCAGGGCAAAGCCGGGCGCCCGCCGCTTCTGGGAAGACAGCGCAGCGTTGCCGAGCCCGCCCTGGCCCCCTGACGCAGCGACGAATTCTGTCCCCTCGCCCACGAGGTCAGCCAGGACCTTGCCGTCCTTGGTCTTGACCACGGTTCCGTCGGGAACAGGCAGCACCAGGGTCTCGCCGTTTTTGCCTCCGCGCCAGTCACCCATGCCCGGGCCGCCGTTCGTGGCGTGCCGGTGCGGCGCGTGGTGGTAGTCGAGCAGCGTGGTGGTCTGCGAGTCGACGCGCAGGATGACGTCGCCGCCGTTGCCGCCGTTACCGCCGTCGGGCCCGCCCAGCGGCTTGAACTTCTCACGCTTCACGGAGACACAGCCGTGGCCGCCGGTACCGCCGGATACGTGCAGTACTACCCGGTCTACAAAGCTCGCCACGTGAATCTCCTCTGTTGCTTAAATCCGGCCGTCCTGGACGTCCAAATCGATTGTAATGCGGTTAAAAGAACAGTGGAGCGAGCCATCATGGCCCGCTCCACCGCTTCAGAACTTGGTGTTACTCTGCAGCTGCAGCAGCAACGATGTTGACGACCCGACGGCCGCGGCGCGTGCCGAATTCAACGGCGCCTGCCTGCAGGGCGAACAGGGTGTCGTCGCCGCCACGGCCAACGCCTGCACCGGGGTGGAAGTGGGTGCCGCGCTGGCGGACGATGATCTCGCCAGCGGAAACTACCTGGCCGCCGAAGCGCTTGACGCCGAGGTACTGGGCGTTGGAGTCACGACCGTTGCGAGTGGAGCTCGCGCCTTTTTTGTGTGCCATTTGAAATGCCTGCCTTTAATTCTGGTGAAACTGCTGGGAGCTGTTCAGTAACCGAGGTTAGCTGATGCCGGTGATCTTGACCTTGGTCAGTTCCTGGCGGTGACCCTGGCGCTTCTTGTAACCGGTCTTGTTCTTGAACTTCTGGATGACGATCTTCGGACCGCGGAGGTCCTGGAGGATCTCAGCCGTAACAGTTACCTTGGCCAGGTCAGCAGCTGCGGAGGTGACCTTGTCACCGTCCACCAGGAGCAGTGCGGGCAGCTGGATAGTGCTGCCAGCTCCACCGGCGACGCGGTTCAGGGTAACGAAGTCTCCAACAGAAACCTTCTCTTGGCGGCCGCCTGCGCGGACAATCGCGTACACCACTTGGGAACTCACTTCTCTCGACGTTTATTACTAAATTTGCGTGCGGAACCCGGGTCCGGAAATTGGCCTGGTTCACGCTGTGCCTCAACGCCGTGGATTGCCCGGGGGGAACCCGTGAGCTATCCCAGGAACAAGCCCGAATGGGCGTCCCGGGTCATAACCCAAGTGTTGGCGTAAGCACCGAAGATCTAGAATACGCTAATTCCGTCGTCGGCCGCAAATGAGGCTGGCACCGGCGGGTTGTCCGTGATAGGCGCCACAGAGGCCGCTGTTCCGGACATCCGATGCCGTGCGCGACCATCTTACCGGGCGCCGGCACGGCTTCCGTTCAGCTGTGGCGGCTCGGCGCGTCGAAGAATTCCGCCTCGTACCGGCAGGACTGCCGGAAGGCGGTGACCATCGCTTCACGCTCGCCCGCAGAGGCGGCACGGCCGGCGTCGTCGGCTATTTCGATGGCCCGCAGCGTGGCGGCCGCGAAGTCCTCGTCGGCATAGGTCCGCAGCCATTCGGCGTACGGGTGCGCGGCATCGGCGCCGGCGGCCACGTATTCGGCATGCAGGGTCTCCCCCACTTCCGCATACAGCCAGAAGCAGGGCAGGACCGCGGCCACCAGCACGGCGTAGCTGCCGCCCGCCGAGGCGGCCAGCAGATGATCGACGTAGGCCTTCGTGACGGGGCCAAGCTCCGTCTGCACGGTACGTGTGCTGAGCCAGTTGCGGTGCAGTTCCGATTCAACCTCCAGGCATTGCTGCGAGGACCGTGCCCAGAACAGCTGCTCGGCCTCGGTCGGCGCGAGAGCGCTGGCCCGGGCCAGGACGCGGGAGTAGCCGTTGAGGTAGATGGCGTCTTGGGCGAGGTAGTACGCGAATTCCTTCTCCGGAAGGCTGCCCTCCACAAGCCCGCGGATGAAGCCCAGGCCATAGATGACTTCCAGGTCGGCGAAGGTCTCGGCACGCAGCAGTTCCCCGAACGCCCCCTTTGGTTCGGCCGGGCCTGTCGTTCCGGCGTCGGCCAGGTGGTGGAAATGGTGGATGGGTCCGTTTCCGGCGCCGACCTCCAGCTGCCCGGACGTGCGGAGCGCCCCGGCCAGCCAGGGCTTGACCTCCCGCAGTGACGCTTCCCAGTTGCCCAGCCGCGCCTGTGCAGTGGCCATGGCCGAGGAGAGGGAGCATCCGGTGCCGTGGCTGTTCCGCGTGGCAATCCGCTCACCGGTAACCTCCACCACCTCCGCGGACAGCAGCCCTGCGGTGTTGACGAGGGCGTCCGGACAGGTTGTCCCGTTCAGGTGGCCGCCTTTGACCAGGACCGTGGCACCGGTCTGGTCCGCGAGCCGCCTGCCCTGGTCGAGGGCGGCAGCCCAGTCCGCGGCCTCAGGTTCCCCGAGCAGCATCGCCAGTTCGGGAAGGTTGGGGGTGACCAGGTCCGCGAGGGGCAGCAGCTTCCGGAGGGCAGCCTCCGCGGACTCCCGCAGGAGGCGGTCACCACTGGTGGCCACCATCACCGGGTCAAGGACCACGACGCCGGGCCGCACCTTTTCGAGCCAGCTGCGGACGGCGGCGATCACCTTTTCATCGCCCAGCATGCCGATCTTCACAGCATCCACGTGGATATCGTCACTGACAGCATCCAGCTGTGCTGACAGGAATGATGCAGGCGGAACGTGCACGCCGCTCACGCCGGTGGTGTTTTGCGCGGTGAGGGCGGTTATCGCGGCCATCCCGTAGCCGCCGTGGGCTGCAATGCTTTTCAGGTCGGCCTGAATGCCTGCGCCGCCGGACGGATCCGAGCCGGCGATGGCAAGGACCCGGGGAACTGCGCGGGAGGTGGGGGTGGGCGGAGCCACGGTTTCCAGAAGCGGAGTAGCGGCGGCCGTTGGTGCAGGCAGGAGCGATGCTGACAGTGTTGATGACAAAGGAG
>NZ_JBHUSB010000036.1:0-18201 GCF_042673905.1 Arthrobacter sp. NPDC057009
TCGGCGGCTGACGCCGTAACGGGCACCACCACCAGAGCACCCAGCGCAAGCGACAGCGCGGCCAGCAGTGCGGGGAGCCTCAGATGTCGCGACCCGTGCAGACGAAGAACAGGTGGGGGGCCGCCTGCCCGCCGTACATTGAGCCAGGAAGCCCAGTGGCCTCTACCACGCCCGACCGTGGGGAAAAATCTGTAGTTCACGTCGTTTTGCATAGGGATGGCCACCAGCCTCACCACTCGTATTGGAGTTGTTTGCCTATGCCAGTCCCCAGCGACGTTCCCTACTGGATACGAGAAATCAAAGCCCGTGCTGCTGCAGTTCTGGCAACTTCGCGTATACCCTCGAAACATATTCGCTCAGGCAACTTGTAAAAAGCTTGGTATTTCTTGGAACGGATGGGTGGATGGCCGCCCTAGCGGCGTCCGGGGGAGAGGCAGCGAAGAGCTGTTGGCATATGCCGGATGAGCCGCCCCGCGAAAACGGAGCGACCACGTCCGTTGCGGTCACTTGAGTCCGGCGAGGACGGCCGGCGAAAGAGCCTTTTCGAGTTCCTGTTCGTCGAGGAGGCCGCGGGATAGGACGAGCTCCGCAATATTGCGGGTGCAAGTCAACGCTTCCTTGGCCAACTCCGCGGCTGTCGTGTAGCCGAGCAGGGGCGCGAGGCCGGTGACGACGCTGATGGACTCCGCCATTCGCTCTGCAAGCAGAGGCCTGTTCGCCGTGATGCCGTCGACGCAGTGAGTACGTAGCTGCCGGCACGCCGCCGTTAGCCAGGCTATTGATTCCAGCAGCGCGTCAGCCATAACGGGCTCGAAGGCATTGAGCTGCAGCTGGCCCGCTTCGACTGCCATGGTCACCGTCGCGTCCGCGCCGACGACGCGGAACGCTACCTGATTGACCATTTCCGGGATGACTGGGTTCACCTTGCCGGGCATGATGGAGGATCCGGCCTGGACGGGGGGAAGGAGGATCTCGCCGAATCCGGACTGTGGCCCGGAGGACAGCAGACGCAGGTCGTTGCAGACCTTGGATAGCTTCACCGCAGCCCGCTTCAGCACCCCCGAGGCCAGGAGGAATACCCCGGTATCGCCGGTGGCTTCCACGAGATTCGCCGCCGAGACGACGTCCAACCCGGCGACTTGGGCCAGCTCGGCGACAACAACGTCCCGGTATTCGGGGGGAGCGGTGATCCCTGTGCCGATGGCTGTGGCGCCGAGGTTGGATTCGCGCAGGTGGGGCAGCAGCTCCTCAAGCCGGTACCTGTCCTCGCGCAGTGTCTCGGCGAACGCCCCGAATTCCTGCCCCAGGGTCATGGGTACTGCGTCCTGAAGCTGGGTCCGTCCGACTTTGACGATGGCGGCGAATTCTTCTGCTTTGGCGTCGAAGGCTTCGCTGAGCCTGCCGTGTTCGGAGCACAGTTCTATCAGGTCCCGCTGCAGTGCAAGTTTGACCGCGGTGGGGTAGACATCGTTGGTGCTTTGGCTGCGATTTACGTGATCGATGGGGTGCAGCTGCGCATAGTCACCCTTGCTGTGGCCCAGAATCTCCAGGGCACGGTTGGCGATGACCTCGTTGGCGTTCATGTTGGTGCTGGTTCCCGCGCCGCCTTGGATCCTGTCGACGACGAAGGAGGAATCGAACTGGCCTTCCATCACCTCCAGGGCAGCTGTCTGGATCGCTTCTGACTTGTCGGCCGGGAGGAGGCCGAGGGATTCGTTGGCCCGTGCGGCCGCGTATTTCACCGCCCCCATCGCCCACACCAGGGAACGGAAACTGCCGATGCTGCGGCCGCTGACCGGAAAATTATCGACAGCGCGGAGGGTGCTGATGCCCCAGTAGGCGTCAGCGGGAACAACTACTTCCCCCAGGCTGTCGCGCTCCAGCCGGCGAACTGGTCCGGAGCCTGTGGGAGTCGTTTCATGCGTCATGGTGTGGCTTCCTAGGTCGGTGGTTTACTGAGGGGTTCCCAGATAGTCAAGGGCGGTTAGGGCCAGGGCCGTGGCGCCATCCTTAATGGCGCGGTTGGCGGCGTCGCCTACACAGAACGCTGCAAACTCGGGCTGGTGGTTCGCGGCGGGGAAACACCCGAGGCCGATGTACGGGTGGATGGCCGGGACAATCTGGGACACGTTTCCCATGTCTGTTGACGCCCGGTTCATGGTGGCCTGCTGGGCGGGGGCATTGAAGTCCCGGCCCAGCGCCTTGGCGTGGCGCACGTAGAGCTCGAGTGCCCGGACGTCGGTGCGGAACTCGGAGTACGGCTCGGATTCCGGGGTTATCGAAAGTTCGCATCCGGCGGCCAGTGCGCCGGCTTCGAAGCACTGGTAAACGCGCTTTTCCAGAGGCTCGAGATCAGCCAATGTCTCTGCCCGTACGTACCAGCGGCCCTCCGTCTTTTCGGGTATGGCGTTGGGCGCTTCCCCGCCCCTGGTCTGGATGCCGTGGACACGGGTACCGGCGGGCAGTTGCTGGCGAAGCAGGCCGAGCGCGACCTGGGCTACGACAAAGGCGTCGTTGGCGTTCACGCCCTGCTCGGGGTAGGCAGCCGCGTGAGCTGACTTGCCGTGGTATTCCACGTGGCTGTGGGCAACGGCGTAGGGACGCGCCTCCGCGGAGTCCACCGGACTCGGGTGGGTCATCATGGCCAGGTCCAGACCGGCGAAGGCGCCACGCTTGAGCAACTCGATCTTGCCGCCGCCACCTTCCTCTGCAGGGGTTCCGTAGAGCTCCACCGTGAGGTTCCGTTCGGCAGCGAAGTCCTTCAGCGCCAACGCCGCACCACAGGAGGTGGCCGTGATGATGTTGTGGCCGCAGGCATGGCCGAGCCCGGGAAGGGCGTCGTATTCGGCCATCAGGCCAACCCTGCGCTTCCCTGTGCCGTAGAATGCCCGGATGGCGGTGGGAAAGCCGAGGTACCCACGCTCGACGGTGAAGCCGTTCGCCTCAAGGTAGTCTGCGGTCCATCCGGCGGCCTGGTGTTCCTGCCAGCCCAATTCCGGATTTGCATGGAGCTGCTCGGAGAGGTGCACGAGTGCCGGGTGGGCGGCGGCCACCGCCGCCAGCACCCGTGCCTGTTCTCCGGTGGAATCCGGCATCGCTGTTGCCGTTACAGGTTCAGCGGTCATCGCCGGGCACCCCGTATCCGACGGATGATGCAGGATCCAGCCCACGCACCACGTAGTCCTCACGCTGGGGAAGCCACACCTGCAGTAGCCTGTCCAGCTCGTTGATGGGTTCTTCGTGCCAGTCGACCCGCAGGTCGGTGTCTCGCCAGCCGTGGCCGGAGACAATGGAGATGCCGGCTGAACGGACGGGACCTTCCTCCCCGCCGGCCTCCAGCGCTGCCCGGAGTGCGCGCAGGAGCCTGACTTCAAGTTCCCCGACCGAGGCCTCAAAGGCATCGCACATTGCTTGCGGGACTTCCCGGTTGGCAAGCATGTTGCCGGCCGCGACGCTGTAGCTGCCCCGCCCTTCTGCATAGACCCCGAGAGTATGTGCACCGCTGAACACTGCAGAACCGCCATGAGCGTCGAGAACCACAAGCTGACGGTAATCAACCGAGGGTGCCTCCAGTGCGACGGTGTCGACGGCTTCCCGGGCGGATGCACCCGACTGGAGCCGGTCCAGCAGGAGTTTGCCGAGGCGCGGATCGGTGATGTTTTGAGAGCTGACGGCTCCGATGTTGTCCCTTAAGTGGGCGCAGCGCGCTGCCACGGCCGGTGAGGAGGAGCTGACAGCGATGCCGAAGCGACCGTGGCCATCTGTGGCGGCAATACTGAAAGTCACTGTGACGCTCCCGTTGACAGCACGGCAGTGGCATCGATCTCGACGAGCCATTCTGGGCGGGCGAGGGCCTGGACGACGATGCCGGTCGAAACCGGAAAGACGCCCCTGAGCCACCGGCCCATGGTCCTGTAGACGGTTTCGCGGTACCGCGGGTCGATGATGTAGACGGTGACCTTGACGATGTCCTCAAGGCTGCTGCCGGCTTCCTTCAGTAGCATGTCGATGTTTGCCATGGCCTTTTCGGTCTGGGCCTCCACGTCCCCGATGCCGACAGATTCCCGGGTGTCCAGGTCTTGGCCGATTTGTCCGCGGAGGTAGACAACGCCGTTGGCAACCACTGCCTGGCACAGATCGTTGTCCAGGTTCTGCTCTGGATAAGTTTCTTTGGTGTTGAAGGTGCGCAGACGCTGGTGCTTCATTGTGCTTCCTAACTCGTGGAGGGGTGGCAAAGGGGGTTCTTCAAGCTTCACGGCCGTGCAACTCATCTGTCCAACAGTCATTTCCGCTCTTTCGTATCGATTTTTTCGATCTAGTGGCCTACATTGAACGGATGGATGTGACCCTTACTCAGCTCAGGTACTTCACGGAAGCGGCGGCGCAGCTTTCGATGACAGCGGCCGCCGGAAGGCTTAACGTCGCCCAGTCGGCGGTATCAGCGGCGATAGCCCAGCTTGAGCGATCGGTGGGTGCCCAGTTCTTCATTCGCCAGCGTTCCAAGGGGCTGGTGCTGACGTCGGCAGGGGAGTTGTTTCTCCGGGATGCCCAGTCGATTTTGGCCCACGTCGAGGAGAGCCTTGATCATGCGCGGGGTGAGCAAAAAAGTGTCACAGGCCGCATCCGAATGGCCTGCTTCAGCACCCTCGCCCCCTTCCTGCTGCCCGGACTGCTGACGCGCCTCAACGATGAGCACCCCGCCTTGGAGTTGGAGGTCATGGAGGCCGACACCGCAGGATGCGCCAACGCGCTGCTCAATGGGCAGGTCGAGTTGGCGCTGTGCTACGACATGGGCCTGCCCGAGGGCATCGCCACCACGGTCGTTGACCGCTCCAGGCCGTATTTGGCGCTTCCCCCGGATCACCCGCTGGCCGGCGCGGGAGCGCTGGCCCTGACCGACCTCAAGGACGAACCGTTTGTTCTCCTGGACCTGCCCTACACGCGGGACGTGATGCTCTCGCTGGTGCGCAAGGGCGGCCACGAACCGAACGTCAAGTTCCGGTCCGGCAGTTACGAGACCGTGCGGACCTTCGTCGCCCACGGACACGGATATTCCATCCTGCACCAGAGACCCCATCACGGCATGACGTACGACGGCGGGCAGATCGCCACTGTGGAAATCAAGGACGATGTTCCACATTTGAAGACCGTTGTGGCGCGTCTTGAGACGCAGCGTCCCACTGCCCGCCTGCGTGCTGTTGGACAGGTCGTGAGGCAGCAGATCGAGGCGGCTCACTCGAGCCGCCCAGGCGGCCGGGTTCAGCAGGAGCGACCCGCGTAAAAGCGCAGGGCACTAAACCTAAGACATGTGGTGGCCGTCCGGAAGGTTGTAGTGCCCTGCCCAGTCGTTCACTGGCTAGGGCTTGGAGCGCCCGTTCGCGTCCGGAACGCCTTAGACCGCCGCTTTCTCAGCCAGGATGCTGGCAGGAGAGTCGTCGGTCGATGTCTGTGCCCGCTCGAGCGGCTTGTCGTCCACGTGGGCTGCGTAGCCCCGCTGGATCATGATCTGGTCAGCCACGTAACCAGCATCGTGCCATACTCCCCAAATGAAGCTTGAGCCGCGGCGGGATTGCCAGGGCAGTCCGAGGAAGTACACACCTGGCTCAGCAGACACACCGCGCTGGTGCTTTGGCTTTCCGCTGGCGTCGACGGCGTTGTCAACCTTCAGCCAGCTGTAATCGACCGCGAACCCTGTCGCCCAGATGATTGAGGTGACGCCTGCAGCGCTGAGATTGAGCTCGAGAAGCGGGTTGGTCACGCTGTCCGGGGCATCTCCGAGAACACGCGCTTCAGGCTCTTCCGGGAAGTCCAGGCCGTTGCGGGCAACGTACTCGTCGGCTTCGTCAAGCACTGATAAATAGTTGGCGTCACCTGCCGCGACATTCACGGCAAGATCCGTTGCGAAGCGCATGATGCCGTTGTCATAGGAAGCAGTCCGGCCGACCAGCGTGACGCCCACGGCAGCGAGGGCGCGGAAGTCTACGGTATGGCCGCCGTTTGCCCCGCTGACGGCGATCGTGACGTGCTCGGCCCCCTTCGGCGGAGCCGACATTTCCCATTTGCCGAGGACTCCGAGCCACCAGCAGAAGTCCTTGCCGCGGTACTGCCGCGGGGGCCGGTCGTGCGGGCCGACGGACAGGAAGACCTCGCGGCCCGACCGCTGAAGCTCTTCGGCGATTTGAACACCGGACGAGCCGGCACCCACGACCAAAACCTTGCCGGCCAGCAGCTGCTGCGGATTCCGGTAGGAACTGGAGTGGATTTGCTGTAGTGCTGCGCTCTCCGGGACGACCGCGGGAATGACCGGCCGCTGGAACGGCCCGGTCGCCGCCACGACGTAACGGGCGTCGAAAACTCCTTCTGACGTGTCCACCTGAAAACCGGTTGCGCCCGCCTTCTTTCGCACGGACTTCACCTCAACACCGCACCGGATGGGGGCGTTGAACCTGGCCGCGTAGGCTTCGAAGTAATCCGCGACCCGCTCCTTCGGGGCGAACTCATCTGGCTCGAGATCGTCAAATTCCATACCCGGAAAGCGGTCGTGCCAGGCAGGGCCGTTGGCCACCAGGGAGTCCCACCGTCCCGTGCGCCACCGCTCAGCGATCCGGTCCCGCTCCAGCACGATGTGCGGCACGCCGCGGTTTGTCAGATGCTCGCTCATGGCCACTCCGGCCTGGCCCGCGCCGACGACCAGAACTTCAGTCTTTTGGCTCGACATGCCAACCTCCATTGCAAATAAGTAAGTGTGATTCGATGCGACGCAAGCAATCCGTGGGCCCGGAGGGCGTTACTGGGAGCCTCGTTCGTGCATCTCGATGTATTCACGAAACCGCAGCGCAGCCGCCGATTTCAAACATCAGTTCCCGCCTAAGTGCATCGTTTTTTCAGATTTATCCATCGCTAACGAATCATCTGAGCGAATCAACTGCGCATTTCGGATGGTGAGCCTGCTGGTTTGACCGGCTTTCAAGGCCGGGGCGGAGATCCAGAGACCGCATCTGGAAATCCGATGCACTTCCAGAATTAAAAGTGTTGGACAGATGTTTTCGGCAGGGCGTGAAATGGAAACCAAGGATCCGAGGACCAAACCGCAACGAAAGTCCAAGCGCGCAGGGGTGGGACGAAGACGTCCGACACACTCGCTGCCAGTCAGCCCTATCTCTCAGGAATTCCCCGCAGGAGGAACCGTGACCATCAACCAACCGGGACTGCCGGTCAACCAGAAGGGCCTGCGCAAGAGCGTCATGGCCGGCTCGATCGGCGTCTTTGTCCACTGGTTCGAGTGGGCGATCTACGCCTACTTGGCGTCAACCATCGCCACCATTTTCTTCCCGCAGCAGGATGCAACAGCTGCTCTGCTGTCGGTTTTTGCTGTTTTCGCCATCTCTTTTGGAGTCCGTCCGCTCGGCGCCCTGATCTTCGGCACACTCGGCGACCGCATCGGCCGGAAGAAGACGCTGTCAATCGTCATCTTGTCCATGTCCGGGGCGACGCTCGTCGTGGGCCTTCTGCCCACTTACGATGCCATCGGCCTCTGGGCCCCGGTGCTCCTGGTCGCCGCGCGGGTTGTTCAGGGCCTCGCAGCCGGCGGAGAGTTCGGTAGCGCTGCGGCCTTCCTGGCCGAGTACTCGCCCCGCAAGCACCGGGGCTTCGGCGTGAGCTGGCTCGAATTCGGTAGCCTGCTGGGGTTTCTGGCAGCATCGCTGGTCGTCTTCGTGCTGACCTCCTTGGCGGACGCCCAGGCCATCGAAAACGGTGCATGGCGGATCCCGTTCCTCATCGCCGTTCCCCTCGGCATCGTCGGCTTCTACATCCGCACAAAGATCGAGGACACCCCCGAGTTTCTCTCGCTCAAAAAGCTGGAAAACGTGCCTCAAAGCCCGGTCAAAGAGGTCTTCCGGCTTCACTGGAAGCAGCTGCTGCAGATGAGCGGGCTCGAGATCATGATGCACGTGACGTTCTACGTCGTGCTCGTCTACCTGCTCACGTACCAGGAGAAGGTTTTGGGCTTCGACGCAGGTACCGCCGCACTGCTGTCCACTGTCGCGTCTATCGCCGGACTGGTCCTCGTCCCGGTCTGCGGTGCACTCTCGGACCGGATCGGCCGCCGTCCGCTGCTAATCATCGCCGCGGTTGCCCTGATCGTCCTTTCTGTGCCGCTCTTCCTGGTCATGGGTTCAGGTGTTTCCTGGGCCGGAACTGTTGGCACCCTCGGCCTTGGAATAATCCTGGCCCTTATCCTGGGAGTCCATGCTGTGGCAGCCGCTGAACTCTTCCCTACCCGTACACGCCAGACCGGCCTCTCGCTGGCCTACAGCATCACCGCCGCCATCTTCGCCGGCACAGTCCCCTACGTCCTGACGTGGCTCATCGCGCAGACAGGAAACGGCATGATGCCGGCCTTCTACCTCATCCTCGTGGGAATCATCGGCCTGGTGGCCGTCCTGAGCATGAAAGAAACCAAAGGCATCGATCTGCTCAGCGGCGCAGACGTCATCCCCACGGCCGCGCCGGGCATTGGCTCTGAACAGCAGCCAGCATCGTCTCAGTCATAGCGAACGCTCAAACCACGAAAGGCCGCGTCCTGGGTCTGAGCACTGGGACGCGGCCTTTATCCATGCCTGGCTTTACCATCAGTCTGCAACTGCTTTTCCTAGGCTGCGGTTCTCCCGGGGCTGCCTTGCGCCAGGCGCACAATGGCTCTTTCCATCAAGTGACGCTGCCGGGAGCCGGTGACAGCGCCCGGGTCCAGCATGGACGTGACGTGCAGGCCCATCATGATGTTCAGCAGTTCATCGACGACCGTGTCCGGGTCCGCCAAGGGCGGGCATTCGCCGTCGTGTTCTGCTTCGGCGAGAAATCCCAGCATCAGGTCCCGCCAATGCAGCAGAGCGTCCCGTCCCACAGCGCGGAGGGAATCCTCCGTCTGGGCGCGCTGCCAGAAGGACACCGCCACCCGTGCCTCCACGACGGTGAGGGGGTCTGCCGGGATGATTTCCATGCAAAGGCCTCGCAGCGCCGCGAGCCCGCGGCGGCCCTCCGTGCCAGCGGTAATCCTTTCGTTGGTGCGCTCGCAGATCAGTTCGTAAGAGGCGAGCAGGAGCGCGTCCTTGCTGGGGAAATAGTGCGCCAGGACCCCGGGCGCGGCGTAGCCGCATTCCCGGGCGATGTCCCTCATACTGGCGTTTTCGATGCCCTGTTCCGCGATGAGCCGCCACGTGGTTTCGATGATCGAGCGGCGTCGTTCCTGGTGATCTACCAAGCGGGGCATGGTGCTCCTTAGTCCACAGGCGGGGTCTGTCGAGCCGCCGTGTGCACCCTACCACCGCGGGAACCCTGGCGCGTTCCCGCGGCTGCGGGGTGACTCAGTGTGCGCAGGTTACGGGCCCGGAGCTGTCGGAGACAGTGCCTCCGGCTGCGGTTCCGCTCGCGCAGTGCCCGGAAACGGAGGGTGGGACGTTCAGCGTGGGGTTTGAATCGAAGAAGCCGTGCGGCTTCAATGTGAATCCGGTGGTGTCTACCGGCATGATGGGCCAGTCCTCCGGGCGAGGGAAGTGGGTCAGGCCGAAGGAGTGCCACACGACGAGGTCCTGGCCGTCGAGGTCACGGTCCTGGGCGATGTAGGCGGGAAGCCCTGCATCACCTGGGTGCTGGTTGACGAAGTCGCCCGCTGCATAAAGCTCGCCATCCCCGTACTGGGTAACCCACAGGTGGTGCCGGGCGAATGCGGCCCGCGATGCAATGGACGAATCGTCGGCCATCGCAAGGGTGGGATTGCCTTCTGGGTACAGCGTGTAGCCGACAGGGTGGCCAAGCTGGTTTAGGGACTCGGGGTTGCTGACGTGCCAGACTCGCCCCTTCGTGCCATCTGCATCGCGTACCGCCTCGGATTCGCGCGCCAGGAGGGTGCGTTTTTGCGAGAATGCGTTGCCGTGGGGGTTTCCCGGGCCCTTGGGAAGCCGGACGAGGTCCAGTTCCTCTATACGGTTGGCGGGACCGTCGATCATCATGTCCAGGCGGGCACTGAAAAGGTGCTGGTGGTAGGGCGCACCAAGCCCGGGAGCGATCTCTGAGGCGTAGGCGTACTTCTTGTCTGGCAGGGCGGCTGTGAACACGATGCCGGTTGCCTTGGCCTCAAACTCGATAGTGCCGTCCAGGTAGAGATACCAGTAGAAGCCGTAATCGTAATTGCCCACGGTGGTGAAGAAGGACACCACCAGCCGGCGGTTGCGGCGCACCTCGTTGGAACCGGCCCATTCATCGGTGTGCTTCCAGAGGATGCCGGCGTCTTCTTCGTGAATGCAGATGCCATTGTCTATGGTGCGCGGGTTCCCAAAGTCATCGGCTACGACGGGGGACATGTACATGATCTCGCCGAGGCAGTCACAACCGAGCTTCAGGGAGTTCGCGTCCCGACCGACAAGATATTCGCCGGAGTCGAAGTAGTTCTGCCAGCTGCGGTAGGGGGAAGGATCGCCGTATGGGACGACCATTTCGGAGATGGAGGCACGGTGGACGAGGGGGCGCCGTCGGCCGTCGTGTGTGTGGTGGAGTTGCTGGAGGACAAGTCCTTCACGGGCGTCGAATCCTACTCGCAGGTCCCACCCGGCCCACGAGAGGTGATTGCCCTCCAAAGTGAAGCTGGGACCCTCTGGCTGGGTGATTTCGATCGGTTTCAGGTCGGTGCGGAGCTCGCCGTGGACTGATGCGTCTGTGTAGTTTCCGTTGACGTCCGGGACGGGCACGGGTCCGTCGTCGATGAGGTGGTTCACGCGGCGGTTTTCCACGTCGACGAAGGCGACGAGGCCGTCGATGGGGTGGGCCCAGGCATGGTCGAGCGGGTGGTCCTGCCGGAAGCCGAGTCCGCGGAGGAGCCGCTTGCCTTTCTCGTTCTCGTACTCGAAGACTCCTGCGGAGAGCGGAGCTACGCGCACCTGCGCCGGGGTCAGACCGCGTGAGGCAAGGGCAGCGCTCCATTGCGGATCTTCGGCCAGGACATCCTCGATGATTTCAAACTCTTCGATCAGGACAGGGAGCTGACCATCGACGGCGGGGTCCAGCTTCCGCTGGTCGAGGATTTCCCTGGTGGTCAGGGACAGGCGGACGTCGAGCGAGAGGGATCGGGCAGCATCCCAAAGCATTACACGGATAGTGCGGTCTGCGCGGCCGCCGCCCCCTTGAAAGACGGATTTCGGGGGTTCCAGCAGACCAAGGTAGGCGAAACGGGTGGTGTCAGCCACCAGCCCAGCATCCGCCAGGATGTGCCGCGCTGCGGAAATTTCCTGCGCGCTGAGCTGTTCGAGGGGGTGCTGCTTGACTGCAGCCAATGTGGGTGTTTCCAGAGTCATAACACTTCCTGAAGTCAGATTTTGATGATACAACTGTTCCATCAAAAGCTGATGTTACCCATCTCACAGCGCCGGCGTAAAGTGCGATCAGGCGCCGGGAAGCCCCGAGGAGCACCATGGACCCACACGCCCCAGGGCGCTCTGTCCCCCTGCCCGCCGCACGGCTTTCGTCGTGCATCGTCGCCACGGCCGTGGCGGTCAGTGCTGGAGCCCACTCGGTGGCTGCGGCAGCGGGACCGGCCGGAGCGATGGGGTGGTGGATGGCCGCGATGGCTGCCGTCTGCCTGACCTGCGGCGCCCCGTTGGTAGTGGGTCGGCGCTGTGCCGGCAAGGCCGCCGGGCACCTGCTCGCCACAACTGGGGCGATGGTCCTTATCCACGTGGTTCTCCTAACGGTGCCGAACTCTGGAGCTCATCACGTGACCGTCGCGGCTGCCGGCGCTGCTGTCTCCATGGCGCACGCGCCGGCAATGCTGGCGGTGATGGGGGTGGAGCTCTTGTGCATGATGGCGGCTTCCGCCGTCCTCCGCCTGTCCCGACACAACGCCGCCGGCCCGGCATTGCCCGCCGTCGTCCCTTGACCTTCCGTACTGACCCGAACACAAGCCGCCTACGGCGGAACCGATCCCAGGAGCCACTATGAACAGCACCACCATGATTTCCTCCGACTGGCAGAGCCGGGCCGATGCCCTTGCAATCGACGGAAGAGCGTTCGTCGACGGACGAAGGGTGTCCGGCAGCGAACGGCTCACCCGGCCCACCGTCAGTCCCATTGATGGACGCGCCCTCGCCGAACTGACCTCCTGCGGTCGCGCCGACGTTGACACCGCGGTGGCTGCGGCACGGCGCGCCTTCCCGGCCTGGTCACGCAGGGCTGCCGTGGAGCGCAAGGAGTCACTGCTGGCACTGGCCGCGCTCATGGAGCGCCATGCCGACGAGCTGGCCCTCCTGGAAACACTCGACAGCGGCAAGCCCATCCTGCAGACCACTACCGTGGACGTTCCTGGTGCCATTTCCACCCTGCGCTGGTATGCGGAGGCAGCGGATAAACAAGGCGGGGAACTGCCTGCCGTTCCATCCGGAGCCGTAGCTCTGGTCACCCGCGAGCCTTTGGGTGTAGTGGCAGCCATCGTGCCCTGGAACTTCCCCCTTGAGATAGCGGTCTGGAAACTGGCTCCCGCGCTTGCCGCCGGGAACACGATGGTGCTCAAGCCGGCGGAGCAGACTTCCCTGAGCGTCCTGCGGCTCGCTGAATTGGCAGCCGAGGCAGGGCTTCCTGATGGCGTCCTGAATATCGTCACGGGCAGTGGGCGGGAGGTGGGCGCCGCGCTGGCGAACCACATGGATGTCGATGCCCTGGCCTTCACCGGCTCCACGGCCGTTTCCAGAACCTTGCTGGAGGCCTCGGCCCGAAGCAACATCAAGCGCCTTAGCCTGGAGGCCGGCGGCAAAAGCTCCAACGTTATTTTTGCCGACACCGCCGATCTTCCGCTCGCGGCCGCTAAGGCCGCCTTCGGCGCCTTTTACAACCAGGGGCAGGTCTGCTCGGCCAACTCCCGCATCCTGGTTCAGCGGCAGGTTCACGACGAGTTCGCCGCGCTGCTTGCCGACGCGGCCAGCGCGTATGCTCCGGCCGACCCCCTCTCCGGCGGAGAGGGCAACGGTGCCCTGATCAGCAGCACCCACACGCACGACGTCGAAGCCTGGGTCACGCGCGGACGCACCGACGGGGAAGTCCTCTTTGGCGGTGGGCGGCGGATAATCCGGGGTTCTGACGCGTACCTGGAGCCCACACTCTTGGGGGGTCTATCCGCTGACCATGCTGTCCACCGCGAGGAAATCTTCGGTCCGGTCGCCGTGCTGCACGCTTTCGACACCGAAGCTGAAGCGGTGGCAATGGCCAATGCCACCGACTACGGACTGGCGGCATCGGTCTGGACGTCGGATCTGTCGCGGGCGCACCGGGTGGCAGGCGATCTCCTCGCTGGCACCGTTTCCGTTAACACTGTAGACGCGCTGGGGAACACCACACCCCTCGGCGGCTTCAAGCAGTCCGGGTTCGGGCGGGACTTGTCCCTGCACGCCTTCGACAACTACACGGCGCCGAAGACGACCTGGATCCAGTTCGGCTAAGGGCATCAGATAAGCAGATGCATCGGATCACTATCCCATGTTTTACGTGATGCAGTTCACGGGCCTACCTTTAGTCAGCAGCAGAATGACACCAGGCAACAGCGAGGCGAGGAACCGCTGGTCCGCCGGAATCTGCAAACACCCCTTTTTGCGCATTAGCAATCGTCAGCAGTAGCAAAGGACAGATCATGGCTCAGCCAACAACATCAACGCCCCTGGCACAGGAACAAAGCAAACACCTGCAAAAATCCCTTGGCCGCTTCGACATCCTGCTGCTGGTTGTCGCTGCCGTCATCTCAATCGAAGTTCTGGGCCAGGTCTCCGGCTTCGGCGGCGAAACCTTCACGTGGACCCTCATCCTTGCCGTTACCTTCATGGTCCCGTACGGACTCATTTTCGCAGAGACCGGCGGGGCCTTCACCGAGGAAGGAGGGGTCTACGTCTGGACGAAAATGGCGTTCGGCCGTGTGGTGGCTGCCATCACCTCCCTGTTCACCTGGGTGACCCAGCCCGTCTGGGTGGGCGGCGCCATGGCGTTCGTGGCAGTGGAAACCTGGTCTGAATACGTGGGCCACGTAGAGGCCGGCAGCGTGGGTGACTACATCTTCAAACTGCTGTTCATCTGGATCACTGTCTCCTCAGCCATTGTGAGCCTCAAGCACGGCAAGTGGCTGCCGTCGCTGGGGGCCATCCTCAAAGTCGTTTTCCTGACCTTCTTCATCCTGGTCACGCTTGCCTATGGAGTGCAGCACGGCTTCAACGGCCTTGATCTGGGCTTCTTCGCACCCACCCTGGCGGGCTTCCTCGGCGTCACACCCCTGCTGCTGTTCTCCTTCCTGGGCTTCGAATCCGGCAACAGCGCCGCCGGAGAGATGAAGAACCCCGCCAAAGACGTCCCCATCTCCGTGGCCCGCTCCTCGATGATTGCCGCCGCAAGCTACCTCCTGCCCATCCTCGCCATCCTCCTGGTGGTGCCGCTGGACCAGATCACCGGCATCGGTGGCCTGTTTGGTGCCATTTCCACCGTTTATACAGTCTTCGGCCCCGCCGCCGACGCGATGCTTGCCGTCTCCGCGGTCGTCTTCTGCTTCGTACTTGTGGCCCAGGGGGCGGCGTGGATGATCATCAGCGATCGCATGCAAGCCATGGCTGCAGCTGACGGTTCGTTCTTCGGCGGATTCTTCGGCCGCTTCCACCCGAAACTGGGAACACCGATCCGGGTCAATACGCTCTCCGGCGTGGTGGCCACCTTGTTCATGCTGGCAGCCATGCAGCTCAGCGGTACCAGCAGCGCACTGTTCGGCGTGGTCCTGTCGATTGCCATCTCCACGTTCCTGCTCAGCTACCTGCTGGCCATCCCCGCCGCGGTCAGGCTTCGCACAAAGTACCCACTGACCAACCGGCCCTTCAAAGTCCCTGTCTCCGATACAGGATTCCGGGTCCTTGGCTGCATCTGCTTCATCTGGATTCTCATCGGATCATGGGTGGCGATCTTCCCCGGAACACTGGAGATGCTGTTCGGCCTCGACTACGACTTCGAGGAAACCTGGGGCGTCTCGCAAGTCACCTTTGAAGCATTCGCCCTCGGTACACTCGCCAGCATCCTCGCCTTGGGAATCGTGGGCTACGTCCGAGGGAACAAGGTGCGACAGGATCCTGTCACAGACCCCTCCAAAGATTCTGAAGCAGCCCTGCCGGGCGTCTAGTCCTAACGCGCTGCGAGGGGAGACCGCGGTTACGGGGGGTGCCCAAGACCCAGGCGCGGAGCACCCCCAGCCGGATCTCCAAGGACTTATCCGCAAACCTGAGGCCACCCCGTGACTTCACCTTGGAGCTGCACCGCGACGTCCCGTATGGCGAGACCATTGAATCGGATACCAGGTGAAATTCACTCGTCCTCGAAGAGGTGTGTGACCGTGCGAGTCTGAGCCTGCTGGAGCTTCGGATCACTCCCGGTGAGGCCGGGTTACGTGCACAATGATGACCTGGACGTCTTTGGCGCCGTCGTAACGGAGGTCGTAGATGACGTCCAGCCCTGTCGATGTGCCAGGTTCCAGGGTGAAGTCGCCTTTGTCCTCTGGTCGGCTGGAGATGGACTCGATCCAGCGTTCTGCTGATTCACCTGGAATGCCGTAGCGGTCCACGCCGTCACGGAGGAGGGCGGTGAAGTCCTCCAATGACCCTGCCGTGAGGAAGTATGTGACCTGGCTGAAATCGGGCCCGTTGTTCATGCCATTGAGCCGCAGCCGGTCCGTGTGGGCACGGACGGTACCCGTTGGCCCTTCGATAATCAGCTCCATCATGCCGTCGCGCATCAGGACGTCCGGTGCCTGGCTTGTACCGCTCTCAAGGCCGACGCTTTCTTTGGTGAGCTGTCCGGAGGTCATGTCCAGCCGGGCGGATTTGGACGCCTTGATTTGTGCGATCCCGGCCTCATCCAGGCGGGCATAGCCGTTGGCGGCCGCCGTTGCTGTGGTGGCAGCGCCAGCCCCTCCGTAGGGGACGAGGCAACCGGTGAGCAGCAGCGGAACGAGCAGAAACGACGCAGCAATGCCCTTCATTCTTATCCCCCAAATGAACGTGTACGGTCAGGTCAGTAAATCACCTGGGAAGGACGATCCTGGAACTCCGGGACAGGGTAGTTGTGCCCATCGCCGGGACCGGACAAGTGTGGAAACATTCCATGGGCACGCCACGATTGGTGGTCCATGGACTGGTCAGTGGGGAAGAACTGGCTGTGCTGGCTGAACATCGTTCCTATCGTGACGTGCCTGGCTGGTCGGGGTGTTCCTGGCCCAGCTCCAAGAGGTTGATGTCGACCGCGCCGGAAGTGCCCGGCTTTGGGGAACCCCGCCGCTTACGTAGCTGGGTGGCGCGGTATTCGTTGCGGGCGAGGATGAACGCGTAGGGCGTGAAGAACCCGGAAATGCCGATGAGCCACAGGGCACCCCACTCTGGGGGCTTGCCCTCCCATAGAGGATGCAGGAACAGCCACACGGAGGCGAGCAGGATGGTCCCCGATACGAGCATGAGGATGCCCATGCCCCACCAAGTGCTGACTTGCGCCTGACCGCGGCCGGGAGTGAAGCCGATCTCATCGCCTGGGTAGCTGTGCAGTTCACCTGCGCTGGTGGTCCGGAGGACCCGCTTCTCACCGGCTGCGAGGGCCCTCTTGTGCTCGGCGTACACGGCATCATTCCGCCGCTCCTGCTCGCTGTAAAACACCACTGTCAGTACCCTCCGGGGGCAGCGTATCCCGGCTCGCCGGGAATGGAGATGATGAACGCCGCCATCCCGAAGAGCAGGGACAGCGGGGCCAGGCTGGCGGGAATGGTCATGATGACGGCAACGCAGTTCACTGGTGCAAGTTTTCCTTCTGGGATGAGGCGCGCGAAGGCGGCGCGCCCCCAGCACGATGCAACTTCAGGTCCCGGTGAATACGGGTACCTGTGGCTTACATAGACTTCACACTAGCGAACAGCCGAGGTGTCTTGCCCCCGAAAAGAGCTTGCGCTAACCACGGCAACTCTTGAGACTTCATACCAGACAGCTTTGGGCGGGACTGGCGATCGGAGTCGAGACAACCATGGATATGAAACCGGATGTCGGCGAACCCGATGCGGGGCCCTGGCAAGCCGAGCCACTGGAAAGCTTGGTGCAGCGGTTACTGCCGGCAGCAGGACAGCGGCCCAAGCGACCCTGGATTGTAGCGGTAGATGGAAGGAGCGGGTCAGGCAAGACCACTCTGGTCGATCGCCTACTCGCTCGCGTGCCGGAGTCAGATGTCGTTCACACGGACGATGTAGCGTGGCACCTCTCCTTTTTTGACTGGGCGGATGAACTCCGTGACGGTGTCCTCGAACCCCTGCTCCGGGGCGAGGCAGTCCATTACCGTCCGCCGGGTTGGGTGGCCCGGGAACGTCCAGGTGCCATAGCTCTGCCCGCCGGGCGGTCCGTGGTGTGGGTGGAAGGGAGCGGATCATCACGCCAAGCGCTCTCCGACCTGGTCGACGCGTCGATCTGGGTGCAGTGCGACAACCTTGAAGCCCGACGTCGACTCCTGGCGCGGGATGGCCAGGAAGAAGAAGAGCTGCACAGGGAGTGGGAAGAACAGGAAATACCCTTCCTGCTTGAAGACCGGCCGTGGGAGCGTGCTACAGCGATTGTGGCCGGCAGGCCGGCCCTGACGCACGATCCGGACACCCATGTAGTAACCGCTCAGCCGAAACCAGCATGTGCGGAGATCACCTAACGGACGGGCTCGCCATCCGCATTGCCGTGTACGACGGCGGCCAGCACCTAAGCGCTAAGGTGCGGTCCGGCGTCGTGCATGAAGTTTTTGGTGCCTCTTCAACCCAAAAACTGGGGGCCCGCTCAAGAAAACACCAAGCTTTTCACAAGTTGTCCAGCCGACCATGTTCCGAGGGGGAGTGCAGGCAAGGAGCCAGGACGGCAGCAGGCGCTTCGATTTCTCGTACCCAACCGGGAAAGTTGCTCGGAACTGGCATAGGCAGACAACTCCAGTAAGAGTGGTGAGGCTAGTGAGCATCCCTATGCAGGCCGACGGTCAACGCCGGAGATCAACGACCCTGGACTACCTTTTGCATGTGGGCGGGCGCGGCAGAGGTCGCAGGAATCTGCGGATTCAGGCTCTGCTCGCCGCTGTGCTGGTTGCGCTGGGTGCTCTGGTGGTGGTGCCGGGGCCGGCGTCGGCTGCTCC
>NZ_JBHUSB010000037.1:0-15823 GCF_042673905.1 Arthrobacter sp. NPDC057009
CTGCCAAGTGCACCGCTGATTAGCTACGTTCGGATGGGATAACCGCTGAAAGCATCTAAGCGGGAAGCTCGCTTCAAGATGAGATTTCCATACACCTTTGTGTGTGAGAGGCCCCCAGCCAGACCACTGGGTTGATAGGCCGGATGTGGAAGCGAGGACTAACGACTCGTGAAGCTGACCGGTACTAATAGGCCAACAACTTACACCACCAAGAAGCACAACTGCTTGCGTCCACTATGTGGTTCCCAACCAACAAACCCCCCGGGTTTGCCTGGCAGGAACCAAAGATAACTGAATACGTCACCACAAGTAGGTAACCACAGTCTTCCCACCCCCAACGGCACACGCCAGGGGGCTCGGGTAACAGGGTTACGGCGGTCATAGCGTGGGGGAAACGCCCGGTCCCATTCCGAACCCGGAAGCTAAGACCCACAGCGCCGATGGTACTGCACCCGGGAGGGTGTGGGAGAGTAGGTCACCGCCGGACACTATTTACGGTTCAGGCCCCGACGATGAACGTCGGGGCCTGAACCATTTAACCGCCCAGCCCACCGGACGCGTCCTCACACCCTGCCGCCATTTCCCAAACGCGTCCTCAGTCCCACGACCACACGTGAGGGCGCGTCTGGCTTGAGGCGACAGGAGCTGACTGAGGGTTTGCTCCGAAACGGCAGGATCTGAGAGAGCGTCGCGTTTGAGACGCCAGGATGTGATGACGCGTTGGGTTCGAAGCCGCAGGTAGTGATAGAGCGTCCAGGATCAGCTGATCGATTGAAACGCTCCTTCAGATCCTGCAGGTTTTTCACCGACCCTCCCTCAGATCCTGCCGCTATTTCCCAAACGCTCTTTCAGATGTTGCCGGCTTTTCCTATACGCGTCCTCAGATCCTGCGGGTTTTTCACCGACCCTCCCTCAGATCCTGCCGGCTTTTCCTAAACGCGTCCTCAGCCCCTGGGCAGAGGTGAGGAGCAGGCTTGTTGGGGGCCGGTAAAGTTGGTAGGCATGGAAAACCTCTTCAGCCACGCCCCCGGCAGCGACGTTCCCGAGCCTGCAGTCAGCCTGGAACCCGTCATCTGCACGGTGGTCGTCCCAGGGCCAGTGTCGCGGGCCTTTATGGGCTTCACTGACCACACGCATCTCTGGTGGCCGATGGAAACCAACAGCGTGTACGGACCCGGTTCCTACGTGGAGTTCGAGGAGAACCTGATCCTGGAGTCAGCCGAGGACGGGCGGAGCACCACTTGGGGAACCATTGACGACTGGCAGCCGCCGCTGTCCTTCCACGCATCCTGGTACCCAGGCAGCACCGCCCTGTGGTCCACCGAGCTTCGCGTGGTATTCCGCGGCGTCAAGGAAGGCACCGAGGTGCGGGTGGTCCACGACGGCTGGGAGGGCGCCGAGGATCCTGCCGGTACCCGTACGAGCTGGGAAAAGGACTGGCCGGAGGTGCTGAGCCGGTTCGCGAGGTTCATGGGCGGCGCCGGCGAATAGAGAGCCAGCGATTAGAGCCGGCCGCCGGCACTTAGACTGAAGCAAAGTACGTGAACGGGAGATCCATGGGCAGCATCGCCGACGAACTGACATCAATCCTGGGACCGGGCAAAGTTCTCCGGGACGAGGCCTCGCTTGCCGCATACGCAGTGGACCAGGCCCCCGTGGTGGACTACCGGCTCCCGGCTGCCGTGGTGCTCGCCGAGTCCGTCGATGACGTCCAGGCCACCGTCAAAGCCTGTGCTGCCAGGAGCGTGCCCCTGGTGCCGCGGGGCGCCGGGACGGGAGTCTCGGGAGGCGCCCATGCGAGCGAGGGATGCGTCGTCCTTGGGCTGGAACGGATGAACCGCATCCTGGAGCTCAACGCGGATGACGAGACCGCCGTCGTCGAACCCGGCGTCATCAACGCCGACCTGAACGACGCCGCCGCGGCGCACGGGCTCATGTACGCTCCCGACCCCGCCAGCTTCAGGATGTCCACCATCGGCGGCAACGTGGCCACCAACGCCGGCGGCCTGCGGTGTGCCAAGTATGGCGTAACAAGGGACTCTGTGCTGGCCCTGGACGTGGTGCTCGCGGACGGTTCGCTGCTGCATACCGGACACCAGACTTTCAAGGGCGTGGCCGGCTACGACCTCACAGGCCTGTTCGTGGGGTCGGAAGGCACGCTGGGCATCGTGGTCGGCGCGACGGTCCGGCTGAAGTACCTGCCCCGCGAGGTGCACACCGTCGCCGCCTTCTACCCTGACTTCCGGCAGGCGGCCGCCGGCGTGCTCGCCGTCGGCAAGGCCCGCGTCCAGCCGGCCATCATGGAACTGCTCGACGGCGGTTCGCTTGCCCAACTGGACGAGCTGCACGGCTCGGATCTGGTGTCGCGGGGAGCTTCGCTGCTCCTGGTCCAGACGGACGGTTTTGGAGCGGCGGCGGAGGCCGACGTCGTGCGGCAGGTCCTCGCAGCTGGCGGTGCCGTGGTCACCACCGAGGCCAGTGCTGAGGCAGAGCGGCTGGTGGAGCTGCGGCGCAACAGCAGGGGCGTCGAGGTGGATGACGAGTACCGCGTGGGCGAGGACGTTGCCGTGCCGCGCTCCAGGCTGGTGGACTACGTGGCGGCGCTTGAGGCGCTGGCCGAGGTCCATGGCGTCCGCCTTAAGGTGGTGGCCCATGCGGGCGACGGCAACCTCCACCCGACGTTCTGGATCGAGCGGGTGAACGCCCAGGTTGACATTGACGCCATGGCACGCCTGAACAAGGCCCTTGACGAGTCCATTGTGGTGGCCTTGGAAATGGGCGGCACCATTACCGGCGAGCACGGCGTGGGGCAGTACAAGCTGCGCTGGCTGGGCCTGGAACAGCCCGAGCCGCTCAGGGAGCTGCAGCGCCGGATCAAGAACCTCTTCGACCCTGCCGGCATCCTGAACCCCGGCAAGGCCATCTAGAGCAGCGCCCGCCGGGGCAAGGGAATTCAGTCGTCGGCGTCGGGGTATTCGTCGATTGACTCGTCGCCGCCGTACCGGGACTCCTCGGTCTCGACGGAGAGGATCTTCAGCAGTTCCGTGTCCGGGTTGAGCATGATGGCGGCCTCGTCACGGCGGTGGCGCAGGATGGAGTCGATGTAGGACTGCACGGCCTCGGCCAGCGGGATGTGCCGTTCCTGCTTCTCGGACATGTACCAGCGGTGCTCCAGGACCTCGTGGACGGCCTCGGCGGGTTCCAGCTTTCCGGACAGGTCGCGGGGGATGGACCGGACGATCGGCTCGAAGATCTGGCTGACCCACAGGTGCGCGCTGTATTCCTCGTCCATGTCCGGGTTGTTGTCCGCCCGGAAGGAGTCCATGTCGTTGAGCAGGCGGCGGGCCTGGTTCTCCTGGGCGTCCAGCCCCGTCAGGCGCAGCAGGCGGCGCATGTGGTGGCCGGCGTCGACAACCTTCGGCTGCAGCTGGATGGTGGAGCCGTTCTGGGTGGTCTTGATCGCGTACTCTTCGACGTCGAAGCCGAGTTCGTTGAGCCGGCGGATGCGTGCGCCGACCCGCCACCGCTCGCCCAGCTCGAAGGATTCCTTGGCCGTCAGCTCGCTCCACAGGCGCCGGTAGCTTTCCATGATGAGTTCGCTGGTGGCCACCGGGTCCACCTTCTCCTCGATCAGGCCGCCGTCGAGCAGGTCCATGAGCTCCCCGGCGATGTTGACGCGGGCGATCTCCAGATCGTACTCGCGCTGGCCGGTGGAGAGGTCCGGGTACAGTTCGCCGGTTTCGGCGTCCACCAGGTAGGCGGCGAAGGCGCCGGCGTCCCGGCGGAACAGGGTGTTGGAGAGCGATACGTCGCCCCAGTAGAAGCCGATGAGGTGCAGCCGGACCAGCAGCAGCGCCTGCGCGTCGATGAGCCGGGTGAGCGTGTCTTTGCGCAGCATCTGCGAGAAGAGCGCGCGGTACGGCATAGAGAACTTCAGGTGGCGGGTCACCAGGACGGGGTTCAGGGGGCGCCCGTCGGGCGTGGTGCGGCCGGTGATCACGGCGACCGGCTCCACGCAGGGCACGTCCAGCCGCGCGAGCTTGCGGAGCATGTGGTACTCGTGGCGGGCCACGTGCTCGGACGTTTCCTTGATGGCGATGACGGAGCCGCCGAGGTGGGCGAACCGCACGATGTGCCGGGAGATACCGCGGGGGAGCGCGGCCAGGTGCTCCGCGGGCCAGTCTTCAAGCGCGATGTGCCAGGGCAGGTCCAGGAGCTCCGGATCGGCGGCAGCGGCGGTGATGTTGAGGTTGCTGGCGACCGAGGCTGCCTTGTCATCGTTGGCACTGGCCGCCTCGACGCGCGGCAGTTTGCCGATCTGCCCGTAGTCGGTGGGTTCGTCGTGCCACTGCGCGTTGCGTTCCTCGGTCATGGGTCAATTCTTCCGTATTTTGCAGGGGGTGCCTAAAGGGCGGCGGTTAAAGCCCGACGGCGGCCCGTCCAGTCAGGAGGGCCGCCGTCAGTTTTCGTGAGGTTATTCCGCGATGTCAGTCGCCCAGGCGCTCACCGGTTTTGGTGTCGAACAGGTGCACGTGGCCGGACTGCGGACGGACCCAGATGGACTCGCCCTTCATCGGGGGACGGCGGCCGTCGACGCGGGCTACGATGTCGTGGCTCTTGCCGTCCAGCGTGGTGTGACCGTAAACGTACGCGTCGGCACCAAGTTCTTCGACGACGTCGACCTCAACCTGGAGGCCTTCGCCCTGGGCAGCGGTCTCGAGGTCTTCGGGGCGGGTGCCCAGTGTGACGGTGCGGCCGTGGGCCTCGTCGAGGATCTCGTGCGGCACGGGGTAAACAGTGCCGCCGAACTGGACGCCGCCGTCGACCACGGGGAGTTCCAGCAGGTTCATGGCGGGGGAGCCGATGAAGCCTGCAACGAAGACGTTCTTGGGGCGGTCGTACAGGTTGCGCGGGGTGTCCACCTGCATCAGCAGGCCGTCCTTGAGGACTGCGACGCGGTCGCCCATGGTCATGGCCTCGACCTGGTCGTGCGTCACGTAAACGGTGGTGACGCCAAGGCGGCGGGTGAGGGAAGCGATCTGGGTGCGGGTCTGGACGCGGAGCTTGGCATCCAGGTTGGAGAGCGGCTCGTCCATGAGGAAGACCTGCGGGTTACGCACGATGGCGCGGCCCATGGCAACACGCTGACGCTGACCGCCGGAGAGGGCCTTGGGCTTGCGGTCCAGGTACTGTTCGAGGTCCAGGAGCTTTGCTGCTTCGCGGACGCGCTCGGCGCGCTCTTCCTTGCTGACGCCGGCGATCTTGAGGGCGAAGCCCATGTTGTCCGCCACGGTCATGTGCGGGTACAGCGCATAGTTCTGGAAAACCATCGCGATGTCGCGGTCCTTCGGCGGAACGTCGGTGACATCGCGGTCGCCAATGAGGATGCGGCCGGCGTTGACGTCCTCAAGGCCGGCGAGCATGCGCAGCGAGGTGGACTTACCGCAACCGGAGGGTCCCACGAGGACCAGGAATTCGCCGTCGGCGATTTCGATGTTGAGCTTGTCAACAGCGGGCTTTTCTGTGCCCGGGTACAGACGCGTAGCGTTGTCAAAAGTAACTGTTGCCACAGTTATCAATCCCTTCACCGGCAGGTACGTGCCGGACGATCCGTTGTGAATGGTTCATGTAATTCAGTTGTGCCCTACATGATGACTCCCCGGCCGGGGCCGAGGAGCATCGAGTGACGCCGCACGGTTCCTGTGCGCCACATCACAAAGAAGAGTATGTCAGGTTTATCTTGAATCGGACAAAATGTTACGGACGTCACATATGACATACCCCACTGGTGCTTCCTAACTGGCGGTGACTGCCTTCCGGCGTTCCCGCAGCAGGGCCTCGAGGAGTTCGGCGATGTGCACCGGAGCCTCCACCCGGAACTGCGCCTGGGTGAAGTCGAGGCCCACCTTCACGCCGACGTCGTCCTGCCCGAGGCGGCCCAGGGCGTCCTCGTCGGTAGTGTCGTCCCCCGCGAAGAGCACGGCGGTGGCCCCGGTCGCCTGGCGGAGGAAGTCGACGCCCTCGCCCTTGGACGCGTGCACCACGGAGGTTTCGAGGACCCGCTTGCCGTTCTTGAGGTAGACGCCGGGGCGGTCCTGAAGCGCGGAGCGGGCGGCAGCGACGGCATCCTCCGCGACGTCGTCCGCCGCCAGTCGGGTGTGCAGGACGACGCCGGCTGGCTTCTCCTCCAGCAGAGTGCCGGGTGCCACCGCCACGATCTCGGCCAGGACAGCCCTGACCTCGTCGAGGAGGGCCAGTTGCTCGGGGTCGAGGGTCAGCGGGGCGGAGCCGGGACCCAGCCACGCCTCGGCACCGTGGCTTCCGATCAGCAGGGTCTCCTCCGGCGGGGAGGCGACCGCACGCAAACTGTCCAGTGCCCGCCCCGAGATGAGTGCCGTCGTCGTGCGCGGCAGTGCGGTCAGTTCGGCGAAGGCGGCAGCCGAGCGGGGGAGCGGGCGCGCATCCCCGGCGTGGTCCACGATGGGTGAGATGGTGCCGTCGAAGTCCATGGCCACCAGCAGCTGCTCGGTCCCGGCGATGCGGCGCACCGCCTCCAGCAGTTCGGGGGACAGGGTCAGCCGGGTGCTGCTGGCCTCGGTGTGCTCTGCCTCAGGAGTCATCGCGGACCACCTTCTCGTTGAGTGCGTTCAGGAAGTCGGCCGACCAGTGGTCGACGTCGTGGTCCAGGATCTGCTTGCGCATGGAGCGCATGCGGCGTGCGGCCTCCCTGGGGGCCATGTTGACGGCCCGCATCACGGCGTCCTTGAGCCCGTCGATGTCGTGCGGGTTCATCAGCAGTGCCTGCTTGAGCTGGTCGGCGGCGCCGGCGAACTCGCTGAGGACGAGGGCGCCGTCGTTGTTGGTGCGGGCGGTGACGTATTCCTTGGCCACGAGGTTCATGCCGTCGCGGAGGGCGGTGACCAGCATGACGTCCGCCGCCAGGTACAGCGCCACCATCTCTTCCACCGGATAGCTGTGGTGCAGGTAGCGGACGGCCGTGTTTTCGATGGTGTCGTAGGTGCCGTTGATGTGGCCCACGGTGCCTTCGACCTCCTCGCGCAGGAGGCGGTACTGTTCCACGCGCTCGCGGCTGGGGCTGGCAACCTGGATGAGGGTCGCGTCGCCCACCTTGAGCTTGCCTTCGTTCAGGAGTTCCTCGTAGGCCTTGAGGCGGTGTCCGATGCCCTTGGTGTAGTCCAGCCGGTCCACGCCCAGGAGGATGGTCTTGGGGTTGCCGAGGTCCTGCCGGATCTGGCGGGAGCGCTCGATGATCTCGGGCTTCTGCGCCAGTTCAGTAATGTGCTGGACGTCGATGGAGATGGGGAAGGCCTGGGCCCGCGCGATGTGGGTGAGGTCGCCGTTGCCGTCCTTGACGTGAACCTGCTGCTGCTTGACGCTCGCGCCGAGGAAGCGCCGGGCGGAACGCATGAAGTTGCCGGCATCGCTGCTGCGCTGGAAGCCCACCAGGTCCGCTCCCAGCAGCCCGTCGATGATGGCGTGGCGCCAGGGGAGCTGCGCGAAGATTTCCGGCGGCGGGAAGGGGATGTGGTTGAAGAACCCGATCCTGAGGTCAGGCCGCGCCTGCCGCAGCATCCGCGGCACCAGCTGGAGCTGGTAGTCCTGCACCCAGACGGTTGCGCCTTCATCGGCGGTACGGACGACGGCGTCGGCGAACCTTCTGTTCACCGTGCGGTAGGCGTCCCACCAGGTTCTGTGGAACTCAGGAGGCGCGATGACGTCGTGGTACAGGGGCCAGAGGGTCGCGTTGGAGAAACCCTCGTAATACAGCTCAACATCGTCGCTGCTGAGCTGGACGGGGACCAGGTCCATGCCGCCGTGGCTGAACGGCTCGACGGTTTCATCGGCGGCGCCGTGCCATCCCACCCAGGCGCCGTCCGTCCTGGTCATCATGGGGGCGAGGGCGGTGACCAGGCCGCCGGGCGACCGCCGCCACCCGGAACCGTCATCGCCGGGCTCGCCGGGCGCACAGCGGTCCACGGGCAGGCGGTTGGAGACCACCATGAAGTCGTACTTGGTGGTGTCCTGGCCGGCGTCCTTGATGGCGTCCGGGCTGCTGCCGGGCACGGCCGCGCTTTCCGTATTTGTGTCGGATTTGTCGCTTACAGCTCCGTGCATGGGGGCTCCCTAAGGTTGCTTATGGCTCTTATCAACCTTAACGGGCTGGAATCTTCCGGGCCATTCGTCCGTTGGTCAGGCTGAAAAGGAATGCTTGAAGGCGCAAGCTCCGGTGTTCTCCCCTAAACTGGGGGAGTTGCCCCGAAGTGGTCGCACCTGTCCGCACGACACGAGGAACTGATGAGCCCCGCAAACGAACCCCGCAAGTCCAAAGCAGAACGCACGGCTGAGGCCCGCGAAAAGGCCCGCGAAATCCGCGAGGCGCAGCTTAAGAAGGATAAGCGGAACAAACTGCTCATTGGCTGGGGCATCGTGGTCGCCGTCGTGGCCATCCTCGCCGTCATCGCGCTGGTGGTGACCAGCAACATCCGGAACAACGCCCCCGTGGCTGACCAGGGCCCGACGCCGGCCAACGGCAACGTCCACGGCGGCATCACGCTGCTCAAAGGCACCGAGGTGGCCAAGTCCGAGCCCGCCACCGTGAACGTGGCGGACATTCCGTCCCCGGCCGCCTCGGCGCCGGCAACCATCACGGCGCCGGGCGCGGAAGCCGAGGCCGGCAAGCCGGTCAAGGTGGTCCTCTATATCGACTTCATCTGCCCCGTCTGCAAGAACTTCGAGGCGACGTACAACGAGACCCTGACGAAGCTCCGCGACGAAGGCAAGGTCACCGTGGAATACCGTGCCCTGGGCTTCCTGGACAGCCGCTCCACCACCAACTACTCGTCCCGTGCAGCCAACGCCGCTGCCTGCGTGGTGAACGAATCCCCGGAGAAGTACTCGGCGTTTGTGGACGCGCTGTTCGACAAGCAGCCGGCCGAAGGCGGCGCCGGCCTCTCCGACGACGAACTGAAGAAGCTGGCCACGGAGGTCGGCGCCAAGAGCATCGACTCCTGCGTCGAGAACAAGACGTACCGTCCGTGGGTCAAGTACACCACCCAGGAAGCCGCGGCCATTGGCGTGACCGGCACGCCGACGGTCATCGTTGACGGCAAGCAGTGGGGCAAGGGCGACAGCGCCCAGACCGAATTCCCGGCCTTCGTCGAGGCGGCCATCAAGGCCAAGGCCTAAACGTTCCTGCCTTAACACGGTGGTGGCCCGGCTCCCGGATTTTTCCCGGGGCCGGGCCACCTTCCTGTTTTTACGGGCGGGCGGTCCTTGGGCTACCCTTATGTAGCGCGCCGTTGCGGCGCCTGCCCTGACGGGCACGCCTCCTTAGCTCAGTTGGCCAGAGCACCGCTCTTGTAAAGCGGGGGTCGTCGGTTCGAATCCGACAGGGGGCTCTTAGTCTGCCTTTCGCCTGCGGATTGCGAGGCGATCCTGACGCCGGCCTGTATCTCCTGGCACCTCACCGACCACTATCCCTTCCGGGTCGAGTTCCGCCTTGAGATGTCGACATTCGTTTGAGGCGACTGACCCGAAACGTACTTCGTATACCTTCTCCCTCGAAGCTCGTAACCTGTTGCTACGGGTGAAGAGCTCTCACCCGCTCCACCCGGATGGATGAAAAGCCTGGCGATGCGTCCTGTGGACCGCGGTCATGGCCTGGATGCCGCCAGTTCGGAGAGGAGAAGCGATGGAAACGCGGTCGGAATCAAAAGCACTGTGGGCGAGGACCGGAGCAGTGGCGCTTCCCCTCGGCGTCATCCTGTTGCTGGCAGCCACGGCAGTGCATCCGTCCAGGGAAAACCCCATGAACCACGAGGCGGTCTTTAGGGAGTATGCGCTGACCGACGGCTGGATCGCCATCCACTTTATCCAGTGGGTAGCCGCTTTAGCGTTTTTCGGCGGTCTCGTCGCACTGCATTCTGCCATGACTGCCCAGCGTGAAGGCCCGACTGCGCTAGCCCGCTTCGGACTGATAGGAGTGGTCCTGACCGCGGCAGCCATCACCATGCTTCAGGCAGTGGACGGGATTGGTCTCAAATGGGCCGTGGACACGTGGGTCGATGCGCCTGCCGATCAGGAACAATCCATCCTTTCGGCAGCCATGGCCTTGAGGTGGACCGAGTATGCCCTCCAGAGCTATTCCAACATTCTGCTCGGACTTACGCTCATCTTCTTCGGTTTGGCCATAGTGCTGAGCGGCGCGTATTACCGCTGGCCGGGTTGGCTCGCCGCAGCGGCGGGAGTCTCGTGGATTATCCACGGCCTGATGGTGCCGTATGTTGGCCTGTTTGATTCACCAGCCAGGGGTGCCGCCTTGGTACTCACTGCTGGCTGGGCGTTCGTCATGGCTGTGCTCATGTGGCGAAGCGTCCGTCGTGGACATGCAGCCCGAGCCGCTGCGTCAGGGGGCCCGGTCAGCGCATAGCACTGCCAGTGTGAACCAAGACGGTTTAAAGTGTCAGGTTGGGCTCTCTGAGTTTCAATAAGGGGTGTCGGGAGATCCGTTTGGGATTCTGTCCTGACGTTCTTTTCTTACATTCCTGACGTCAGGTTGGAGTGTGGCTTGTTTGGAAGCCGAAATAGTTCTCCCGGTTGGATTTCGTGTTAGCTCGCGGGTAGGGCTCTGGATCGCGTTTCTCCGGATTCGAACAGCCCCGCGCCGGGTCCTGCCCTGTCAACGAACGACGTAGCTACCCGCTGGGAGGCGACGGTGCGCCCGGCCAGCAGGCCCAGAAGTCCCTGGACGCCTAGCCTTCCGATGGCTGCAGCATCGTTGCGCACCCCGCTGACGGCGGGAACGACAAACTCGAACCAATCGAGATCGTCAAATGAGACGATATCTATCAGGGATGCCTGTTTGGCCCCGAGCCTTCGCCTGAGCGCGCGCATTGCGCCAAGTGTTGTGGGTCCATTAGCCCCGAATACGGCTGTCGGGCGGGCACCTCGATCCAGAATCCGGTACATGGCCTCCTCTGAGCCGTCAGCAAGGAAGTCGCCGGCATCGACCAATGCGTCGTCCAGGCTGATACCGTGAGCCTCGCGGCCAGCCAGGTAGGCGGCCCTTCGTTCGGAACCGGTGGAGATCCACTGCGGTCCGCCCACGAATGCCACGTCACGATGCCCTCGGGATTGGAGCCATGTCAAGACGCTGGCAACGCCTCCGGCATTGTCTGTTGCAAAAAGCGGCGCGTCGATACCCTCCATTTTTCTGTTGAGAAGAACAACAGGAAGCCCCGAGGCCAACAGGCCGTCCAACTGCCCAGACCGGCCTCCCTGCGGGGCCAAGAGAAGACCGTCAATGCGTTGAGCGGCGAAGGTTCGAAGGTACTCGTCGGCCTGGGCGGCGTCTTCATTGGCATTGGCAAGAAGCACTGTGTATCCATGCTTCCTCGCCTCCTGTTCCGCGGCATGAGCAAGTTCGGAGAAGAACGGATTGCGGATGTCGGACACAAGAAGGCCGATAACGTCCGTCTTCGATCGACGCAGGGACCGTGCCGGCCCATTCGCGATGTAGTTAAGTTCGGCAGCTGCTGCCAAGACCCTCGCCCGGGAATCCTGCGACGTGTGGCTACTTCCGCTCAATACCCGCGAAGCCGTGCCCAAGGCAACGCCTGCGCGCTCTGCGACGTCCTTGATGGTAGCTACTTGGCTCACCCCTCCCCGTGGAAACGTTTCAACAGTAGTGCGAGGGCGGCGCCCTGGCAAGGAGCCAAGCGGGGCCTGGGGCGTGTCAGGCAGTTGGGGGCGGGGTCCCTGTTGACATCCAAAAAACGCATGGGCATACTCATGGAAACCTTTCCATGGAAACCTTTCCATGAGGCCACGACCAAGCCTTAGGGATATTGATCGTGTATTGCCGGAAGTCACCAAGGAGCAAAGCTATGAACACGGTCTTCGTGGTCGGAAGCCTGAACATCGATCAAAACATCCGGGTCCCGTCCTTTCCCCGCGCCGGTGAAACAATCCAGGGATCGGACGCTACGTTCAGCCCGGGCGGCAAGGGAGCCAACCAGGCGGTGGCCGCCTCCCAGGCGGGGGCCGGCGTAAAGCTCGTGGGCTGTGTTGGGCATGATGCCCACGGGGCGGCCATCCTGCAGGTGCTGGCCGAGTCCAATGTCGACGGCAGCCACGTGAAGCTGGTGGATTCCGCTGCCACTGGAACAGCAGTCATCGCCGTAGATGACCTGGGTGAAAACCAGATCATCCTCAGCCCCGGAGCGAACGCTGCACTGTCATTCGCCGATGTGGACGCAGGGCTGGCGACTATGACTCCCAATGATGTGCTGGTTCTCCAACTGGAAATTCCCCGGGACATCGTTCGGCACGCCGCGCGTGCAGCCAAGCTCCGCGGCGCCTTCGTCATCCTCAACGCTGCTCCATCTCCACACGAGATTGAAGGGCTATTCGATGACATTGACCTGCTCGTAGTCAATGAGCAGGAAATTCAGGACCTCGCCCGTCTGGCCGATGCATCGGGCGACCTCGCCGACCTGACGGAGATCCTCCCGCCCGTCCTGGGACCGGCAGTGCTGTGCACTGCGGGAGCGCAAGGCGCCGTCACTTTCCTCGGCGGCCGGCATGTTCACATACCGGCACCTGAAGTATCCGTCGTGGACACGACCGCCGCGGGCGACACGTTCGTCGGATACCTCGCCGCATCCCTGGCTGCTGACTGCGAACTCCCTGCCGCGATGGCCATTGCCGGCCGGGCGGCATCGATCGCAGTGACCCGCGCCGGCGCCGTGGAATCCATTCCCTGGCGCCGTGAACTACCAAGCCTGCGTGACCACGATCACAAGTCGCCAGCCCCTTTCCTTTCCCACCACTAGGAGTCACATGAAAATCGTTCTTGGAAATGACCACGCCGGCTTCCCGCTGAAGGACTTCGTCCGCTCAGTCCTGGAAGGCCTCGGCCACGAGGTCATCGATCGCGGCGCGCCCGACGAGTCGCCCGTTGACTTTCCTGACATCACCAGCGCCACCTGCGAACTTGTCCTCACCGGCGAAGCCGACAAAGCCGTCTTGGTTTGCGGAACAGGCGTTGGGGCCGTGATGGCAGCCAACAAGATCCCGGGCATACGTTGCGCGTTGGGCCACGACGTCTACTCAGCGCATCAGTCCGTGGAGCACGACGACGCGAACGTCATCGCCATGGGGGCCTGGCTCGTCGGCCGCGCCACAGCCAAAGAAGTCCTCGAGGCTTTCCTCGTCGCGAAGTTCGACGACGACGAAGACACCAGACGGCGGGTAGCAAAACTGCGGGAACTCGAACTTATGGGAGCCAGGAAGCTGGCGCACGACATCTAAACCTGCACCACCCAAACCCAAAAGACACAATGAAAATATCAAAGGAGATATCACGATGACGGCACAACTTTCCGACCGCTCCCAGCAAGCCGCCCATGGGTCCCCAGGAAAATTCAAGACGGCCCTCGCGTCCGCCGCCGGCACCTGCGTCGAGAACTACGACTTCGTCGCGTACGGCACCGCTGCCGCACTGTACTTTGGCAAGGTCTTCTTCCCCAACACCGACCCCGTCGTCGGGACACTGCTCGCCTTCGCCACTCTCGCAGTGGGCTTCTTCATGCGACCCCTGGGCGGCGCCATCGGCGGCTACCTCGGTGACAAACACGGACGCAAGCCCGTGCTCGTAGGAGCGCTCCTGACCATGGGAATCGCCACCGTGCTCATCGGCTGCCTTCCCACATACGACCAAGTCGGCATTCTCGCTCCCATCCTGCTCATTATCATTCGAATGATCCAAGGGCTGGCCTTCGGCGCGGAGTGGGGCGGAGCAGTCATGATGACATTCGAGCACGCGCCCTGGAAGAAGAGGGGGCGCTTCGCCGCCATCCCTCAAGCCGGAAACCCGCTCGGCATCACGTTGGCCAACGCTGCCTTCCTGCTCTCCGCGTCCCTGCAGACCGACTGGGCGTGGCGGCTGCCCTTCCTGGCAAGCGCCGTCCTCATCGTGGTCGGGCTCGTCGTACGGATGAAACTCGAAGAATCCCCGGAATTCGTCAACGCCAAGCACCACGGCGCGATTGTGAAGAATCCCCTGGCAACAGTCTTCAAGAACGACTGGCGCAACATCCTGCGCGTGATCTCCCTGCGTATCGTCGAAAGCTGCGCCTACTACGTCACCGCAACGTTCCTGCTCTCCTACATCACCCAAAACAACCCCCCAGACCGCGCCGTAGGCCTTACCGGCATCGTCGTCGCCAGCCTCATCGCGATCCCCGTTACCCTGCTCGCAGGCAGCCTGACCGATCACATCGGCCGCCGCAAGCTCTACCTCGGCGGCGCAATCGCCGTGATTGTCTTCGGCTTCCCGATGTTCATGCTCAGCAACACCGGTAACCCCGTCCTGATCGTGCTCGCCTTCGTCATCGGCATCGGCATCATCCACGCCACCTTCACCGGAACGCAAGGAGCCTGGTTCGCAGAACTCTTCCGGACCAACACACGGACCTCCGGCGCCTCCATCGGCTACCAGGTAGCAGCCTCAATCTCAGGGCTTGCCCCCTTCCTGGCAGTACTCCTGGCAGCGAACTTCGGATGGGCCGGCGGCGCGTCCCTGTACGTTCTTGTAGGCATCATCGGGCTGCTCGGCGTACTAACGACGCGCGAAACGTGGGGTACCAAAGAAAAAGCTGAGGTGGACTCGATCCTCGCAGGCCATACAAATAGCGAAGTAACAGAGGCCCCTGACCGGAACGTAGAACAAATCTCCACCAGCCATAGCTAGGGCGCTAGCTAGGCAAGGTGAGAGCCAGCGGACGACTCAGGACGAGGTCAGTCCGCTGGCTCTCCAGCACAAACTGCGGGTCATGACGAAGCAACGAGCAGCTTCTTTTCCCGTCCCTTACTGCATGAACGGTGTTCACACAGTAAATAAACCAGCCACACCGGCCTTCGTGAGGGAGCTACTACAGGCGGCACCCGCCCGACCCGTTGCAAGCCTCATTCCTGGTGCCCTTGCAATAAATCACGGCATCAGGGTGACCAGAACCGGACCCGGACAATTCACCGTCGAAACCGCCTCGGACGTTGCCTGCGGCTATACGGTTCTGAGCCGCATTTGATGTGTTCGGGGATCCACAGGACGCCGCTAATCCGCCCTCCCGCGTGCTTTGCGGCTTCTATTGTCAGGTTGGGGTGTAATTCAGGCGGACAAATCAGCGGCCCGACACGTCGAACAAGGAGGAGCATCAGCGCGCAGCTCTTTGCCTAGTCCTGATGCGACATGTCGGGACACAGCTTCTGAAGCTGTGCGAGGGTCTCACGAACGGCGGCTCACTCCGGCCTAACCGGCGGGACGCCACATAACAGCGCCCCGGAGTTCCTTTGCTGCCTGTGCGGGGTCAGCTGCACTGTAGATGGCACCGCCGACGACGGCGACATCGGCGCCGGCCTGCTGGACAGCATCGATGGTGCTGGGCTTCACGCCGCCTGCCACGGAGAACGGAACGCCGGCTTTTACTCCGGCGCGCAGCAGGCCGTTCAGGTCGAAGCCGGGCTTGGCCTGCTCGTCCAGGCCGGCGTGCATCTCAACGAACTTGGCACCCAGGGCGTGGACTTCCCGGGCGCGGGTGACCTTGTCTGTCACGCAAATGAGGTCGACGACGACGCCCTTGTTGTGGGCCTGGGCTGCCTTGACCGCACCGGCGATGGTGGAGTCGTCGGCGGAGCCGAGAACGGTGACCAGGTCGGCGCCGGCCTTGAAGGCGATGTCGGCTTCGAGTTCACCGGCGTCCATGGTCTTCAGGTCGGCGAAGACGATCTTCTCCGGGTGGGC
>NZ_JBHUSB010000038.1:0-15812 GCF_042673905.1 Arthrobacter sp. NPDC057009
GCGCCACCCCAACAACAGTCGAAGATTCAATATCAAGAGTCATGCTTATCTCCTTGGATAGATCCTGATTCAGGATGAAAATGCCTACCGGCTGGGAGCCGCGGGTGCGGCTTCCTGGTGTGGGCCTGTTGGGTGTTGATCCCGACCTGCCCGGATGGATTCTCAGAACTGTTCACCTTTGTCAGAACTGTTCATCGTTGGTGCAAATAAGACTGTGCTGACGGTCCCTTCCGAACCTCGTCCGGTCCGGGAGGGACCATCTCCCGGTGTGATCCCGGCCACTAAATTCCGTCTGTGCAGTAAAAGCTACGCCATATAAAACATCTAGTCCAGCCTTTTTTATGGATTACTTCCATATGACTGAAGTTATTTCCGACAGCGCGGGCAAGATGGGCCGTCAGCCCGCCAGCAGCCAGTCGGATGCAGCCTTGCGGTAGCGGATGATGCCCTTGTATTCGGCCATGTCGTCCGGGAGTTCGGCCAGGACACGGCCAAACTTTTCGCGCCAGGTAGGGACCTTGGCGATGTCCCTGAGGGGCAGCAGGTAGCTGCGGATCAGGAAGAGCAGGACCCCGGTGTGGGGGAGCCGGATGAGGTGCTGGACCTCGACGCGGAGGTGGAGCTTGTCCGGCATGTCGGGATCGGTCGCGATGGTTCCCCGGTCCGGGCCCCATTCGGGGTAGGTTTCGGTGGAGGTGTCCAAGCGGTTGCCGACGGTCATGGTCCAGTTGGTGCGCCTGAACTGTTCGCCGGGCTGCAGACGCATGAGGAACTGTTCGGCCCGGCTGATGATGTTTTCTTCCTTCACGCGCGGGACGGGCCCGTGTATCTCGAGGAAGCTCATTCCGACGTCGAAATTGAAGGACCAGTCCGCGGCGAAGGTGACCAGGCCGGCGTCGAGCCACAGGGTGTTGTCCCGGACGTCGAGCAGGACGATGTCGTCCTGGATCTGGGTGCCAAGGAACCGCATCGGCTCCATGGGCAGCGAGTCGTCGTCACCGATGGTGAATTCGATGTCCAGGTCCTGCAGGCCGTTGTGCCAGCGGCACTTGTTCCCTTCGCGGTGGAAGGACATGATCTCCGGGTTTTCTGCGGCCATGGCGGGCAGCAGGGTCGCGATCGTGTCCCACACGGCGGGCCGCATGTGGGGCAGCACTGCCATGCGCGAAGGGTCACGGCCCAGGATCGCTTCGCGGTCCGCCAGTTCCTGGTGGTAGAACTCGTCTATATCGATCAGTCCGGCACCCCAGGCGCCGGCGTCCGTTGCCACGTTCTTGTTGGCCGGTTCGACGTTGGCGCTGTAACGGTACATGTCCCCGCTGAAGGGGAAGGGGAAGCGCCTGATGCGTTCCGGGAGGGTGGTGGTCTCAGTGTCTCTGTCGATGGTGATGCTCAAAGGTCCAACTCCAGTTCTGGGTCTTCGCTGCGTGAAACACAGCACATCATTGTCGTGTTCTCAGCCTTTTCCTGCTCGGTGAGGTAGAGATCCCGGTGCTGCGGGGTGCCCCGAAGGACCGGGAGGACGCATTCGCCGCAGATGCCCTTGCGGCACATGTTGGGGATGCTCTTGCCGGCGTTTTCGAGGGTCTCCAGCAGTGAAACACCGGCCGGCACGTCCAGCTTGATGCCGCTGCGGACCAGGTTCACGGTGAAGGGTTCGCCCTCATCCAGTTCAGCCGCGCCGAATGCTTCGGAATGCAGCCTGGCCGGTGACCACCCGAGCTCCCGCGCCTGTTCCAGGACTGCGTCCATGAAGTCGTTGGGGCCGCAGACGTAGAGGTGGGTTCCGAGGCCCTGGGTGGTGAGCTGTTCGGTCAGGACCTTCTGGAAACTGGTCCGGTTGCTGCATTCGGTGAGGGCCGGTCCCAGCAGCTCCCGCGCCTCCTCGACATGGGCTCCGGCCCCGGGCCGGTACACGTAGATCAGGGAGGAGGTGGTGCCCCGGTCGGCGGCGGCCCGTGCATGTGAGAGAACGGGCGTGATGCCGATGCCGGCAGCAATCAGCAGGTGGTGCGTGGCGGTTGACGCCGGGGCGAAGGCGCTGCGGGGCCGGGAGACATACACCAGGTCGCCGACGGCGAGCTGATGCATCGCCACCGAACCACCCGCACCGTCCTCGACCCGGAGGACCGAGATGGTGTATTCGGACGGGCCGTTGCCCGAGCCGGTGAGCGAATACGCATTCACGCCGCTGCCGTACTGGACGACCAGGTGGCTGCCCGGGACGTAGGACGGCAGTGTCCGGCCCGACGGGTCGGCCAGCGTGATGCTGACGATCGACTCCGTCTGAGGACTGATGTTGGTCACCTCAAGCTGGAGGCCGCCTTCCACCGCCGGGTGGGCGCTGATCGGGAGGGCCGTGATAGTCATGATGCCTCCTCGGCATGGGCTGCGTAGCCCAGGTACGCGCCCATCCGGCGCGAAAAGTGATCGGTGGTGGCCAGACTGGTGGCGCACCCGTTGCACTGCACCTCGGAGCCGGCAGGTCGTACAGTTTTGGTGGTCGTATGGCAGTGCGGGCAGTAAATTACCCGGGGGGCGGCCTCATCACTCAGGAGTGTGATCTCCTCCTGCTGCAGTCCGCATTCCGCTGCGGCGGCTGCGGCTGCACGGATATCCGCCGGAGGACCGGCGAGGACGAGGCGGACTCCGACGTGTGATCGTCCGAGTGCGGTCCTCAGCTCCGTGAGGGCCTCGTGGTTTGCAGCTGGGAAACGGAGGTCATGCCTGGGCTGGATACCGGTGTGATGACCCGCGGTGTCACCTGTGGCGCCAAAAGACGCACAGATGACACCGCGGAAACCAGGTTCCAGGCCTGTGCCTGCTGCCGGCGGCATGGACGCGGAACACATGGTCGGTCCTTACGGGGCGAAGGTGCGGTCGCCGGCGAAGAAGCCGAGGCCGTAGTCGGGGGTCTCGAACTTGACGGTCGTGCCTTTCGGGAAGAACAGCACGTCGCGCTCTTTGGCGTGGGTGACTTCGCCGGTGGTTTCGTCGGTGAGGATGAACTCGCCGGCGATGACGACCTTCATCTCGTCGTAGGTGTACGTGTACACCAGGGGCTCGGAGGCCTTCAGTTCGAAGAAGCCGGCGCTCATGACCGAGCCTTCGGGGTTGTGCAGCGAGTCGCCAATCGCAGCGACCGTGCCGGGCTCGTTCATCGACGGCAGACCGACGTAACCGCCTACTACCTTGTGGATGGATCCGGCCTTGCTCAGGGTTCCTACGAGGGAGGTTTCCATGGTTACTCCTGTGTGAATAGTGTGGTTGAGGTTTCGTCTGAACTGTTCGTCTTTGTCAGAACCGTTCGTCTTCGGGCGGGTGATGGAATTGCGCTGAAATCACCCCACGACCCCCGGTTAGGTCCGGGAGGGGATCTGCAAATCCGGCATTCTCTGCTCTCCAGAGACGCCAGCCGAGCTCTGCTCTGAGGTCTGCTGGTGTGATGCCGGTCACTGTTTTCGTCCCACAAGCAAACCTACTCCTCCTAATTCATCTAGTCCAGACCTTTTTTGGAATATTCACGTGTAAGGTCATTTTTGGCTTCGCGTGCGTAACGTTGGCGCTGCTGGTTGCCTCAGGCCGCAAGCCCGCCTGACCGCGTGTTTCAGCGGCAGGACCCTTGTTCACTGCTGTCCGCCTGCCAGTGGCTGAGGGCACTGCTGACGCTGTCAGAGGCCGAAAAGGTGCGTCCTGGAGGTATTCCAGACGGGGCTGGCCTTGCTGGGGGAGAGGGGCGGCGCCATGGCATAAAAGCCATGGCATAAAAACAGGAAGGCAAGACCGTCCTGGAACAGTCTTGCCTTCCTGTTTTGTTTGGGTCAGATCATCGGCAAGCTGACCGACGTCGGAGCAAAGTTAGGTGCCGGTGCTATCAGGTGGGATCTGGAACCTTCGCGGCGTTTTCGACGCCATAATCTGACGAGCGGTCCGTCGTTTTCCTCTGTCCGGCGCGGCGGGATTCACGTTGGGAGTACAGCCAGATCGGTATGTAGAGGGCCAGCACGAGGAAGCCAACCCAGGTTGAGGTCCAGCCGACCTCCAGGCTGTTCAGGTAGACGACACCAACCAGGCACAACGGCAGGTTGAACAGGCCGAAGAGCATGGCCACGTGCTTCCAGCCCCTGGGTGCCTTGAAAGGCCGCTCCAAGTGAGCAAAGGACGGGTGCTTCTTCGCCCGTACATAGGCGAACAGGCTGATGCCGTTGGCGCAGGTGTAGCCGATCGCCGATGCCGCAAGAATTGCCGCAGGCGTTCCCAGGGAAATAAGGACCAGGTTGAAGGCTGCAATGACCAGCATGGCAACAAACGGAGTTCCGTTGCGGTTCGTTTTGCCGAGGAACCTGGGAAGGTTGCCTTCTGCCGACATGGAATACATGGCGCGGGAGGAGCCCAAATAAGCCGTTTGAATGATCAGCACCATGGCAGCGATCAGCATGATGATGGTCACCATGGAGCCGGCTTCGCCAAAGACAGCCTGGGCCACCGGAATCAGCGGCGACACCGCTTCGGCCACCACGCCATCAACGCCAAGCACGCCGATAACCGCAGACTGGACCGCCACGAAGGAGAAGAAGCAGATGATGCCGCAGGCAAACAGCGCCTTGGACACATCTTTTGCCGGGTTCTTGTATTCAGGGCCGTAGATGGCGGCTGTTTCCCAGGCGCAGGCACTCCACTGGGCGATCGCGAAGATGCCAAAGAGGATCAGGACATGGTGCGCGTCCCAGGCCCAGTCAGTCGGCAGCCAGCTGCCGGTGATCTTGGACATGTCAACATGTCCGGTGGCAAAAGGTGCCGCTGTCAGGACCACCAGGGGGATGAGCGAAAAGGCCGCCAGGATGTATCCCAGAGTGGCGCCATCCTTGAGACCGAACCAGTTCACGACGAACAACAGTGTGAATATCACGAGACCTGCAATCAGCGAGAGCTGATATTCGGTGAAGGTCTCACCCAGCACTGGAAACAGCCCATGGAGGTAACCGCCGACCAGGATGGAAAAGATCGCAAGGACCGGGTTCCAGGCAAACCAGTAGCTCCAGGCGCTGAAGCCGCCGAGCAGTTTGCTCTTGTCGTACTTTCCTTTGTAGTTCTCCGTGCGGAATACGGCTTGGGCAAAGCCCGGCAGGCCAGAGGCCTTGGTGAACGTGGTGGCCATTTCAGCGTACGCAGTGCTCTGCAGGAAACCCTGAACGACCGACAACCCCCAGATGAGAATGGCTGCTGCCGACAAATACATCGGAAGGTAGCCCAACGATGGCAGAATCAGCAGGGGCACCCCCATGGCAATAGCCAAGCCCTGCTTCCAGTCGATCGACCTTTCCAGATTGTCGACTCCGTCGGAACGATTTTCACTCATAACAATCTCCCTTGGACAACTGAACGTTGTCAGATTTGTGTCTTGGTCCTGCGTGAGGTCGCAGGCCGGATGAGGAAGCACTTCCCGAATACGACACCTTTGTCCCGGTTCCGCCGCTTCAGGTCTGGCTCATCAATGAACGCATGGAAGCGAAGCCGCTTTCGGTGATCCCCTCTCCAACCCCGGCGGGTCGGCATTGAGCGCCGGATTCTTCGAGCTGAAGGCTTCCGAGCCGGCTAGGCACGCACGCATGCCGGCTCTCCTGTGAAACAGATCACTTCGAAGATTACTCCTTAAAGCTCCATTGCAATAGCTTTAATTTCGAAATCTCGTCCGAGACCGGGCCGCCTCCCGAAAATCGCCGCGGCTTGGCCCTGCCACCCTCCGTGAGGCAACAGTGCGATGTCACGCCGGCGCCACGGAGTGCGCCGCCTCGCTCAGTCTTGTCCCGCCTGGTCCGCGCAGTCGGGCGCAAACTGGGGCTTTACTCCCAGTCTGGGGCGAGAGATGTTCGCTTTCCGGCCAAGCGGCGGCCCGGGCTGAACGGAGGGCCCTGTGGGGCCCGGTGGGGGAGGCTGCCTGCGCAGGGGGCGACTAAAACGCCAGACGGGCCCGCCGGCCGCCGTTTCATTGCCTCTCGAGAAAGCTTCAGCCTTGAATGTTTTTGGACTACAAGCTGGCCAGCTTTTATGCCGGCAAGTGGGGCGGGACTTAGGGGGTGTAGATCAGGGAAAGCCCCAGATGCGGAACGTCCAGAGGCAGCCGGTGCTGCTCCGGAGATCCGGGTTTGATCCGTTCGCCCACCAAGTACATCCCGGAGTTGCCGAGAATGACGCGGTTGCTGGCGTTGATGAGGGCGGCGTTGCCCCGGATCAGGCGCAGGTAGGGCATGATGAGGGGTTCGAGGTCCTTGATCCGGATGTCGCATCCAGCAACCCCCGTGAAGGTTCCGTGGACAGAAATGGGGGCCGTGAACGTCAGGATGTATTCCTCGAAGCCGAGATAGTCGATGTACGGGCCCCAGAGGGTCTGTTCACCTGTGGACGCGGCAGTCGAGAAGAAGGGCAGCTTCTCATAGTCGTAGTACCGGTTGCTGCCCGGAGTGCGGTCAAGATCAAGCCGTTCGAGCGAGCCAGTTCCCTTGCGGGACCACCATTCCAGGGCCCGGCCGCCCTCTTCAACGAATTCATGGGCGAAGAACGTCCCGGCCCCGACGGCGAAAGCGTTCTTTGCCAGGAAATCCCGCGAGAGCTTCTCCAGTCCGGCCAAGGCACCCTTGTCGACCTTGGGCTTGTCCACGAGATTTCGTTCAAGCAGCGAGGCGACGTTGCGGGAAAGCTCCTCGATCTCGGTGGCGACTCCCTTGGTCCACGAAGTGAGGGCGTTGGCGGCGTGTACGACTTCATTGTCGGGCTTCATCAGGTTCCTGAATTGATTGGCTGTATCCGAGGGTCAGTTTCGTGTCAATGAGGTGAAAAATATTCCGCCTGATGTGCTCAAGCGCCAGTTTCTGGGCCTTCTCCGGTTGGTCCTGGGCTACGGCCCGGACCAGTTCCAAGTGTTCAGCGGTTGCCGTTTCGGGGTCAAGTGCTACACCGAGGGGAGCCCACAGCTGTTGGACTGACTCTTCCTGGAGCCGGATTTCTGCATTGGCCAACCGCGGTGATTGTGCAGACACTGCCAGCTCGATATGGAAGCGGCTGTCAGCAGATGCACGGACCTCGGGGGTCCTGGCCAGAACCAATGCCCGGGCAAGTTCCTGGAGCCGCTCAAAGTCGTGCGGTTCCGCACGCTCACATGCCAGACGAATGGTTGTAGCGGCAATAGCTGAGTGTTCGTCGCCGATGTCGCGTATCTCGGAGATGGACGTCGAGAGGAACCAATCGCGTATCGCGTCTGTCTGGGTCTGGGGCTGCCTGACCACAAAGGATCCGCCGCTTCGGCCTCTGCGGGTCTCAACGATTCCGCGCTCGCGCAGTTCTCCCAAAGCTTCACGAAGGGTTGCGCCACCCACTCCGAACATGTCCGATAGCGCGGCTTCGGGAGGCAAACGTTCGCCTACCTTGATCAGCCCTAGCGCGATGGCCGTGGAAATCCTGTCGACGATCGCATCGGCCCGCTCGATTTCGGGCAGGGACCTGTATATCTGCGACTCGAATGGGGTCGGCGAGGCCAAAAGTCTGCGCTCCGAACATGGGCTACGGGTTGGGGCTAATACTACAGTCCGGGAGTACTTAAAGGGCTTTGATCTCCTACAGAGCCTTTGGATTTTCCCGGCCCCAAGCGTCCTGCCCAACCGAGGACCAATCCTTAAGGGTAGTAAGAACTGTCAGAAAACAGTGTTACCCCCACCCGTTTGCTTCGGAATTATGGATACCAACCAGAAAGCATCCACTCGGCTGCTACAGGCCGATGGCCGAATCGAAGGGAAAAATCGTGAATCCGACAGCAACCGCGACGACTGCGGTGTACAGCACCACGGAAGACATTGTGCGCAACTTGTCCCTCGTCAAGGACGAGATCTCGGCCACGGTGGCCAAAATCGACGAGCAGCAGGTAGCCACGCTGGCGCGGCACATCAACCTGACGGGCCGCATCTTCGTCGCCGGGGCGGGCCGCAGCGGCCTGGTCCTGCGCATGGCTGCCATGAGGCTGATGCACCTGGGCTTGAACGTCCACGTGGCCGGCGACACCACCACGCCCGCCATCGCCTCCGGTGACCTCCTCCTGGTGGCCTCCGGATCGGGAACGACCTCGGGTGTGGTCAAGGCGGCAGAGACTGCGGCCAAGGCCGGAGCGCGGATTGCCGCGTTCACCACCAACCCGGACTCCCCGCTCGCCGGTCTGGCCGATGCAGTGGTGATCATTCCCGCAGCCCAGAAGACCGACCACGGCACCAGCGTGTCCCGCCAGTACGCCGGGTCCCTGTTCGAGCAGGCGCTCTTCGTGGCCACCGAGGCTATCTTCCAGTCGCTCTGGGACAACGACGCCCAGCCGGCTGAGGAGCTGTGGCTGCGCCACGCCAACCTCGAGTAAGAGCAGACCCCCAGGGTCGCTCTTTTGCACCTAACGTTTTCCACACCCAATTGCAGTTCACAACAGAAAGAAACAAAACACCATGAAGCTCCAAGTTGCCATTGACCTTCTGACCACCGAAGCTGCCCTCGAGCTGGCCGGCAAGGTTGCCGAGCACGTTGACATCATCGAACTGGGCACCCCGCTGATCAAGGCCGAAGGCCTCTCCGTCATCACCGCCGTGAAGAACGCCCACCCGGAGAAGATCGTCTTCGCCGACCTGAAGACCATGGACGCCGGTGAACTCGAAGCCGACATCGCCTTCAAGGCCGGCGCCGACCTGGTTACCGTTCTCGGCTCCGCCGATGACTCCACCATTGCCGGTGCGGTCAAGGCAGCCCAGGCCCACAACAAGGGCGTTGTCGTTGACCTCATCGGCATCGAGGACAAGGTCACCCGTGCCAAGGAAGTCCGCGCCCTGGGTGCGAAGTTCGTTGAGATGCACGCCGGCCTGGACGAGCAGGCCAAGCCCGGCTTCGACCTGAACGGTCTGCTCCGCGCCGGTGCCGAGGCCCGTGTTCCGTTCTCCGTGGCAGGCGGCGTGAAGCTGGCCACCATCGGTGACGTCCAGAAGGCCGGCGCCGACGTCGCCGTCGCCGGCGGCGCCATCTACGGTGCCGAGGATCCCGCACAGGCCGCGAAGGAACTCCGCGCCGCCATCGTCTAATCACCCGGTTGACCATGTCGTTCCGCGCTGTTGAAAGGCGCGGAACGCCGCCTACGACTGCGGCCCCCTGCGACGTCAGGGGGCCGCAGTCGTAGGGATAGGGAAACGGTTTGCCGCTCGTGACCGTCGGTCGACGGGGCACCGCCCGTCGAAAATTAGAAGGCAACAATGTCTGTTACTTACCTTGATTCGGGTGTGAGGTCCGGGCAGAATCCGCTCCGGGACCCGCGCGACCGCCGCCTGTCCCGCGTGGCGGGCCCATCGTCCCTGGTGCTCTTTGGCGTAACCGGAGACCTGGCACGCAAAAAGCTTTTGCCGGCCATCTACGACCTCGCAAACCGCGGACTGCTGCCGCCGAGCTTTGCGCTGGTGGGTTTCGGGCGGCGGGACTGGGGCAATGAGGACTTCGCCGCTGAGGTGAAGGACGCGGTGACGTCCTACGCACGCACGCCGTTTGACGAGGCGGTCTGGAACCAGCTGTCCGAGGGCATCCGGTTCGTGCAGGGCGCGTTCGACGACGACGCCGCCTTTGAGCAGCTTTCCGCCACTCTCGCCGGGCTGGACGAGCAGCGCGGCACCCGGGGCAACCATGCGTTCTACCTGTCGATCCCGCCGAAGGCTTTCGAGCAGGTCTGCCGGCAGCTGTCCAAGCACGGGCTGGCGCAGGCCGAGGGCGAGAAGTGGCGGCGCGTGGTGATCGAGAAGCCCTTCGGCCATGACCTCGAATCGGCCCGGCAGCTCAATGACATCGTCGAGTCGGTGTTCCCGCAGGATGCGGTGTTCCGGATCGACCATTACCTGGGCAAGGAAACGGTCCAGAACATCCTGGCGCTGCGTTTCGTCAACCAGCTGTTCGAACCGCTGTGGAACGCGAAGTACGTGGACCACGTCCAGATCACCATGGCCGAGGACATCGGCACCGGCGGCCGCGCCGGATACTACGACGGCGTGGGCGCGGCCCGCGACGTGATCCAGAACCACCTGCTGCAGCTGCTCGCGCTGACCGCGATGGAGGAACCCATCTCCTTCAACGCCGATGACCTGCGCGCGGAAAAGGAAAAGGTCCTCGCCGCCGTCCGGCTTCCGGAGGACCTCTCCACCCACTCGGCCCGCGGGCAGTTCGCCGGCGGCTGGCAGGGCGGGGAACAGGTGCAGGGGTACCTGGAGGAGGAAGGCATCCCGGCCGACTCCACCACCGAAACCTACGCGGCGATCCGCGTGGACATCAACACCCGGCGCTGGTCCGGAGTGCCGTTCTACCTGCGCGCGGGCAAGCGGCTGGGCCGGCGGGTCACCGAAATCGCGGTCGTGTTCAAGCGGGCACCGAACCTGCTGTTCCGCGACCACACCGATGATAATTTTGGGCAGAACGCCGTGGTGATCCGGGTCCAGCCCGATGAGGGCGCAACGATCCGCTTCGGCTCCAAGGTCCCTGGCACCCAGGCGGAAGTCCGGGACGTGACCATGGACTTCGGTTACGGGCATTCCTTCACGGAATCCAGCCCCGAGGCGTACGAGCGGCTGATCCTGGACGTGCTCCTGGGCGAGCCGCCGCTGTTCCCGCGCCACCAGGAGGTGGAGCTGTCCTGGAAAATCCTGGACCCGTTCGAGAGATACTGGGCCAGCCTGGGCGAACAGCCCGAGCCCTATGCGCCCGGCAGCTGGGGCCCTGCCTCCGCTGATGAGCTGCTAGCCCGTGATGGGCGCACCTGGAGAAGGCCATGATTGTAGATCTGCCAAACACCACTACTTCAAAAGTTTCCAAGAGGATCCAGTCCCTGCGCGAACAGGGCGGCGTGATCGCCCTTGGCCGCGTCATGACTCTGGTAGTCATCACCAAGTCGGGACTGGAAGAAGAAGCCATCGCGGCGGCCAATGAGGCCAGCCGCGAGCACCCCTGCCGGATCATCGTGCTCGCCGCGGGCTCACCGGAAGAGTCCACCCGGCTGGACGCCCAGATCCGGGTCGGCGGGGACGCCGGTGCGTCCGAGGTCATCGTGCTGCGCGGCTACGGGGAACTTGCCGCAGAGAGCGAGTCCCTCGTCGCAGCCCTGCTGCTGCCTGACGCGCCAATCGTGGCCTGGTGGCCGCACGGTGCACCGGACAATGCCAGCGAAACCTCAATCGGACGCATCGCCCACCGCAGGATCACGGACTCCGCGAACGAGACGGACCCGCAGCGGGCCCTGGAGAATATCCGCCGCACTTACAAAGCCGGTGACACCGACCTTGCCTGGACCCGGCTGACGAACTGGCGGATCCAGCTTGCCGCCGTCCTGGACCAGCCGGACACCACGCCGGTTACCGCCGTCGCCGTCGAAGGCGCCTCCGATTCCCCCAGCACGATCCTGCTGGCCACCTGGCTGCAACGGGCCCTGAACGCCCGCGTCACCATCGTCGCGCACCCGGCCGGCACCGGGATCCGGGGTGTTCGGCTTTCCCGGTCCTCCGGTGACATCCGGCTGTTCCGGCCCGGATCCGCCGTCGCCGAACTGACCCAGCCCGGGCAGCCTGCACAGCGGATCTCCCTGCAGCGCCGCAGTCTTGAAGACTGCCTCATCGAGGAACTCCGCCGCCTCGACCCGGACGAGGTGTTCGGTGAAACGGTCCGTAGCCTTGGCAGTTCCCAGGTGCTGTACCAAGAAAGCGTCTTTGAGCAGGCCAACCTGGAGCTGGACGCATTCGGGGTGCCGGCATGAGTGCTGGCCAGGTATCCCAGTAGGCAGAGCTCCCCTCCAGCTTCAAGTCAGATTCTTCCAGTCAGAACAGGAGGGGAGCGAGCCTGGTGCTCACTTCCCGGGCAGCTGCGGCGTGCTCGTAGATAGTGGTGAACCGTTCTGAGGGGCCGGAGAGGCAGAGGGCTGCGCCGGCGGGGCTGTTGGGCAGTCCTACCGGAAGTGCCAGACTCGCTGACCCTTGTGCCAGTTCATTGATTTCCGAGGCCTCGCCTTTGAGCCTTATTTCCGCCAGCTGCGCTTCCAGCCGGCCAGTGTCCGTGATGGTGTGCTGTGTCAGCTTTGTTAATGGCCCTCTCGGAAGAAGGGCAGCCGAATCGCCCAGTTCGGCGAGCATCAGTTTTCCTGCCGCAGAGGCATGTGGATAACGGAGCATTTCGAAAGCTGAATGGAGCGGATAGTCCCGGTCTTCATCGGCAATTCTGAGGGAAGCGTTGCGGAACATGATGAGGTGCACCGCGAAACGGTTTCCGCGGCGGAACTCTTCTATTACCGTCCGGGCAGCAGTGGGAACGGTGGGCGGGTTGGCAGCGGTAACGAGTCCAGAAATCGCGTGTCCGAGCGCGAAGCCGCGGAGGTCGGAGGTGCGGGCCAGATATTCGTCCGCCACCAGGGAATTGAGCACGCGGTAGGCGGTTGCCTGTGGCATCTGCAGGGCGTCAGTGATCTCTTTCGCAGTGGTCCCCGTGCCGTACTGTGCTACAACTTCCAGGATCTTGAGCGGGTTTGACGCTGTGCTGGGCTTGGAGGTGGGCCGGTAGTAGTTCATGGAGTGGGCCTGCCCTGAAACAGGTCCAGTTCCCGGGTCTCGTCGTAGATGCCCACAGATTCCAGACGCTTGGGAAAACGGAGGCGAAGGAACGTAGCGTAAAGCACGCTGGCGAGCAGGACGCCGGCGTAGACGACGGTCTGCAGGCTGCCTGTGCGAATCGACGCCGCCGCAGCCGTCCAGAACAACGCTCCGACGGCCAGCGTCGTTATGCCGCCCACTATCCAGCTGGAGTAGGTACTCTCCCCGATGCGGCGCAGGAAGAAGGGCAGGGACGCGCTGGCCAGGATATAAGACCCGAGGTATCCGTAGGCGCCCAGCGTCAGGAGGCTCACGAGCCCCTGGTAAGGACTGACACCTGAGATGATGACCACGACGGGAACGGCGGCAACCACCGGCATTACCGACAGGATTGCCATCGAAGGGGTCCGAAAGACGGGATGGGTCCTGCCGGCTATTTTCGGCGCGACGCCTTCCCTGCCCATGCAGAAAAATATTCGGGCGAGGGCGTTCACAGAGGCGATCGCGCACGCAAACCACGATGCTGCGATCCCCAGGTCAAGGACCGCAGCGGCCGCGGGGGAAGTCTGGGAAAACAGGTCAGACAACGGAGTGGAGCTCGTTGCGATGTCTAAGGGTGCCTCTTTCAGGGCGGCGTCCTGGGCGGTCACGGCAAGAATGCAAAGTGCACCCATGAGGATGGGCGTCCACGTGATGGCACGGGGGACGGTGGCAAAGGGTCTCTGCGCTTCCCCTCCCAGAGTGGTCGGGCTTTCGAAGCCAACAAAGGCACTCACGGCCACGACGATTCCGATGGGTAACGCGTCAAAATTTCCGTTCCAGGTAAACACGTTACCCAGATTGAACTTCGACGGGTTGAAGACGAAGTAGACGGTCATGAGGACGGCCAGCACTCCGATTGAGATCGTTTCCATCAGCAGCGTGAACCACGCCGATATGCGGATACCTCTGACCATGAGGAGAGAGGCGCCGGCCGCGGCGGCGAGAACGACCAGGACCGTGAAGATTTTGGAGTCCGCGGCGGGAACCCCAAGGTTGGTGAACATCTGGGCGACGTATATGCCAACGAGCAGCAGGCTGGCCATGGCCACAAGACCGTAACCGAACATGGCGGACCACCCGGCGGTGATCGCCGTGCGCTGGCCAAGTCCCTTGGCCGTGTAACTGTAGAGACCGCTGACGGCTGCCATCCGCTTCGCCATTGGTCTGAGGCAGAAGGCCACCAGGACCATGACGGCCATGGCTACGCCGAATGTCACCACAGGGTTCGGTCCATTGGATCCAAAAGCAAGACCGGGGAAGACAAGAGCCGGAATGACGGACATTGCGCCCGCCGGTGCCACAGCGGCAACTGCCTGCGCGAAGACAGGCAAGAAGGAAAGATTCCGGCGGCGGAGACCCTCCACCGGAGAACGGGGAGTGATGAAGCGATCACCGCGTGCAGACACTGGGTACCAACTCTCCCTTCGGATGGGCGCGCTCGCCTTGCCCGAAGGCGCAAGTCATCGAGCCAAGGTGCAGAACATTAGCATTTCCGCGCCGCCAGCGATAGGCGTCTGCGTGTTTCCGAATGTTTCCAACATGTTAACTGGAGTGAGAATTTATGCTCCCGAATTTCTCATGTAAATCTTTATGAAAGCCTCGCCTAAACCAATTCGCTCGCGTAGTTTTGCTTCTTGTAAGGCAAGCAAGTGACCTGCATCACAGGAGTAGGGCTCGGTGCAGAGCTCGGCTGACCCTCTAGGAACAGAGGACGTTCACTTGCAACGGTGATGGACAGTTCTGACAAAGACGAACAGTTCCCAGAATCCACCGATTGTGTCTTTTAGCCCCACGGCCACACCAGCCACCGGGCCGGGCACGAGTTCCAGGCCAGGCGTGTAGGTCAACAACCACCATGACCACCCCTCGGCTGCTTCGAGGCCCGTACCGGGAGCGCTTCCGCTTCCAGCCGGTAGGCATTTTCATCCTGAATCAGGATCTATCCAAGGAGATAAGCATGACTCTTGATATTGAATCTTCGACTGTTGTTGGGGTGGCGCATCCGTTGGATCCGTTGTCGCGGGAGGAGATTGCGCGTGCGGTGGGGATTTTGAAGGCTGGTCCTGCTGCGGCGGAGTCGTTCCGTTTTATCAGTGTTGAGCTGCGTGAGCCTTCGAAGGCTGATCTGCGCAATGGTGTGCAGGTGGTCCGTGAGGCGGACGCGGTGCTGGTGGACCGGGCGGTCGCGCGGTCGTACGAGGCGGTCGTGAACCTGGAGACGGGCACGGTGGATGCGTGGAAGCAGCTGGCGGAGAATGTCCAGCCGCCGTTCATGCTGGATGAGTTCGCCGAGTGCGAGGAGGCGTGCCGGAAGGACCCGAACGTTATCGCCGCCCTGGCCAAGCGGGGCCTGACGGACCTGGACCTGGTCTGCTTCGAGCCGTGGTCGGTGGGGTATTTCGGTGAGGACAACGAGGGCCGGCGCCTGATGCGTGCCCTGGTCTTCGTCCGGGACGAGGCCGATGACAGCCCGTACGCGCACCCGATCGAGAACTTCATTGTCTTCTATGACCTGAACGCCGGGGAGGTCGTCAAGCTCGAGGACGACCAGAAGATCCCCGTGCCCTCTGCCCGGGGCAACTACCTGCCCAAGTACGTCGGCCCGGCCCGCACGGACCTGAAGCCGATCGAGATCACCCAGCCCGAGGGCGCCTCCTTCCAGGTCACCGGCAACCACGTGCGCTGGGCCGACTGGTCCTTCCGGGTCGGTTTCACCCCCCGTGAAGGCCTGGTCCTGCACCAGCTGAAATTCCGTGACCAGGACGTGGACCGCCCGGTCATCAACCGTGCCTCCCTCTCGGAAATGGTGGTCCCGTACGGTGACACCGCCCCGGTACAGGCGAAGAAGAACGCGTTCGATTCCGGTGAGTACAACATCGGCAACATGGCCAACTCCCTGACCCTGGGCTGTGACTGCCTGGGCGAGATCAAGTACTTCGACGGTCACTCCGTCGATTCCCTGGGCAACCCGTGGACGATCGAGAACGCGATCTGCATGCACGAAGAAGACGACTCGATCCTGTGGAAGCACTTCGACTTCCGCGAAGGCACCGCCGAGACCCGCCGCAACCGCAAGCTCGTGATCTCCTTCATCGCCACGGTCGCGAACTACGAATACGCCTTCTACTGGCACCTGTTCCTGGA
>NZ_JBHUSB010000039.1:0-15761 GCF_042673905.1 Arthrobacter sp. NPDC057009
CGAGAGAACGCCAGATCCCCAAAAGAATCTGATGCATCCCGTCCTGACATCTCCGGAGTGTTTTGGGAAGGACTAACTCAACTCATATCAGCGAAAGTAAGCAACTCTCCCTAAGTCGGGGTCACGCCAGCCGGACGAGGGCCTGGGCCTTCATGAGGACCTTCTGGCCGTCGAACACGACGGAGAGGTCCACGCGCGCGGTCCGCGATTCGGCATCCAGCGCTCCGACAGCTCCGCTGACGTCGATGACGGCACCGGCGGCGCCGGTTCCCGTGGTGTCCGTGACCAGCACCGGCTTGGTGAAGCGGGTCTGGTAGTCGACGACGGCGGCCGGGTCACCGGCCCAGTCGCTGACCAACTGCACGGCGGCCCCCATGGTGAACATGCCGTGGGCGATGACGCCGGGCAGTTCGACGCCCGTGGCGAAGGCCTCGTTCCAGTGAATGGGGTTGAAGTCGCCCGAGGCGCCTGCGTACTTGACCAGGTCCTGCCGGGTCACCTCGATGCTGCGGCTGCCGATCTCCTGACCGACACTGAGTTCTTCGAATGTGGGGCTCATGGCTACTGTCCCTCTCCGCGGACCAGGATGGATGACTTGGTGGTGGAAACCGGCTCGCGCCCGTCCCCGTCCGTCAGGGCGAAAATCTCGCTGCGCGTGGTGATCATCGCACCGCCGCCCATGGCGCGGACGCCGTCAACGTGCAGTTCGGCCACGAGCCGGTCCCCCGCAAAGATGGGGCGGTGGTGGGTGAAGCGCTGGTCGGCGTGGACGACGCGGGAGAAGTCGATGCCGGCCTCCGGATCCTCGATCAGCTGGGCGTCGGCGCGCTGGGCGATGATGATCGCAAACGTGGGCGGTGCCACCAGGTCGGGATGGCCCAGGCCCTGTGCGGCGTCAACATCGAAGTGGGCGGGGTGGGTGGCCTTGACGGCGCGGGCGAACTCGCGGATTTTCTCGCGGCCGACGTCGTACACCTCTGCGGCAGGGTAGCTGCGCCCCTGCAGGTCCGGATTGATAGTCATGGGTTCAAGCCTATCGGGGCCGGCGTAGGGGCCGGATTCGTGTCGTTATTTCCGGATGTTCTTCCGGACACTTTGACCGCGGACCACCAAGCCGACGATGTGCAGCACCAGCCCCAGTCCGATGACGGGCAACGCGGCGGTCATGAGGCCCGGGTTGCCGGTGGCGTTACCCGCCACCGTGAGGATGAGCCCGACGGCGATGAGACCCATCGCGGTGAAGACCAGGATTTTGTAGGACGTGGGTGCGGTGACCCAGAATTCGTGCAGCACCGGTCCAGTTTACCCAGTCGCGACTGCACGCCCCGGAAATGAACCCTCAGAAAAGGGCTTCCTGGACCGCCGGCACCTCCGAGCTGTACTCCCCCGGTTCCACCAGCCGTCCCTTGAGCAGCCCGAGGTTCACCACGAAGTCCAGCCCGGTCCCGTCCAGGCCGGCCAGCCCGTAGCTGCCGCAGAGGGCCGCGAGGGTAAAGCCGTGGCTGCCGCCGTCCATTCCGTGCGGGTATGCGTGCCGGGCAGCGGCCGTGCATAGCGGCGCGGCCTGCGCCGGGCGGATCCACTGCTCATCCATAGGGGCGAAACCTCCGACGGCGGTGCTGGCCAGCAGGGTGCGGACGTCTTCCGCCCGGCGGCGGTTCAGGAGGTTAAGCTCGACGCCGGGACGCGGGTCCGTCAGGGCTGCGGCCTTGGCCGCGCCGCGCACCTGCTGGGAAAGCCCCAGTCCGCTCGTGGCCAGGTCCTCGAGGATGCGGACGACCCGTCCGTCCTCCGCCAGGGCCACGTAACGGGCAACGACGGCACCCTGCTCCGCCAGCCGGTTCCATTTGCGCGGCTGGGAAGCTGTGCCGATTTTGCTGGCACCGTTGGCGAACGTGGCCACATAGAGCCAGTGCGGCTGCATCAGGTAGTCCCGCAGGCCGGCTGGGACCCGTCCGCCGCGGTGGAAGTCGTGGATCAGCCGGGTATCGTCTGCCAGCCGGCAGGTGCCGCACTGGCTGCCGTGGACCGCGGGGCCACTGTCCGGGCAGGAAACGTGCCGGCGCTCGGCCGCGGAGAAAACCCTGGTGTGGCCCAGGCAGTGCTTGACCCGGTCCGTCACCCGGAACCCGAGGCGGGTGCCGGCGTCGAGCGCCGTCTCACTGAACGCCCCGGAAAGGTGCTGGAGGCGCAAAACCGGCCGGCCGCCGTCGGACGTTGTGGATATGGCCGGTGGCCCATCCCAAAAGACCCCGTGCACCAGATAGCAGGTATCGGTCACGGGGTCTCCTGGTAGTGCTGCTGCCGGTTACGGCGCGGGGTTCACGCCAAACGCCACCGCGAGCTTCATGATCTTCTCTGCGCGGCCGAGACGGGGCAGGTCGGAGCCGTCGCGGATGACGCGGCCGTTGGCCTCGAAGTCGGACATGAAGTCGGTGGCCCAGGCGACGTCCGACGGCGTGGGGCTGATGACCTCGTTGATGACGCTGGTCTGGTCGATGGCCAGGCAGAGCTTGCCGGTCATGCCCATCATCACGGTAACGCCGGTCTGCTCGCGCAGGATGGGGTGGTTGGTGCCGACGGTGGGTCCATCGATGGGGCCCGGCAGGTTGCCGACGCGGCTGGCGACGACGAGCTTGGCGCGCGGGTAGGCCATGGCCTCCTGCGTGTTGGCCATGCCGGTGTCGCGGCGGAAGTCGCCCGAGCCGAAGGCCAGGCGGAAGGCGCCCTGGGCCTTGGCGATGTTGTTGGCCTCTTCGATGCCGAGCGCGGATTCGACCAGCGGGATGACCGGGGTCTTGCCGTCCATGCGGTGGAAGGACTCGGTCACTTGGTCGGCCGACTCGGTCTTGGCCAGCATGACGCCGAGCAGGCCGGGTGTGCCGCGCAGGCCGGCGAGGTCCTCGGCCCAGAACTTGCTGGTGGCGTCGTTGATCCGGACCCAGGCCTGGCCGCCCCCGGACAGCCAGTTCACGACGTTCTCGCGGGCGACGTCCTTCTGCGAGGGGTCCACGGCGTCTTCGATGTCCAGGATGATCGAGTCCGCGCGGGACACGGCGGACTGGTCGAAAAGCTCTGTTTTCATTGCGTTGACGAGCAGCCACGACCGGGCGATCTCGGCGGGGATGTTGCGTTCTTGCCGGGTGATCTCGGCGGTGGAAGTAGACGTCATGGATCTACCGTATCGGGCGCGCGCCCGTATGCGCGACGCAGACCGGTTCCGCCAGGCGACCAATACGAACAAAAAGCGGAAGTTTAGCGCCTCGCGGACGGATCCGCGCCGCCATCCGTCATGGAGTTTCACCGGCCTCAACGGGGCGCCTCATGACGCGCTGTTGCACCGTATTTCCGCGGATTTCCAACGGTTTCCCGGCGTGACCCGGTCACTTTTCTGCGCCGTCCGGGTGCGCTTACATCGATCCATCGGCCATTGCAGCGGCCGGCAAGAACCTGGCTCACCAGCCAAATCGATCCCTGTAAGGAACCCCAATGAAACGACACCTGACCATCCTGAGTGCTGCGGCCGCCGTCGTCATCGCCCTGACGGTGTCCGGCTGCGGCGGGAGCGCCGCCGGCGATGAGGCAGGCGCCGCCGGGGCTTCCGGCGCCAACGAAGTCAAGGAGCTCCGCTACCAGGGCTGGGCCAACAGCGTCACCCTTCCCGAGCTGGCCCAGGACCTCGGTTACCTGGGCGACGTCAAGCTGAACTGGGTGGGCAACACCATCAGCGGACCGCAGGACATCCAGTCGGCCGCGACCGGCCAGACGGACTTCGGGGGCGCGTTCGCCGGCGCCGTCGTGAAGCTCAAGGAGGCCGGCGCCCCGGTGAAGGCCGTCATCAACTACTACGGCGAGGACAGCAAGACCTTCAACGGCTTCTACGTAAAGGAAGGCAGCCCGATCAAGACCGCCCGGGACTTCATCGGCAAGAAGATCGCCGTGAACACCCTTGGCGCGCATTCAGAGGCCGTCATCAACACCTACCTCCGCAAGAACGGCCTGAGCTCCGAGGAGATCAAGCAGGTCCAGCTCGTGGTGGTACCGCCGAACGACACGGAGGAGGCCATCCGCCGCGGCCAGGTGGACGCGGGCTCCCTGGGCGGCATCCTGCAGGACAAGGCCGTCGCCAACGGCGGGCTGCGCTCCATCTTCAGCGACTACGAGCTGCTGGGCACCTTTGCCGGCGGGCCCTACGTCTTCCGCGAAGACTTCCTGGCCCAGAACCCCAACACGGTCCGGACCTTCACCACCGGCGTGGCTAAGGCCATCGAGTGGGAGCGGTCCACGCCCCGCAAGGAGGTCATCGCCCGGCTCACCAAGATCCTCAACGAGCGCGGCCGCAACGAGAACCCTGCCGCCCTGCAGTACTGGAAGAGCGTCGGCGTCCCGGCCAAGGGCGAGATCAAGGACGAGGACTTCACCCGCTGGGAGGAGTACCTGAAGTCCGCCGGCATCATCAAGTCCGACCTGGACGCCAAGAGCCTGTACACCAACGAGTTCAACGGACTCCTGACCGATACCAAGTGAACCAAGTGACCGCCCGATCCAAAGTAACTACAGCACTAAGTGAGGAAAGAACGATGACTGCCATTACCGAAACAAAGCTCGAATTCTCCAAGCTGGGCTCCCGCATCGGCGCCGAGATCCGAGGCCTGGACCTCAGCGGAGACCTGTCTGCGGAGACCGTGGCACAGATCCGTGCGGCCCTCAACGAGCACAAGGCCCTCGTGTTCCGTGAAGCCAACATCCTCTCGGACGAGGCCCAGGTGAAGTTCGCCAGCCACTTCGGCCCGCTCACCAAGGCCCACCCCACCGTGGCGTCCGTTGAGGGTGAGGAGAACGTCCTGCCGGTGGACAGCGAGAACGGGTCCGCCAACAACTGGCACACCGATGTCACGTTCGTGGTCAACCCGCCGCAGGCATCCACCCTGCGCAGCATCGACCTGCCGGCCTACGGCGGCGAGACCCTGATCGCCTCCTCCGCCGGCGCCTACCAGGACCTGCCGGACGAGCTCCGCAACTTCGCCGACACCCTGTGGGCCATCCACACCAACGACTACGACTACTCCGTGCCCAAGAACCTGGAGCACGCCAACGCCGAGGAGCGCCGCAAGGAGTTCACGCGGCTCAAATTTGAGACCGCCCACCCCGTGGTGCGCGTCCACCCGCTGACCGGCGAGCGCGGACTGTTCATTGGGGGCTTCGCGCAGCGCCTGCGGATTGTGGGCCTGTCCAACACCGAATCCAAGGATATTCTCCGGCTGCTCCAGGCCTACGTCACCCGGCCGGAAAACGTGCTTCGCGTGAACTGGGAGCCCAACCAGCTGGTGCTGTTCGACAACCGGATCACGCAGCACTACGCGCCGGACAACTACGACGGCCAGCCCCGCAAGCTCAACCGCGTCACCATCGCCGGGGACATTCCGGTGGGTGTGGAGGGCAAGCAGAGCCAGGCCCTGAAGGGCGATGCCTCCACGTATTCGGAGATCGCCCCGCTGTAGGGCCGTTTTTGCCCAAACTGGGTCGCAGTTGATGTCGTTTTGAACGTTCATAACGACAACAACTGCGACCCAGTTGGGTTTAAGGGATGTTGCTCCCCCGGGCCGTGGTCCAGAGCCGGTACCACTCCTCGCGCGTCATGGTCTGCGCCACGCGGGAGGCGCCGGCGCAGGCCCGGATCCGGTCCGGGTTCGCCGTGCCGATCACCGGCGCGATGCCCGCCGGATGCTTCATCAGCCATCCCAGCAGCACGGCCTCACGGGTGGTGTCCCGCTCCCGCGCCATGTCGGAGAGCAGCTGCGCCGTGGCCGACTCCGCAAGCGTGGGCCGCTCGGGCGGGTTGCCGGTGTAGTGGCCGCGGGCCAGTGCGCCATAGGCCTGCAGGGTGATTCCCTGCCGGGCGCAGTACTCGAGCGTCCCGTGCGGAAAGCTGTAGTCCGCGGCGCCCGGGTGGTTGACCAGAACGGTGCTCTCCAGCCAGTCCCGCTTGAGCAGGCTCAGTTCGAGCTGGTTGGCCACCACGGGCGTCTCGAGGCTGTCCTGCAGGAACTCGATCTGCGCCGCCGACATGTTGGACACGCCGAGCGCGCGCACCTTGCCCTCCGCCATCAGCTTCCCGACGGCGGCCGCCACCTCCGCGGGGTCCATCAGGGGATCCGGGCGGTGCAGCAGGAGGATGTCCACGTAGTCGGTGCGGAGCCGTTCAAGGCTGCCGTTCACACGCTCGATGATGGCGTCCGCACTCAGGTCGTAGTGGGTTTCCAGCCCCCGCTCGTTCAGCCGGATCCCGCATTTGGTCTGCAGCTGGATGCGCTCGCGTAGCCCGCTGGTGCCGGCCAGCACCTCGCCGAACACGGCCTCGGCCTTTCCGTACCGGTAGATGTCGGCGTGGTCGAACAGGGTGACGCCGATGTCCAGCGCGGCTTCCACGGCCGCTGCTGCATTCTCGACGTCGGTGATCTCGTGCGGTTCAGGGGACCAGTCCCCGCCCAGGCCCATGCAGCCGTAGAGAAGCCGGCCGTTCGCGACGGCAGTTTGTTCAGTCATGGCATCACTCTTTCACTTGTTGCCGGCTCCGCCCAGAGGGCATCCCGGAGACCGTCCCCGGCCGGGTGGTTAAACGGAACGCTGGCGGGCCCCGGGCAGTAAAATCCCGGGGCCCGCCAGCGGCGTGTTAGTCAGCCGGCAATCAGCGCAGCCAGGCCGTGGTGTTGGCTGGCAGCTTGCCGCCTTCCAGCGGTCCGCTGCTTACCAGCACGGTGCCCGCGGGAAGGTCGACGGCGGTGTCCCCGAAGTTGGTGACGGACTGCCAGCCGCCGGGGCGGCTGAAGTGCAGGACCTCCGGGTTTCCGGCGTCGATCCATTCCAGTTCTTCGGCGGCCTGCAGCTCGCGGCGGAGCTTCAGGGCAGTGCGGTAGAGCTCAAGCGTGGAGCCCTGGGTGCCGTCCTGTGCCTCGACGGCGTAGCCGCTGAACCAGTCCGGCTGCGGCAGGTGCGCTCCGCCGTCGCCGAACCCGAATGACGTGCCCTCCACAGACCACGGCAGCGGCACGCGGCAGCCGTCACGGCCCACTTCCACTCCCCTGTTGCGGAAGAACGACGGATCCTGGCGCTCGGATTCCGGGATGTCCGCCACTTCCTGCAGGCCCAGTTCCTCGCCCTGGTACAGGTAGGCCGAACCGGGAAGCGCGAGCATGAGGAGGCTTGCGGCGCGGGCACGGCGCTGGCCGAGCTCGATGTCGAGTTCCTCCTTGGGTCCGCCGGCCAGCAGCCATGCCTTGCCGTCCTGGCCCTTGGCGTGCTTGCCCTTGGAGCCCTTGGGCAGGCCGTAGCGAGTGGCGTGCCGGACGACGTCGTGGTTGGAGAACACCCAGGTGGAGGAGGCTCCGGTGGCGGCCGCCTCGGCCAGGTTGCGGGTGATGATCTCGTGGAACTCCTCGGCGTCGAAGTCCGCCTGCAGGAGGTCGAAGTTGAATGCCTGGCCCAGGCCCTCGGGGCTGGCGTAGCGGGCGCGGCGGGTGGCGTGCACCCAGGCCTCGGCGACGGCGGTGCGCGGCGGGTTGTACTCGTTGAAGACTTCGCGCCACTCGGCGTAGACCTCATGCACCTCGTCGCGGTCCCAGAAGGGGTGCGACCCGTCGGCGAAACCGTCCGTGCCGGTGTTGGCGGCGCTCAGCTCCAGCTTGGAGAGCAGCGGCTCGGTGAGGTCCTTGGTGAGCGCGTGCGCCACGTCAACGCGGAAGCCGTCCACACCGCGGTCGGACCAGAAGCGCAGGGTCTTGAGGAAGTCGTCGCGGATCTCCCGGTTGGCCCAGTTCAGGTCCGGCTGCTCCTTGGCGAAGATGTGCATGTACCACTGGCCGGGGGTGCCGTCCGGTTCGGTGATGCGCTCCCATGCGGAACCGCCGAAGACGGAGTCCCAGTCCGACGGCGGGAACTCCCCGTTGGGGCCCTTGCCGTCCCGGAAAATGTAGCGGTCCCGGGCCGGGGAGCCCTTCGGGGACGCGAGGGCTTCCTTGAACCATTCGTGCCGGTCCGAGGAGTGGTTCGGGACGATGTCCGCGATCAGCTTGATGCCGGCGGCGTGCAGGGCGGCGGCCATCTCGTCGAAGTCCTCAAGGGTGCCGAGCTTCGGGTCCACGTTGCGGTAGTCGTCCACGTCGTATCCCCCGTCGGCGAGCGCCGAGGGGTAGAACGGGCTGAGCCAGACGGCGTCGATTCCGAGCGCCTTCAGGTAAGGGACCTTGGCCGTGATGCCCTTGATGTCGCCCAGGCCGTCACCGTTGGAGTCGGAGAAGCTGCGGGGGTAGATCTGGTAGACGGACGCCTGGCGCCACCAGTTCGGATCGGCCAAACGGTCGGAATCAGACAGGGTTGCCAGCGTGGCGGTGGTGGACAAGGGATGATCCTTTTCTTGTGGTTGGGGTTGTTGCTGGACTGGTTTTGATGGGTCTACTTGACGGCCCCGCGCATTACTCCGGACAGTACCCAGCGCTGGGCGAGGATGTAAACCACCAAAGTGGGTGCCATGGCCATGAGGTAGGACGCGAATGCGAGGCTGTAGTTGGTGTTGAACTCTCCCTGGAAGAGCATCTGCACCACGGGGAGGGTCTGCAGGGACGGGTCGGCGATCATCATCTGCGGCAGCAGGAAGTCGTTCCAGGAGCCGAGGAAGGCGAAGATGCCCACGGTGGCGTTCATGGGGGCCAGCAGCGGGAAGATGATCTTGCGGAACACCTGCCAGGTGGTGGCGCCGTCGAGCCGGGCTGATTCCTCAAGCTCCACCGGGATGGAGCGGACGAAGGCGATGTACAGCAGGGTGTTGAAGGAGATGCCACCCAGCACGTGCAGGAACACCACGCCGCCGGGGTTGTCCAGGCCGAGGAGTGCCGTCTGCTTGATCAGGGGCAGGATGATCACCGGGAACGGGATGAACATGGCCGAGAGCAGGTACACGAAGGAGCCGCGGAAGAATTTCCGGTTCCAGTTCCTGGCGATGGCGTAGGCCACGAGCGAGCTGCAGGCCAGCGACCCCAGGACGCTCAGCACGGTGACGAACGCCGTCGACATGAATGCCCGCGGGAAGTTCGTGGCCTCGTAGGCGGCGCCGAAGTTTTCCCAGTTCATGGGGCTGGGCCATGCCAGGCCGGTGCCTCCGATCTGGTCCGGGGACTTCAGTGCCATGGCCACGGTGAAGTAGAGCGGGAGCAGCACGGTCAGGGAGGCCACGAGCATGAGCGCGGTGAGCCACCAGTTGACCTTGTAGCCCTCGCGGCCGGAACGGCCCTTCCGGCGGAGCGGGCTGGCTGAACGGCCTGGATTGCCTGTGCGGCCGGCGATTTTTGAACTGCCGGCGTCGTTTGAACTGCCTGGGCGGCGGGCGGTCAGTGGAGAAGCTGTCATTAGAGTGAAACCCCCCGGCGCTGGATGAGGCGCAGCTGGATGACGGAGATCAGCAGGGTGATCAGGAAGTAGATGACCGCGTTGGCCATCTGGTAGGAGTAGTCCCCGCCCGTGAAGCCGGAGAAGATGCGCATGGCCACGGACTGGGTGGCCATGCCGGGTCCGCCGCCGGTGAGGCCCACGATAATTTCGTAGGTGCCCAGGAATCCCTTGAAGCCAAGGATCACGTTGATGACCAGGTATCCGAGGATGAGCGGCAGCGTCAGGCTCACGAACTGCCGGAAGCTGCCGGCGCCATCGAGATCCGCGGCTTCGTAGACCTCGGACGGGACGCTCTGCAGCCCGGCCAGGTAGATGATGGTGGCACCGGGAGCCGCCTGCCAGACCGTGACCAGCACAATGGCCAGCCAGGCGAGGTTCTCGTTGGCCAGGATGCTGGTGGCCAGCGGTGTCACGCCGAAGCGGTCCGCCAGCACGGGCAGGGTGTTGGAGAACAGGTAGTTGAACACGAAGGACACCACCAGCGCCGAGAGCACCATGGGGATGAAGAAGACGGTGCGGATGCCGGTGCGCCACTTGATTTTGGCGTTCAGGCCCAGGGCGATCGCGAGGGCCACGATGTTGACCACCACGGTGGTGGTCAGGGCGAAGACGAACGTAAAGATGTAGGACTGCAGGATGGCCGGGTCACGGAAGATATTGACGTAGTTGGACAGTCCGATGAACTTCCAGTCACCGTAGCCGGCGTAGTTCGTGAGGCTGAAGAACACGCCCACGAGGGCCGGCAGGGTGATGAAGAAGGCGAACAGTGCCAGGACCGGCACCACCATCCAGTAGTAGGCGGGGTCGATGCGGCCCTTGGCGCGGGCGGCCGGGGCTTTCAGGGCTACGGCCGCGGGCGGGGCTGTCTGCGGCAGCTCTGAGGTTGTAGTCATTGGGGGCTCCTGGATTCGGGCGGGTCAGACCGCGGTGCGCTCGGCGACGCGGCGCCATTCGTCGTCGAGGGCGGAAAGGAACTGTTTGCCGTTCTTGCCGTACACAAAGGACTGGACGTAGTTGTACAGCGGTACCGACGGCGGGAAGTAGGTGGTTGCCCCCTGGTAGTACCGTCCCTCCCGCACAGAGGCGGCGAGGCCGGTGATCTGGGGGTTGTCGACGGCGGGTGCCCCCTTGAGCGGCGAGAACGCCGCGTTCTTCCCGTTGTAGGCGTTCACGACCGAGGGGTCCAGCAGGTAGCTGACGAACCGGCGCGCGGCGGCCATGTTCGGGGTGTTGCGGGTGATGGAGAGGGCCATGTCCACATTTACCCGGGCCTTGGTGTCCGCGGGGTTGTTGGTGACCGGCAGCGGGAAGCTGCCGAGCGGGACGTTCTTGTTCGCGGCCACGAGCTGGGACAGCGCCCACGGACCCTGCAGGTACATGGCTGCCTCGCCCTTGGCGAACGCCGCATTGCCGTCCGCGTAGTTCTTGCTCGTGGCGCCCTTCTGCGAGAAGGCGGCCAGCTCAAGCATCTTGGGAAGGACCGGGCCGAAGTTGCTGGTGAACGATTCCTTGGCGTCTGCGCTGATGTCGGCGCCCTTGGCGGTGAGCCTGGCGAAGAAGTCCGCGATGTCCAGGGAGCCGCCGGCGACGTAGTCGAACATGCCCTGGCCGAGGGTCCAGTTGTCCTTGAAGGTGCCGTAAATGGGCGTGATGCCGGCAGCCCTGAACTTTCCGCAGGCCGCGACGAACTCGTCCCACGTGGCGGGAACCTGGACGCCGTGGGCCTCGAAAATATCGCGGTTGTAGATGACCCCGGCGGCGGCCAGGGAGAACGGCAAGGCGCTGGTTTCGTGCCCGTTGTACTGTCCCCATGAGCTCACCAGATCCTGGATCTTGGGGTCGATCGTGGCTGCCGCCGGCAGGTCGGAGAGGTCGGCAAAGACGCCCTTGCGGACGAAGTCGGCGGTGGCCTGGGCGAAGCCGCGGGTCACGACGTCGGGCGGGTCGTTGCGGACCAGGCCGGGAACGAAGTTGCCCTCATTGAAGTCCTGGATAACGCGGATGTCCGGGTTGAGCGCCTCGAAGTCCTTGATCACCTGGTTGAAGTAGGCCACCACCTCGGGCTTGTTCTGCATGAAGCGCAGGGTGGTGACGCCGTTCTGGCTGGATGCAGCGGGAACAGAACCGCAGCCGGCCAGAGGCAGGACGGCCGCTGCGCCGGCAAGACCCGCGGCCTTAAAGAGCGCGCGGCGGGTGAGCGGAGTTTCGCGGCCGGCGCGGGAACGGGGTGGAATCCGGTTCACAGTGCTGGGGCCAGGGCGGAAAACAGGCGGGTGGCTGGCCGTTGAGAGGCACGGCGACGGCGGTACAAGGGGCTGTTCACAGTTGCTCCTTTGCAAAAGGCTGAGGAAAAAGCTGGAAGGAAGATCCCGTGGCCGGCGGCCGTCCGGCCCACGGGGAGAATTTATATGGAATCTAAATTTAGTTCCTCAAGTATTATGTGGGGCAGAGCACAAGGAGGTCAACACCATGTCCGAGATGACGGCGGCAACGCCCCAGCTGCTGCGCCGCGTGAGTGCGGGAGCGGTCCTGGATTTCATGCGTGCTTCGGGCGCGGTGACGGTTACCGACGTCATCCAGGCCACGGGACTGACCCGGGCCACCGCGATCTCCGTGTGCGAGGACCTCATGCAGCGGGGGTGGATCACCGAACTGGAAAACCAGCGCGCCTTTGGCGGCTACCAGAAGGGACGCCCGGCCCGCCGCTTCGAACTCAATGAGCGGGCAGGCTACGTCCTGGGCATGGACGTCGGTTTCTCCAAGGCGACCGTGGTGGTGTCGGACCTTCGCGGCAAGGCGCTTGGCCGGGCCAGCCAGCCCTTTGAGATTGAGGACATCTCCCCCGCGGAACGCGTGGGGGTCATTGACCAGGCCGCCCTGATGGCGCTGGACAGTGTGGGAGCCTCCACCGACTCGGTGCTGGCCGTGTGCGCCGGCATCGCCGCACCGGTGGACCGCAAGGGCAACGTGCTGGCATCACAGCACTTCTGGGGGCTGTTCGACGTCGGCCTCAGGTCCGCGCTGGACGACCTGCACGGATGGACCGTGCTGCTGGAGAACGACGCCAACCTCGCCGCACTTGGGGACCGGTGGCGGGGCGCGGGCGCGGGTGTGGACGACGTCGTCGTCATCCTGGCGAGCGAGCGCTTCGGTTCCGGCGTCATCGAAGGCGGCCGCCTGCTGCACGGCAGTGGCGGCGGCGCGGGGGAACTTGCGTACCTGGACCTGCTGGAAGGCGTCGGCGACACCTACGGCATCGCGACCCTGGCGCGAATCTGGGCCGCGGAGGTGCTGGAAGGCCCCGCCAAGACGTCCCTCCGTGCACATGCGGCCACGGGGGCGGAGGCGGAGCACGTCTTTGCCGCGGCCGCTGCCGGCGACGCCGAGGCGCTGAAGATCCTGGACCGGCTGGCGGACAGGATGGCCCGGGTCATCGGTTCGGTGGCCACCATGGTCAACCCCGAACTCGTGGTGATCGGCGGTGCCGTCGCCAACTCCGCGGGAGTCCTGCTCGAGCCCATTGCCGCCCGGCTGCCGGAGTTCACAGCCACCCCGCCGCGCGTGGCGGTCTCGCCGCTGGGCGACTCAATCGTGACCGTGGGCGCAGTCCGCCGGGCCCTGGACTACGTGGAGAAGAACTCCCTCGACCTGGTGCTCAACGTCCCGGCGTAACTGTCCACGACCTGCGCGAACGTACACTTGTGGCCCCAAAAACACCCTGATTTGGGGCCACAAGTGTACGTTCGCGCTTGGCTCGGCTGGCGCTTACTGCAGGGCGTCGAGCGCGGCTGCAACGGGCTGGGCGCCGTCGCGGAACTCGATGGTCCGGCCGGCGGTCCCAGGCCAGTCCAGCACTGCCGCAGCCACGATCGCCACGTTGGCTCGGGACGTGTGGGTGCCGGCGCTGGTGTCGGCAGGATTCACGTCGATGAGCCCGTTTCCCGGGCCCTCGGTCAGGGAGCCTGGCCCCAGTATGGTCCAGGCGAGCTTGGTGCCACGGAGATACTCGTCCGCGGCGGCCTTCGCCTCGGCATAGGGCCGGAAGCTGTGTCCCTCGGGAATCCCGTGGTCCGGCCCGGCGCCGAAGTAGGACACCATCACATACCGCCCGACGCCGGCCTCCGCGGCAGCGTCCATGGAACGGATGGCGGCATCCCGGTCCACCGCGTACGTGCGGGCCGGGTTCCCTCCCCCGGCACCGGCTGACCAGACCACGGCGTCGTGGTTCCGGAGCGCGGCGGCGATGTCCGCCGTCGTCGACTTTTCAACGTCCAGGACCGACGGCGATGCACCGGTGGCGGCGACGTCCGCCGCGTGGTCAGGGTTCCGGATGAAGGACGTGACGCTGTGTCCCTGTTCCGTCAGGAGGGCGGACAGTTGCAGGGCCACCTTGCCGTGGCCGCCGATGATTGCGATGCGGGTCATGTCCCCATTGTGTCCCAGGCGGGGACTCCCGTCCGGTTCAACCCCGGTTCATCCCCGCCCCGGTTCATCCCGCCCGGTTGGCGTAGCGGAGGAAGACCGTGCCGTTGCCGAACCGCCGTTCCTCCAGCAGCTCGAGCCCCAGGCGGACGTCATCCGGGAGGAAGCGCTTGCCGCCGCCCACGGCCACGGGTGTGAGGAACATCTGGAACTCGTCCACCAGACCGGCACGGATGGCCTCCGCGGCAATCTCGGGGCCGCCGATTGCCAGGTCCCGGCCAGCCTGCTCCTTGAGCCGAGCGACGGCGTCAGCGCTGAACTCCCGCTCGATCCGGGTCCGGGCAGTGGACACGTCCTGCAACGTGCGGGAGTAGACCACCTTGTCCGCCGCCTGCCACTGCTCCGCAAAGTCCCGGATGTACGCCGGCACCTCACCGAAGGACTCCGGGTGCTCCCAGACCGCCAGCACCTCGTACATCCGGCGTCCGAACAGGTAGGTTCCGACCGTTCGCTGCAGCCCGTTGAGGAAGGAATGCACCTCGGCGTCCGGCTCGGCCCAGTCGAAGTTGCCCTCCCGGTCCGCCATGTACCCGTCAACAGAGATGAGTCCCGAATAGATCAGTCTGGCCATGCCGGCTCCCGTTGTCCGCCCGTGGTGTGCAGTCCGACCCTAGGTTCCTGCCGCCCGGACCGCAACGGTTCCGGGACATTCCCAGCGTTCGCACAGGATTGGATCAAGACCTGATCAAGGATCCGGTTCTCCCCTGTTTCGGCTGCCATGCTGGTTGACGCATCAAGCAATCTGTACCGTTCAGGAATCATCATTGGGGGAATCATGCCACTAGGCACGTTCAATCACGCACGCCCTTCTCAGGCCGCCAGCCCGTTCAAAAAGGCCCGACGACGGGTGGCTGCCATCGCTGGGTCCGTCACGTCCGGCCCTTGGGTCAGGACGCTGTCCACGGCCGCCGTGACCGCCGGCATCCTGCTCACCGGGCTGGCCGTCCCCGCGGAGGCTGCCTCGTACTATTCCGCGCCGCTGCGCACCGCCGCCCGTGCCCTCACGGTGAGCGCGGAGAACAACGCCGGCTATGACCGCACGCGCTATTTCGGCAGCTGGCTGGACACCAACCGTGACTGCCAGAAGACCCGGGCGGAGGTCCTGCTCCAGGAGGCAAAGGCAGCAGCGACGTACACCACCTCGCGGCGCTGCACCGTGCGCACATCCCGCTGGATCACCCGGTGGGACAACCGCACGCACTATCTGGCGTCGGCCGTGGAGATCGACCACACCGTTCCCGTCCACGAGGCATGGGGATCCGGCGCCCGTTACTGGTCGCAGGCGCGCCGGGTGGCGTTCTACAACGACCTCGGCGACACCCGCTCCCTCAACGCGCAGACGGCGTCGCTGAACTCAGCCAAGCAGGCCAAGGGGCCGGAGGCGTGGATGCCGCCGGCGAACAGGTGCGAGTACATCGGCAACTGGATCGCGGTGAAGATCCGCTGGGGCCTGCGGGTGGACAGCGCCGAGAAGGCAGCCCTGATCCGCTACGCCGACTCCTGCGCGAACGTGCGCATCAGCGTCACCAGGGTCTAGGCCTGCGCGGGCCTGGGTCTGAGCCAGCACGCAGCTGGGGCGCTTTGGTGCGGGACTCGCCGGCCGCCGTCGTTATGACGACGACGGCGGGCCCAAAGTGCCCCACGACGGCTTGGGGGTCCCGGGCCCACAATCGAGTAGGAGGGCCGGGTTTCCCGGCCCTCCTCTCACACCACCGTACGTGCGGGCCTCGCATACGGCGGTTCGCTGATATGAGTTGAGTTAGTCCTTCCCAAAACACTCCGGAGATGTCAGGACGGGATGCATCAGATTCTTTTGGGGATCTGGCGTTCTCTCG
>NZ_JBHUSB010000040.1:0-12268 GCF_042673905.1 Arthrobacter sp. NPDC057009
CCCAGCACGTCAAGGAAGAAGGCCAAACCGCCGCCTCCGACGTCAAAGCAACCGCCACCGACGCCAAAGACCACGTCCAAAACACGTAGTCGACAGAGCACGACGACGGCCGGCCCGCTTTCATGCGGGCCGGCCGTTTCTTGGTGGTCGGGAAGAAGGAGGAGCTTAGGCCCGGCCCTTCAGGATCAGGTTCCAGTAGATGCCGGGGAAAAGGTCCCGCTCGAGAATCCACGTGGAATGCCGTTCCTTGGCAACATCCACCTTCGGGATCGACGGCATGGGCCGGTACTCGTCGTCGAATTCTGCGAATACAACGGTCGACCGGGACACCGTGAAGGGGCAGGCTGAGTACCCGTTGTACTTGGTGGTGGGCTCCCCGCCGCGGAGGACGGCTTTCAGGTTCTTCGCCAGGACAGTGGTCTGTTTCCGCAGCGCGGCGCCGGCCTTGGAGTTTTTGGTGCCGGCGGCGTCGCCCAGGGACCAGACATTCAGGTATCTGGTGTGGCGGAGCGTCTCAGGATCCACCTCCACGAATCCGCCGCTGTCGCCGTCTGCCGGCAGTGCGGTGGCCTTGAGCCAGTCGGGCGCGGACTGTGGCGGCACGGCGTGCAGAACGTCATAGCTGAGGCTCTCACTCCGGCCCGTGGCCGAATCGTGGATCTGTACGCTTCGTGCAGCCGCATCAACTGCGGTCACCTCGCTGTTGCAGCGCAACTCGATGCCGTACTCGCTGATTTTACGGTTCAGCTCCTCGTCCACGCCGGGCACACCATAGACCGTCGGGGTTGGCACCACCATCACCACACGGATGCTGGAGAGCACTCCCTGCTGGCGCCAGTAGTCACAGGCGAGGTACATGGGCTTCTGTGCGGCGCCGCCGCACTTGACCGGCCCGGAGGGCATGGTGAACACGGCCGTGCCGCTCTTCAACCCGCTGAGCAGGGCCCAGGTCTTGGGAGCCAGCTCATACACATAGTTGGAGGAGGCATGGGGTGACTCCATGGCCTCGGCCAGGCCCGGCACCTTATCCCAGTCAAGCTGCAGGCCAGGGCACACCACCACATGGCCGTAGCTGAGCCGGTTCCCGGACGCCAGCAGCACCGTGTTCGTTTCCGGCTTGACGTCCACAGCACTGTCCGGGATCCAGGCCACGCCCCTGGGCATGACCGACTCCTGAGGGCGTACGGCTTCGGCGGCCTCGGCGGTTCCTCCGCCGATATGCGAGAACAGCGGCTGGAAGAGGTGCCTGTCACTGGGTTCCACCACGGCAATGTCACGGACCCCGTAACGCCGGAGCCGGGCGGCCAGCGAGATCCCGGCGTTCCCGCCGCCGATCACCACGACGTCGTGATGCCTGCGTCCATTGCCTTCAGGTCCGGAAGCGTGCCCGACGACGGGCTGCTTCCCCTGCGTCGGAGGGACGGGAGGTGTGCTGGACCGGGAAAGTCCAGATTCGGCTGCCACGGCTACTCCTTCTTTTCCGTCAGGGCGCCGGCCTTGTGTGCCGCCCTCGCCCCTGTCTTGGCGGACTCCACCACGTACTGGGGTTCATCATCACTGGCGCGGTGGGTGTGGCCGTCCAGTTCGAAGTCGCTGGTCTTCTTTTCAACGATCTTGCCGCGGGTCTTTCCCTGCGGCGTGTTCCATTCCACTTCGGTACCTTTGGTCAGCGCCACGCGCACTCCTTAGGTTGGGGCGGGCTCTAAAGTCTTGGCCCGGGTTGGCCGTCAGCACCGACCCTACAGCCGGTGGGTCAGTCCGGCCAGAGCGCCGGAATTGCTGGACTCTGCACGGGCGCGCCACCACACTGTCTATTACAGCCGGCAATCCGGGAAATTGAGGGACGCGGGCACCGTATTTTCCGTGCTTAATTGCACCGGTTCAATCGCACTGAAAGGACAACGCCATGGAGAACCTGGCAGCCATCCTCCCGCTGATTGTCATTGTTGTTGCGGCGCTTCTGGGCGTCCTGATTATCTGGCTGGCCGTCAAACTCATGTGGAAGGTCGCCGAACCAAATGAGGCCCTCATTATTTCCGGACTAACCCGTGCCACCCTGGCAAGCGCCGACGGGATGGACTTCAAGATCGTCACGGGCAAGGGCGCGCTGGTGGTTCCGGGCCTGCAGACCGTCCGGACGCTGTCCCTCACACTGAACGAGACGGAACTGAAGGTCTCCTGCGTTACCAGCCAAGGCATCCAGGTGGTGGTGGAAGGCGTCGTCATCTACAAAATCGGGGATGCGCCCGCATTTATCGCCAATGCCGCACGCAGGTTTCTCGGCCAGCAGCCGAAAATGGAAAGCCAGGTGTACAACGTCTTCGAAGGCCACCTGCGTTCGATTATCGGCAGCATGACGGTTGAGGAAATTATCCGAGAGCGCGACAAGTTGGCGTCCCAGGTCCGCGGGGCCAGTGGCGTGGAAATGGAAAAGCTCGGCCTGGTGGTGGATTCCCTGCAGATTAAGGACCTCCAGGACCCCACCGGCTATATCCAGAACATCGCCAAGCCGCACATCGCCCAGGTCAAGATGGAAGCCCGCATTGCCGAGGCCACCCGGAACCGGGAGGCCTCGGAGCGGGAAGCCGAAGCCGCCGCCCAGATCGCTGATGCGCAGAGTGCTTCGGCGATCAGACAGTCGGCCGCGCAGGCCAATGCGGAGCGGGCGAGGGCCAATGCCGCACAGGCCGGCCCGCTGGCAGAGGCCACCGCACGCCAGCAGGTGGTGGTCCAGGAAACCGAGGTGGCCAAGCTCGAGGCAGACCGCGAGGAACAGAAGCTGCAGACCACCATCCGCAAGCCCGCCGACGCGAAGGCCTACGCACAGCGCACCGAGGCAGAGGCGCAGAAGGCGGCGGACATCAGCGCAGCCGAAGCGCGGGCGAAGCGGACGGAACTGGAAGCCCAGGCCAATGCCCGCCGCGTGGAAGTGGAGGCGCAGGCCAATGCGAGCGCGGCCGCCGCCATTGCCGGAGGCACCCGGGTAACGGGCGAAGCCGAGGCAGCGGCCACGAAGGCACGCGGGGACGCCGCGGCGTCGGCCATCAAGGCGAAGGCCCTGGCCGAGGCGGACGGCATCAAGGCCCGCGGCGAGGCACTGGAGAGCAACCAGGATGCCGTCATTGCCCAGCAACTGGCGGAGAACATGCCGTCCATCGTGGCGGCAGCGGCCGAGCCGTTCGGCCACGTGGACCAGCTCACGGTACTCAATGGCGCCGATGGCCTCAACAGCATGGTGGGCGGGATCATCACCCAGGCGGGCACCTTCCTGCCGCGGCTGTCGACTGCCCTGAAGAACGGGCATAACCACGCCAAGCCGCCGCCGAAGCCGCCGGGCTCTTAGGGACTGGGCACGGCACGAACGGCCCAAAAAGGAACGGCACAGGGGAACTCCGGGGAAGCTGAGGGGAAGCCAAGGGACATGGTGCACAGAAACGTCGACCGGAGCCTGACCGGGAAGATCGGCCGGGTGAGCGGGCGGATCGGCCCCGGAACCGTGGGCGAGGTCATGCTCGCCTACCGCGGCGGCACCAGCGCCTTTCACGCGTACCCGTTCGACAAGGTCAGCGTCTTCCCGGTCGGTGACGAGGTGCTGGTCATCTACTTCGAACCGCCGCAGACCGTCTTCGTGGATGAGCTGCCGGACGTTCTCCGCCACGAGGAACGCTAGCCCCGCCTGTTAACCCAACCTTCCGTTCCCGGTTACGCCCGCTCCCCCGCAAAGTTAGACGGCGGGAACATCGTTGAGGGGTGAGGATCGCTATCGTTGCCGAATCATTCCTGCCGCTGATGAACGGAGTCACGCACTCCATCCTGCGGGTGCTTGAACACCTGCAGGAGCGGGGCGATGAGGTGCTGGTGATTGCGCCGTCGACGTCGGACGCTGATGTTCTGGACGTTGTGAACGGCGCGTTTGTGCACCGGTTGCCCTCCGTTCCGCTGGCGGGTTATCCGAACGTGCGCGTGGCGCTGGGAGGTGTGTACCGGGTCAAGAGAATCCTTGCCGACTACGCACCTGACGTGGTCCACCTGGCGTCGCCGTTCGTGCTCGGCTGGCGGGCGGCGCAGGCCGCGCATCAGCTGGGGATCCCCACCGTGGCCATCTACCAGACCGAGGTCCCCAGCTACGCTGCCCGGTACGGGGTGCCGTTCCTGGAGAACTGGGCCTGGAACCGGGTGGAAAACATTCATCTCCTGGCGTCCCGGACGCTGGTGCCCTCCACTTTCGCGCTGAACCAGTTGCGCGGCCGCGGGATTCTGCGGGTGGGCATGTGGCGGCGCGGTGTGGATACCGCGCGTTTTGCACCGGGAAAGCGCGACGACGGGTGGCGGGCATCCGTGGCCCCGGGCGGTGAGCGCATCATCGGCTACGTCGGCCGGCTGGCTGTGGAGAAGCAGGTGGAGGACCTTGCCGTGCTGGCAGATGTTCCCGGCACCCGCCTGGTCATTGTGGGCGACGGCCCGCAGCGCGCCGCGCTGGAGGAAGCACTTCCCAGCGCGGCGTTCACCGGTTTCCTCGGCGGCGAGGAGCTGGCCCGGGCCGTGGCCTCGTTCGATCTCTTTGTCCACCCGGGCGAGTTCGAGACCTTCTGCCAGACCATCCAGGAGGCCATGGCATCCGGTGTTCCGGTGGTGGCCACTGGCCGCGGAGGACCGCTGGACCTCGTGGAGAATTCCCGCACCGGCTGGCTCTACGAGCCCGGTGACCTGGCCGGACTGCGCCGGCATGTAATGGACCTGATGGGCGACGACGCCAAGCGCCGCGCGTTCGCAGCGGCCGCTCACGCCTCGGTCCAGGGCCGGACGTGGCCCGCCCTGTGTGCTGAACTGGTGCGCCACTACAGGGACGCCATTGCCGGTGCCCCACTTCCCACCGCCCCACTTCCCACCGACACCTTAGGAGCCACCCTGTGAAGATTTCCGTGATCGGCTGCGGTTACCTCGGCGCCGTGCACGCGGCCACCCTCGCATCGATGGGCCACACAGTGGTGGGGATCGACGTCGACCCTGCACGCGTGGAGCAGCTGGCCAGCGGCCGGGCGCCGTTCTTCGAACCCGGTCTCGACGAGCTCCTGCGCGACGGCCGCAGCACCGGCCGGCTCAGCTTCTCCACAGACTTCGCAGACGCTGCAGCTGCCCAGGTGCACTTCCTCTGCGTCGGCACGCCACAGTCCAAAACGTCCGACGGCGCCGACCTCAGCTACCTGCTCTCCGCCACCAGAAGTCTCCTTCCGCACCTGGGCCGGGGTGCCGCCGTCGTCGGTAAATCAACAGTGCCGGTGGGCACCGTTGGCAAGCTGGGACGAATGCTCAGCGGGCGGCAGGACGTGCTGCTGGGCTGGAACCCGGAGTTCCTGCGGCAGGGCACGGCGGTGAAGGACACGCTGGTGCCGGACCGCCTGGTGTACGGGGTGCCCGGCGGCAAGGAGGGCGCATTCGGGCGCCGCAGCGACGGCAGGAAGGGGGCTGCGCGGGGTGTGACCGCCGTGCTGGACGCGGTCTACGAGCCGCTGCTGCGCGCCGGCATCCCGCGGATCGTATGCAATTTCGCGACGGCGGAACTGATCAAATCGGCGTCGAATGCCTACCTCGCGACGAAGGTCAGCTTCATCAATGCGATGTCGGAGCTGTGCGACGCCGCCGGCGCCGACGTCACCGAGCTAAGCGAAGCGATGGGCATGGATCCGCGCATCGGCAACCGGTACCTGCACGCCGGGCTGGGATTTGGGGGCGGGTGCCTGCCGAAGGACATCCGCAGTTTCCGTGCCCAGGCGCAGGCGCTGGAGGTCCGGTCCGTGGACGAGTGGATGGGCGTGGTGGACTCCATCAACCTGGGCCAGCGCGCCCGGACGGCGGAGATCGCCAGTGAACTCTGCGGCGGCATGATCGCCGGCCGGACCGTGACCGTGCTGGGTGCCGCCTTCAAGCCGGACACCGACGACATCCGGGACTCCCCCGCCCTCGACGTCGCACTCCGGCTCGCCTCCGCCGGGGCACACGTCACCGTGACGGATCCGAAGGCCATGAACAACTCCTGGATGCGCTACCCGCAGCTGCGGTTTGAGGCCTCTGCCATGCGGGCCCTTGAGGGTGCCGAGCTGGTGCTGCTGCTGACCGAGTGGGCCGAGTACCGGGACCTGTCCCCAGCCGCCGCCGGGCAGGTGGTACGACGCCGGACGGTACTGGACGCCCGGAACGTACTGGACGCTGCCGCGTGGCAGGCGGAAGGCTGGACCGTCCGCGGCCTCGGAACGCAGCCGGCCCCGGCAGTGGAGCGTGTCCCCGCCGGTTGAGCCTCGGCCCACCGCTGACTGAGCTGGCCTTCCTTGGCCGGGCTTGCGAGGTTAGGGTGCCGGTGCGGACTAACCACCCCTATCATCGAGGTGAGGGGGTGGACGCACAATGGGTTTCGCGCGGTCTCACGCACCGGTCGCATGACAGTGGCTTTCCCACGCCCGGAACAGGGTCCGGCCGGCAGCTACGCCCGCCTGTTTGACTCCCTGCCGGACGCGGTCCTGGTCGTTGCCGGCGACGGGGTAATCACGCAGGTTAATGCCGCCGCCGAACGGCTCTTCGGCTACGGCAGGCTGCAGCTCGTGGGCCAGGACCACCGCATGCTGCTCGCCGAAGGCTACCGCAGCGGCTTCGACCGCCTCTTCGCCGCCCTGCGCAGCGAAACCGGAGACAGCCCGGCTGCGCAGACCCCCTTCGAGTCCTACGGGCTGCGCAGCGACGGAACGGAGTTCCACGGCGAGGTAGCCTGCTCGCTCCTTGATTCGGTCGGCGGCCCATCATTGGTCGCGTCAGTCCGGCCCACGTTCCACCGGCAGGAAGCCGACGCCGAACTGCGGGAAGCGATGTCGCTGCTCAGCGCCACCCTTGAGTCCACGGCCGACGGCATCCTTGTGGTGGGCATCGACGGCAAGATCGCCGGCATCAACGAGCAGTTCACCAAGATGTGGGGCATCCCCCGGGATCTCATGGCCGCCGGAGACGACGCCGCCGTGATCGACCACGTGCTCGGCCTCCTCTCGCATCCGGAGATCTTCCTGGACAAGGTCAACGAGCTCTACGCCCACCCCACCGCCGAAAGCCATGACACCCTGGAGTTCCTCGATGGCCGCACCTTTGAACGCTACTCACGTCCGCAGCGGGTGGGCAACGCCGTGGTCGGCAGGGTCTGGAGCTTCCGGGACGTGACGCCGCGGCGCCGCGCCCAGGAACAGGCCCGGCAGGCGATGGCGGACCTCGCCGAACAGGCGGCGCAGCTGAAGGCGATGGCGTTCCAGGATCCGCTGACCGGACTGGCGAACCGCAAGCTGTTCCATGACCAGCTGTCCGAAGCGCTGCACGGCAGCTATAGCGCCGCCGTCGACATCCTTCTCCTGGACCTTGACGACTTCAAGGAGGTCAACGACATCCTTGGCCACGCCGCCGGGGACCAGATGCTGGTGGAGGTGGCCCGCCGGCTGAGGGCCTGCGTGCGGCCGGACGACACAGTAGCGCGGCTGGGCGGTGACGAGTTCGTCGTGCTCCTGACCGGAGCTCCGGATGCCGAGGCGGTCGCAGAGCGCGTCGTACAGTCGCTCAACGTTCCCGTGCGGATTGAAGGGTCCATGCTTCGGCCGAGTCTCAGCCTGGGGATCGCTTCGCTCAGCGAGGACGCGGTGGCTGCGTCGGAGCTGCTGCGGCGCGCAGACGTGGCGATGTATGCAGCCAAGGCCGCCGGCAAGAACCGGTACATGCGCTTCAGGCCGGAGATGATGACCGCCTTGGTGCAGCGGACGGACATGGAGGCCGGACTCCGGCTCGCCGTCGACAACGGAGAGATTAACGTGAGCTATCAGCCGGTCGTATCGCCCCGGCTGGGCCAGGTGGTCCAGTTCGAGGCCCTCGCACGGTGGGAGCGCCGCGGCAGGAAGGTCCCGCCGTCGCAATTCATTCCGACGGCGGAGCGCAGCGGGCTGATCTCCGCCGTCGGCCTGCAGATGATGCGGGAAAGTTTCATCCAGCTGGGCCCCTGGCTTTCCGGCGGCACCGAACGCTCGCTTGCCGTCAACGTGTCGGGCGTGCAGCTGCGGGACTGTGATTTCGCCGGCACCGTGCTGGGCATGGCGGAGACGCATGGCCTGAACCTCCGGCAGCTGGTGCTGGAGGTGACAGAGAGCGTGTTTTTCGACGCCGACGAGCACGTGATCAGCCAGCTCGCGAGTCTTCGCAGCGCCGGAGTCCGGGTAGCGCTGGATGATTTCGGTACCGGCTACTCGTCGCTGGGCCGGCTCCAGGAGCTGCCGGTGGATGCGGTGAAGATCGACCAGTCCTTTGTCTCCATGGTCAGGACCGGGGCCGAGAAGCTGCCGATCCTCAGTTCCATGATCAACATGGCCCACAGCCTGGGACTGAGCGTTACCGCGGAGGGCATCGAGACCGCCGAGCAGGCCGCCTACCTGACCGACCTGCAGTGCGACGCACTGCAGGGCTTCCTGTTCTCGGTTCCCGAATCCGAGGCCGGGCTCGAGCAGGCCATCAGCCGCTCAGCCGAAGCACTCGAGGCGCTCGAAGGGCTGCGCCTGCGCCGCTGACCGCACCCCTTCCTCACCTCCCGCCGCCTACTAGCCAACCCTTCCTCACCTCCCGCCGCCTTCCAGCAAACCCTTCCTAGGCGTTGTCGAGCTCCGGCCTGTCCACCGGGTCGCCGGCACTGACGAGCTCCAGGCTACGGTCCCAGAAATTCCTCGCCAGCTCGCCGTCGTACGCCTGCTTGTTGGCCTTCGCCAGGGCACGCTTGACGTAAAAAGCGCCGGGAACCCAGTCCCTTCCGGGCGTGGAAGTGGCGAGCCACACGAGCGTGTCTGCGCCTTGCTCGGCCGACAACAGGAACCGGTTCAACACCGTCTTGTAGGCGTGGCGGAACCAGCTCGTAGACTCCGCCGCAAAGTTCGTAGCCACGACGCCGGGATGGAAAGCCGCCGCCGCGATGCCGTCCTTCCCATAACGGTTGTGCAGTTCAGCGGTAAACAGGATATTCGCCAGCTTCGCTGTGCCGTAGGCCCGGTTAGTCGAGTAACTCCGCTCTGAATTGAGATCTGCCAGGTCCAGCCGGCCAAAGCCGTTTGCCATGCTCGAGGTATTGATGACGATGGCATTGCTCGCAGTGAGCACGTCCAGCAGCTCGGTGGTCAGCAAGAACGGCGCCAGGTGGTTAATCTGGAACGTCTTCTCGTGACCGTCCACAGTCAGCTCATGGCCGCGCATGATTCCGCCGGCATTGTTCACCAGAACATCGATCCGCGGATAACGGCTCCGCAGCGCCGCGGCCAGCTCGCGGACCTGGGAAAGCTCAGCGAAGTCGCAGACAAAGTAATCAGCGCCCAGTTCGGCGCTTACCGCCGCGGTCTTCTCGGGCGAACGTCCGACGACGACAACCCGCTCCCCTGCCTTCGCCAGGTTCCGTGCGGCTGCGGCACCGATGCCGTCGCTGGCTCCGGTGATGACGATAGTGCGCTGGGCCATAAAGAGTCCTTTACAGGTCGGACGGTTGGGCGGTGCACGAACCGCTGTTCAAGCCCTGTGTCTGTGAAAGGGCTCCACTGACCCAACGGCCCCCGCCGGGAATCTGTTCCAGCAGGAACCGTAGAAGCGTTTGGGGATTGACGGCAGAACCTGAGGAAGCGTCGGGAGAAAAGCGGCAGGATGCGAGGTGTCAGCGCCGGTCGAAAAGTGAGCCATTTCGTGGGTTGAAAAGTGAGCCACGTTGACGTTGGTTATTCTGCCGTATTTTCCGCCCGTGTCGAGGGCAGCGTGTCGGTGAGGGTGTGTTTGAGCCGGTAGCTGGAGCCTTTGAGGGTTATGACTTCGGCGTGGTGGACGATGCGGTCGATCATGGCTGAGGCGACGACTTGGTCTCCGAACACGTCACCCCATCGGGCGAAGGGAAGGTTGGAGGTCAGGATCAGCGAGGCGTGCTCGTAGCGTGAGGAGACGAGTTGGAAGAACAGGTTCGCTGCGTCTTGTTCGAACGGGATGTAGCCGACTTCGTCGACGATGATCAACCGGTAGCGGCGCAGCCGAATGAGTTCCTGGGGCAGCCTGCCGTTTTGGTGCGCGGTCTGGAGCCGGGCGACCCAGTCGATGGCGGTGGCGAACTGGACCCGGTGCCCGAGTTGGGTGGCGCGAAGGCCGAGTCCGGTGGCGAGATGGGTTTTGCCGGTTCCGGGCGGGCCGAGCAGGACGATGTTGGAGGCTTCGGTGAGGAACGCGCCGGTGGCAAGGTGGGCGATGGTGTCGCGTTTGAGGCCGGGCTGGTGGTCGAAGCTGAAGTCCTCGAGTGATTTGCGGGCGGGGAACCCTGCTGCCCGGGCGCGGGCTTCGGCTCCGGAGGCTTCCCGGGCGGCGACCTCCCGGGAGAGGACCGCGGCGAGGTATTCCTCGTGGGTCCAGCCTCCGTCGCGGGCCTGGTCCGCGAGCCGGGCTGCGGCTTCCCGGATCCGGGGTGCCTTCATCGCCCGGGAGTAGTACTCGATCTGTCCGGCGGTTTCCTTCGCGTCGGGCATCACGCGACCTGCCCGTCATCGAGAACAACACCGAAAGCCCGGTCGTAGTCGGCCAGGTCCCGCACTCCCGCAGCCTCCGCGGGTGCCGGGTTTTGGAAGGCCTTCCGCAGCGCCCGGGCCGCCTCCACATGAACCGGATCGGTAATCGTCAGGCCGGTGCCCCAGGACCTGGCATGGTCCCCGACATTCCTGCCATCCAGGCTGATCCGGACAGTGTCCAGGTCAGCGGTGACCTCAACGAACCTGCCGATCGCCTGCGGGTGGACGGAGTAGTCGTTCGATCCCATCCGGACGTAGTAATCGCGCGGGAGCCGGACCCGTGCCGCGAACCCGGTCACCGGCGGGACCGGCGGCAGTCCCAGCATCGCCGCCCTGTCCTGCGGAAGCAGATCCGCGGGCCGGGCCCCGGTCCGGCGGACCAGCCGCGCATTGGCCTTGGGCAGCCAGTCCGCGAGCTGGACGTTGAAGTCCTCGGGAGAGGCGAAAGACCGCCCGGGCAGGAACGAGGTCTCCAGGAACTGGTTCGCCCGCTCCACCACGCCCTTGCTCTCCGGGTCGTACGGCTTGACCTGCACTATCCTGGTCGCGAGCACCCCGGCGAAGGCCGGAACCCCGGCCGCGAAGCTGTTCCGGCGCCCGATCCCGGTTTCGTTATCCCAGATCAGCCGCCGCGGAACCGCGCCCAAACCACCCAGCAGCTCCCACATCCCGGCCAACAGATCCCCGGTCACGCGCGACGGGATCATCCGGGCCATGATGAACCGCGAATGCGAGGACACCATGACCAAAACCGGCAACACCCTGGCCTTGCCCGCCCCGACCGGTACCCGGACCTCCGGGAACCACAGGTCGCACTGCACCTGATCCCCGGGCGCGTAACTGATCCGGTCGGCAGGATCCGCCGGGGCATACTCCGGCCGGATCCTGGCCACGTTTTCCCTGAACCACGCCGCGGACCCGGACCATCCCACCCGCTCCGCGAGCACCGTGGCCGGCATCCGCGGGTTCTCTTGCAACAGCGCACGGACCGCCGGCTCGACCGCCTTGATCCCGGAGTCCTGCGGCGCCCCGGACATACGCCGGCGGGCTCTCAGCACTGACCGCCTTCGCCACCGTGTTCCGGGAAATCCCCAGCCGCGCCGCTATCGACCTCATCGACTCACCCTCGGCAAGATGCAACCGCCGAATAAGCGCCCAATCCTCCACAGTGATCACCCACCCAATCGTTTGAAACGGGTGGCTCAGTTTTCAACCGTCACAATGGCTCAGTTTTCGACCGTCACCGACAGCGAGGAAGGGTTTGGGCGAGTCTGCTCCCCCTGGGACGCTCTATCACTACCTACGGCGTCTAACCCAACGCTCCTTCAGATCCTGCCGCCTCAAACCAGACCCTCCATCAGCTCCCGTCGCGTCACACCAAACCTTCCCTCACGTCCTGTCGGGTTTCCCCTGACGCTCCCTCAGTTCATGCCGGGTCAAACCCACAGGATCCACTGGTCTTTAAACGGCCCAGGCCCCGGACGGGTACCGAACGGGGCCTGGGGCAGGTGGTGTTTTAAATGCGGGAGAGCCCCGACCAATTGCTTGGTTGGGGCTCTCGACCGTTTTTTCTCAAATGGTTGTCCGGCGGTGACCTACTCTCCCACACCCTCCCGGGTGCAGTACCATCGGCGCTGTGGGTCTTAGCTTCCGGGTTCGGAATGGGACCGGGCGTT
>NZ_JBHUSB010000041.1:0-11629 GCF_042673905.1 Arthrobacter sp. NPDC057009
CCGCGGAAGGGGGCGTCGCCGTCGTCGTTTGAGCAGGCGGGCGCTTACTGCCAGAGCGTGGCGATGGCTACGTTCAGCAGAGCCAGCCCGCCGACGCTATGGGCCAGGCCGGTGGAGATCGGCTCGCCCTTCTTGTACTTGCGGCGGCCGATGAAGGCCAGGACGACGACGACCAGGGCCACGGCGAACTTGATGCCCAGCTTGGCGTAGTTGGCGTCCATATCCAGTGCGGGGATCAGGCCCATCATCACGATGCCGGTGAGGAGCTGGAGGGCTGCGCCGTCGAACTGCCGGGGGTGGACGGTCGGCTTCTTCATGTTGCCGATCCAGATGCCGACGATCATGGCGGCGCCGACGATGTGCAGGAAGACCATGACGTTATAGACGATGTTCATGGCACCAGTCTAGCCAGATGCTTCTACACGCCGTAGTAAGACACAGCCCTTAGTTGGCGGGGGTTCGCGGAGCGGGTTTGGACGCCAAAAAACGACGGCGGCGCGGCCTTCCGGTGGTATCCCACCGGCGCCCGCACCGCCGTCGTTATTGGCTGCTGGTAACAGTCCTGTTGGTTAGAGTCCCAGGTCCGCTTCGAACGCGCCTTCTTCGAGGCGTGCCTTCAGCGTCTGCAGGAAGCGTCCCGCGTCCGCACCGTCCACCAGGCGGTGGTCGTAGGTGAGGGACAGGTACATCATGGAGCGGATGGCGATCGAGTCGTCACCGTTCTCGTCCTGGACCACCACGGGGCGCTTGACGATTGCACCGGTGCCCAGGATGCCGACCTGCGGCTGGTTGATGATCGGGGTGTCGAACAGCGCACCGACAGAACCGATGTTGGTGATGCTGAACGTGCCGCCGGACAGTTCGTCCGGGCCGATCTTGCCGTCGCGGGTGCGGCCGGCGACGTCAGCGATCTTGCCGGCGAGACCGGCGAGGTTGAGGTTGCCGGCGTCGGAGATGACCGGAACCAGGAGGCCCTTGTCAGTGTCCACCGCAATCGCCAGGTGCTCGGCATTGTGGTAGGTGATCTCCTGCTTGTCCTCGTCGTACGCGGCGTTCAGCTTCGGGTGCTGCTTCAGGGCCTCGGCCACAGCCTTGGCGATGAACGGCAGGAAGGTCAGCTTGGTGCCGTTCTGGGCCTGGAACGAGTTCTTGGCCTTGAGGCGCAGCTTGGCGATCTTGGTCATGTCGACCTCGTGCACCTGCGTGAGCTGGGTGGAGACCTCGAGGGACTCACGCATGCGGCGGGCGATGACCTGGCGGATGCGCGGTGCCTTCTGCACGGTGCCGCGCAGCGAGGACGCTGCAGCCGACGGAGCGGCGGACGCTGCGGCAGGGGCTGCCTGCGCTGCGGCCGGAGCAGCCTTGGATTCAGCAGCGGCCAGGACGTCCTGCTTGCGGATGCGACCGCCAACGCCCGTGCCGGAGACGGAGGAGATGTCCACGCCGTGCTGGTTGGCGAGCTTGCGGACCAGAGGAGTGACGTAGCCGGACTCTGCGCCTGCTGCCGGGGCTGCCTGGGGAGCCGGTGCAGCCTGCGGTGCGGGGGCTGCCTGGGGAGCAGGTGCAGCCTGCGGGGCAGGTGCGGGGGCTGCTGCCGGGGCGGGGGCGGGCTGCTCAGCCGGTGCCGGCTGTTCCGCGGCAGGTGCGGCAGGTGCCTCAGCGGGCTTTTCGGCAGCCGGAGCAGCGGCGCCGGAGCCGATCACGGCGAGGACAGAGCCAACCTCGGCGGTCTCGTCCTCGTTGACGCGGATCTCCTGCAGCGTGCCGGCCACGGGGGACGGGATTTCGGTGTCCACTTTATCGGTGGAAACCTCAAGCAGCGGCTCGTCAACCTCGACGTTGTCGCCAACAGCCTTGAGCCAGCGGGTAACGGTACCTTCGGTGACGCTCTCGCCGAGGGCCGGGAGGGTGACCTCGTGGCCTTCGCCGGAGGATGCCGGTGCTGCGGGTGCTTCCTGGGCGGGGGCCTCTTGGGCGGGAGCTGCCGGGGCCTCCTCGGCGGGAGCTGCAGCGGGTGCCGCAGCCGGAGCCTCAGCGGGTGCCTCCTGGGCGGGTGCTTCAGCGGCGCCGCCGCCCGAGCCGTCACCGATGCGCACCAGCGGGGCGCCGACTTCAGCGGTCTCATCTTCGGCGACGAGGATTTCCTCGATGACGCCGGCGATCGGAGAGGGGATTTCGGTGTCTACTTTGTCGGTGGAAACCTCGAGCAGCGGTTCGTCCACCTCTACCCGGTCACCTACCTGCTTGAGCCAGCGGGTGACAGTTCCTTCGGTGACGCTCTCACCGAGGGCGGGCAAGTTAACGGATTCAGACATGTCGTCCCCGTTCTCCTTTTATTGATCTAAAAAGTGCGGATGAATTGCTGCATTGTTCGGGCCCGGCGCACCTGCTGTTTGAGCCGGGTGCACCGGGCCCTTGTTGTCTTGCGGAACGTTAGCCGTGGAGCGGCTTGCCGGCCAGCGCCAGGTGTGCCTCGCCCAGGGACTCGTTCTGGGTCGGGTGGGCGTGGACCAGCTGGGCCACGTCCTCGGGGTAGGCTTCCCAGTTCACGATCAGCTGGGCTTCACCGATCTGCTCGCCCATGCGGGCGCCGATCATGTGGACGCCGACGACGGGGCCGTCCTTCTGGCGGACCAGCTTGACGAGGCCGCTGGTGCCCAGGATGGAGCTCTTGCCGTTGCCGGCGAGGTTGTATTCCTGGGTTTCGACCTGGTCGTCGCCGAACTTGGCCTTGGCGGCCTTCTCGGTGTAGCCGACCGTCGCAATTTCCGGCTCGGAATAGGTGACCTTGGGGATGTTGACGTCTTCGACGATGACGGGCTTGAGGCCGGCGATCTCTTCGGCGACGAAGATGCCCTGCTGGTAGCCGCGGTGCGCCAGCTGCACGCCGGGGACGATGTCGCCGACTGCGTAGATGTTGCCGACGCCTGTGTGCAGGCGCTCGTTGGTGATGACGAAACCGCGGTCGATGGTCAGGCCGGCTTCTTCGTAGCCGAGGTTGGCCGTGACGGGTCCGCGGCCGACTGCCACGAGCAGAAGGTCGGCTTCGAAGGTCTTGCCGTCCACGAGGGTGACCTTGACGCCGTCGCTGTTCTGCTCGACGCCCTGGAAGAAGACGCCGGTGGAGAACTTGATGCCGCGCTTCTTGAAGGCGCGCTCAAAGTTCTTGACGATCGTCGCGTCCTCGTTCGGGACGAGGGAGGGCAGGCCTTCGACGATGGTGACATCGACGCCAAAGGACTTCCAGACGGAAGCGAACTCGACGCCGATCACGCCGCCACCGAGGATGATGGCGCTCTTCGGGATGGATTCCATCGTCAGCGCTTCGTCGGAGGTGATGACCTTGCCGCCGATTTCCAGGCCCGGCAGCGTGCGGGAGTAGGACCCGGTGGCCAGCACGATGTTCTTGCCCTTGTAGGCGGTGCCGTTCACGACGACGGTGTCGGTGCCCTGGAGCTTGCCTTCACCCTCGATGACGGTGATGCCCTTGGACTTGATGAGGCCCTGCAGGCCCTTGAACTTGCCGGCAATGATGCCGTCCTTGTAGGCGTTGACAGCGTTGATGTCGATGCTGTCGAGCGTCACGTTCACGCCGTACTTCGCGGAGTCGCGGGCGTGGTCTGCCAGTTCGGCCGAGTGCAGCAGTGCCTTGGTGGGGATGCAGCCGTTGTGGAGGCAGGTGCCGCCAAGCTTGCCCTTCTCCACGAGGCCAACGGTGAAGCCAAGCTGAACGGCCCGGAGAGCCGTGGCGTACCCGCCGCTGCCACCACCGAGTACCAGGATGTCGAATTCTTGCGCAGTTGCCTGATCGGCCACTTAGACGCTCCCTCGCGTGAATGATGACGCGAGAGTACGCATCATCTGGTCTTGGAAATTTGCCCTGCCGTGATTATGCCAGCAGGCTTTTTCCCTTTCATTTGTGACTACCGTGGTTCACCTTAGCGAACCACTTATCCATGCTCCACCTTGCCGGTGCTTTTGTGGAGCGCTTTGTGTCGAGTGTCACGCGGCTGTGTGGCGAGTGGAGCACGCCGCCGCACAGCCGCGCGACGCACGGCCCTGCGTGGGTAAGAGGCCTAGGCCAGGAGATCCTCCACGTAGGCAACGAGGGTGCGCACCGTGCAGCCGGTACCCTGCTTCGGCGTGTAGCCGTAGGGCGCGCCGTTGTTGAAGGAGGGGCCGGCGATGTCGATGTGGGCCCACGGGATGGTCTGCCCGTTCTTGTCCTTGCCCACGAACTCCCGCAGGAACACGGCCGCCGTCATCATGCCGCCGTGGCGCTCACCGATGTTGGCAATGTCCGCCACCTGGGAGTCGAGGCTGGGCCGCAGTTCCTCCGGCAGCGGCATGGGCCACACGAGTTCGCCGGCCCGGTCGGCGGCCGCCTTGAGCGGGCCGGTCACGCTGTCCGCACCCATGATGCCGGCGGTGCGGTTGCCGAGCGCGATCAGCTGCGCGCCGGTCAGGGTGGCAACGTCGATGATGGCGTCCGGGTACTCCTGGCTTGCCGCGACGATGCCGTCGGCCATGACCAGCCGGCCCTCGGCGTCCGTGTTCAGGACCTCCACGGTCTTGCCGCCGAACATGGTCAGCACATCGGCGGGACGCGACGCTGCGCCGGAGGGCATGTTCTCGGCGATGCACAGCCACGCGGTCGCCTTAACGGGCAGGCCCAGGCCGGCGATGGCCAGGACCGTATTAAGTACGACGGCGGCGCCCGCCATGTCGCTCTTCATGTCACCCATGCCGAGGGCCGGCTTAATGGAGATGCCGCCCGTGTCGAAGGTGATGCCCTTGCCCACCAGGGCGATTTTCCTGGTGGCTTTGGCGGGGGAGTACTCCACCTTGACCAGGCGCGGCTGCCGGGTCGAGCCCTTTCCGACGCCCATGATGCCGCCGAACCCTTCCTTTTCCAGGCGCTTTTCATCCCACACAGTGACCTTGACCGGAAGGCCCTTGGACAGTTCCTTGGCGGCATCCGCGAACGACTCGGGGTAGAGGTGGCTCGGCGGCTGGTTCACGAGCGAGCGGGTGGCGTTGACGGCCTTGCCCATAAGGCGGGCACGGTCGAGTGCTGCCTCCAGGTCCTTGTCGCCGGCCACGTCAGTGAAAATCGCGACGTTGGCCACGGGGTCCTTGAGACCGTCCTTGGACGATCGGAATTCGGTGAAGGAGTACGCGCCCAGCGCGGCACCCTCAGCCACGGCGGCAACATCGGCGACAGTCGCCGTCGGGAAAGCCAGTGTCACAGAGGAGAGGCCGGCGAGCTGGCGGACGGCAGAGCCGGCAGCGCGGCGCAGTGCCTCGCCGGAAAGCCTTCCGCCGGCGTCGACCTTGCCTACGCCGGCCAATACCAGGATCCCGGAGCCTGTCTCGGGAAGGCCGGGGAGGCGGACCGCCTGGTCCGGAGCTCCCGTGATGCCCAGGACCTTCAGTGAGTCCGCCAGGGCCTCGACGGACTTCGCAGTCAGCGGGTTCTCCAGCAGGAACGGGCCGTCGTTGCCCTGTCCGACGCCGATGACCACCGCATCACTTGCCGCCTTCTTCAGGTCCCTTGCAATGGCACTAAGGTTGATTTCAGTATTCTTGACCACGAGGATCGGTCCTCAATTCTCTGTGATTGTTCGGGCAGGAAGCCACTCCCGATCGTAGTCTCTCGGTGGCCCCGGGCTCGGTTGGCTGCCCGTGTTCCTTAAGGCACGGTTTCCTTAAGGCACCGCTGCGATGGCGGTCGGCAATTGACGGAGAGCGCCGGTCTGCCGGATTGCTGAGAGGCGCGCCACAGCTGCCCGTGGAATGACGCCGCTCTCCCCGGCGTTATGAAGATTAACCCCGACCACGAAAGGAACTCGCCGTGTTTGAAAGGATTTCCGGCTCGCTGCTGGACCCCGACGCGCTCTACGCCAAGAACATTGGGCTGTTCCATAACCCCGAGCTCCGCGGTCTGAACCTCGTGATGGGCTTCACCGGTTTCGCCGACGCCGGCCACGTGGTCCGGCAGATCACCGACGAGCTGCTGGACACGCTCGACTCCGAACGTGTGGCGGTGTTCGACGCCGACCAGCTGATGGACTACCGGTCCCGGCGCCCGCACGTGACCTTTGTTGAGGACCATCTGCAGGACTACCAGCCGCCCACGCTGGCGCTGTACAGACTGGTGGACGGGCTGGGCAAGCCCTTCCTCTTCCTCGCCGGCTTCGAGCCGGACCTGCAGTGGGAACGCTTCGCCCGTGCCGTGGTGCAGATTGTCGAAGCCCTTGACGTCAACCTGGTGACCTGGATCCACTCCATTCCCATGCCCGTGCCCCACACCCGTCCGGTCGGCGTGACCGTGCACGGCAACCGGCCGGAGCTGATTGAAGGCATCTCGTCCTGGAAGCCGACCGTGGAAGTCCCTGCCGCCGTCGGGCATGTCCTGGAACTCCGCCTGACCGACGCCGGCCGCAACGTTGCCGGGTATGTCATCCACGTGCCGCACTACCTGGCCGAGGCCGAATATCCCACTGCGGCCGTCGCCGGGCTGGAGTACCTGGGCGCCGCCACCTCGCTGATGCTGCCGACCGACCGGCTCCGCGAGTCCGGCCGCGAGGTGGGCCGGCAGATTGCCGAGCAGATCGAGGCGTCGGAGGAAGTCCAGCAGGTGGTCTCCCGCCTGGAGGCCCGCTACGACGAAAAGGCCGAGGGCACGGTACGCCGCTCCCTGCTTGCCAACGAGAATGACGAACTGCCCGACGGCGATGCTTTGGGCGCTGCGGTGGAGGCCTACCTGGCTCGAGAGAACCCGGCTTCGTAAGCCCCGTCACTGGGGTGCATAAGACTCGTCACGACGGGGCGGAAATCGGGCAAAATAAATAGTATTTTTGTCCCGGCTGGGGATAATTGAAGGGTGACTGCACCCCGCGCCTGGCTCATTTGGATCACCGGTATTTTCGCGTACCTGGTGGCCGTGACGCAGCGTACGTCGTTCGGCGTGGTCGGGCTGGAGGCCACCGAGCGGTTCCATGCCAGCGCCTCGGCGATCTCCTTCTTCACGGTGCTGCAGTTGCTGGTGTACGCCGCCCTGCAGATTCCGGTGGGCGTCCTGGTGGACCGCTTCGGTTCGCGCGCCATGATTGCCGGCGGTGCCTTGCTCATGGGCCTGGGCCAGCTGCAGCTGGCATTCGCCGACAGCGTCCCGGCCGGTGTGCTGGGCCGGGTGCTTGTGGGCGCCGGTGATGCCATGACCTTCATCTCCGTCATCCGGCTGATTCCGCTGTGGTTTGCGCCCGCCCGCGTTCCGCTGCTGACCCAGCTGACCGGCATGACCGGGCAGCTGGGCCAGCTGCTGAGCGTGGTGCCGTTCGCCTTCATCCTGCAAACAGCGGGCTGGACCCCCGCGTTCCTTGCGCTGGCGGGCTTCTCCGGGCTCGCCGTCGTACTGGTGGTCCTGATGCTGCAGGACATGCCGCCTGGCACGCCGAAACAGGAGGCGGCCAAGGGGCTGCGTGCCACCGGTGTCTCCCTGTCCCGCGCCTGGAAGCAGCCCGGCACGCGGCTGGGCATGTGGAGCCACTTCACCATCCAATTCAGCGGCACGGTTTTCGCCATGACCTGGGGTTACCCGTTCCTGATTTCGGCGCAGGGGCTCGACGCCGCCACCGTCGCCTCGCTCATGTCCCTCTACGTGGCCGGCGCCATCGGTGCGGGGCCGCTGATTGGGCGTTTTGTCGCCCGGCACCCCCTGCGGCGCTCCACCATGGTCCTGCTCCTCGTCTGCGCAACCGCGGCGGCCTGGGCGGCTGTGCTGCTGTATCCCGGCCGCTCCCCGCTGTGGCTGCTGGCCGTCCTGATCGTGGTGTTGGCCATCGGAGGCCCGGGTTCCATGATCGGCTTCGACTTCGCCCGCACCTTCAATCCGGCCCACCGCATCGGCACCGCCACGGGGATCGTCAACGTGGGCGGCTTCTTCGCAGCGCTCATGGCCATCTACCTGATCGGTGCCGTGCTGGACATCCTCAACTCCACGGGCTTTTCCCGCGGGGAGCTCTATGGACTGGAGCCGTTCCGCATTGCGCTCTGCGTGCACTTCCTGCTCCTCGGCGTCGGCTCCGTCGCTATGCTGGTGGTGCGCCGCAAGGTCCGCCGGCAGATGGCTGCCCAGGGCGTCGTGGTGCCGCCGCTGCTGCAGGCAATGGCCCAGCAGCGACGGGAACGGATCGCCCGCCGCAAGGCTCCCTCCCGGGATTAGGCAATGATGCCGCCGGGGTCCGCTGCTGGCGGCCCGCAGCTGCTTCACTGCTCCGCAACTTCACTGCTCCGCAACTTCACTGCTCCGCAACTTCACTGCTCCGCAACACCGGCCCCTTGTCCACAACGGGCCTCTTGTCCACATAGGAATGCCCACCGTGGCGCCGGCGCTGACCGCCGCCGGAAGCTGTTTCTATGACAGCACCGGAACATCTCAAAATCAGCGGTCCCGAAGACATTCTGGGCTACATCCCGCACAGTCTCGGCTATTGGCCGTCGCAAAGCCTCGTGGCCATGACCATGCAGGGCAAGCGTCTCGGAGCCACGCTTCGGGTCGACCTCCCCGAGGGCGGCGGCCGCCGCGGAAGGGAAGCATTCGCCAGGACTGTGGCGGAGTACCTTCTGGCGGACAAGGAAGCCGACGGAACGCTGCTGGCCTTCTTTGCCGACGGAGGTTTTGACGGCGCCGGCCGGGAAGGGAGGGCAGCGCCGTCCTTTCGGCCTCTGCTGGCGGATCTTGAATGCGCGCTCGGGCTGGCGGGCATGCCGGTGCGGGATGCCTGGCTCGTCGGTGACGAGTACTGGCGCAACGTGTACTGCACTGACAGCAGCTGCTGCCCGCAGCCGGGGCGCCCGATCGCCGAGATCCGGGACAGCCGGCTGAACGCGGAGATGGTGTACCTCGGCAGCAGCGTCGGCGCGCCGCCCGGGACCGCAGCGCCCGGCAGCGTGGGCGTCCCGGCAGCCGACACTGCCGCTGTCATGGCAGCCGAACAGCGCTGGAGCCTGGCCCTGGCCGGTAAGGGCAGCTTACGGGCCCAGTTCGACGCCGTCCTCGACGCCTGGTCCGCCGCGCTGGAAGCGGTTTCACCTGTTGCCGCTTCGCCTGCGTCCAGTTCGCCTGGACCCGGGTCCGCCCAGACCGGGTCACCACCGTCGGGCCCACTTGGGGAGGGGCCAATTGCCGCCGAACCAGCCGCCACCGCTGCACCTGCAGCCCGCTCTCGTGCAGGCGGTTCGGGCTGCGGTGTCCTGGCACCGGAACTTGCCGGGTTCCTGCGTGCTTCCCTTCGCGTGCCAGCCTGGCGAGACGCGGTCCTGGTAATGGCTGCAGCGGGGCGCGCCGCGGCTACCGCGGGGGCTGACGCCTTCGGAATCTTCTCTGCTGGATCCGGGCTGCCGGTATCCTGCCCGCCGCTGCCGGAACCGCGGTTAATCCCGGGTAGGTCTTCGGGCCCGGCAACCGGGGGCGCGAAGAGATCTGCGCCATTCGATGCAAAGGTGCTTGAAGCAGGGGCACCCGAAACAGAGGCGCCTGCAACTGAACCGTGTGGCAGCCGCGCTGAACAGGGCCCGCCCACCGCTGGACCGGAACACCGGGCTGCTTTGAGTTGCGGTCCCGATGCGGTGCCCGGCTACGGCGAAGTGTTGCTCGGCCTGAGTCCACCAGTGCCGGACTGGGACGCGCTGAAACGCCTCGAGGGCCTGATGCAGGCGCTGTCGTCGTATGGCGGGGGTGAGGCGCAGGCTGCGGCGCTGACGGCGAACGGCTGGATCGAATGGTGCCGGGGGAGGGGTTCCTTTGCGCACGCCTCGTTGACCCGGGCTCTGGACGCCAGACCGGGGTACCGGCTGGCCGAGCTGTTGTCCGAAGTGGTCCGGCGCGGAACCATCTGTGGCTGGGCCGGGCGCCGTGAGGCCGCATGGCAGAAATTTGGATCGGACGCCGCCTAAGGCCCGGCGTCCCTGATGAACATCCGGGATGAGCGTCCGGGATGAGCGTCCCGGATGAGGGAGGGTCGAGGGCAACGCGCACCACCCGAAGGGCCTATTACACGCTGTTCGGCCCCCGGTTCGGAAAATCATGAGACAATGGAGGCCGAGACCCGGTTGGGTCCGTGAATCAGTGCTTGCAGTGGACCCCAAGCGGGAACATTGCGGCCGCCCCGGCAGTTCTACTTAGTGGCTCTGTCGTTCGGTTGCATCTGATGTGAATCACGGACTTGACAGGGTCATAGTGGTGTTGCCCGAAGGTGACTCCACAGACCGCCGCTAGAAAGGTTTTCTGTGACCCCGTCTTCCGCGAAGAAGGAACCCGCCGCCCTGGCCGTTGACACTGCCGAGGAGAAGCCGGCGGCATCCAGCGCCAAGCGTGCAGCCACCCGAGCCGCTGGGAAGCCCGAGCCCAAGAAGCGCGGACCCAAGCCCGGAGCCAAGGCTGCAGCCGAAGCTGCCGGAAGCCGCCCTGCCACCGATGACGATGCCGACATGGATGTCGAAGAGGATCTCGACGACGTACAGCCCGACACCGCCGATCTGGTCGATGAACCCGACGAGGCCGGCAAGGAAGCCGCAGCGCCTACCGGTTCGGGATTCGTTTACTCTGACGCCGATGACGACGACGCACCTGTACAGCAGGTCATGTCGGCCGGCGCCACGGCTGACCCCGTCAAGGACTACCTGAAGCAGATCGGCAAGGTAGCCCTCCTTAACGCCGAACAGGAAGTGGACCTCGCGCTCCGCATCGAGGCCGGCCTGTTCGCCGAAGAAAAGATTGCCGCCGACGACGGCTCCATGGATCCGAAGTACAAGCGCGAGCTTGAGTTCATCATCCACGACGGCAAACGCGCAAAGAACCACCTCCTCGAGGCCAACCTCCGCCTCGTGGTTTCGCTGGCCAAGCGCTACACCGGCCGCGGCATGCTGTTCCTGGACCTCATCCAGGAAGGCAACCTCGGCCTCATCCGCGCCGTCGAGAAGTTCGACTACACCAAGGGCTTCAAGTTCTCCACCTACGCCACGTGGTGGATCCGCCAGGCCATCACCCGTGCCATGGCGGACCAGGCCCGCACCATCCGTATCCCGGTGCACATGGTGGAAGTCATCAACAAGCTGGCCCGAGTCCAGCGTCAGATGCTGCAGGACCTGGGCCGCGAACCCACTCCCGAAGAGCTGGCGCTCGAGCTCGACATGACCCCCGAGAAGGTCGTCGAGGTCCAGAAGTACGGCCGGGAGCCCATTTCGCTGCACACCCCGCTCGGCGAAGATGGCGACTCTGAGTTCGGTGACCTCATCGAGGACTCCGAAGCCGTGGTGCCGGCCGACGCTGTCAGCTTCACCCTGCTGCAGGAACAGCTGCACTCCGTGCTGGACACCCTGTCCGAGCGCGAAGCCGGCGTCGTCGCCATGCGGTTCGGCCTCACCGATGGCCAGCCGAAGACTTTAGACGAAATCGGCAAGGTCTACGGCGTTACCCGTGAGCGCATCCGTCAGATCGAATCCAAGACCATGTCCAAGCTCCGCCACCCGTCCCGGTCGCAGGTCCTGCGGGACTACCTGGACTAGGAAGCTCTGGACTAGGAACGTCTACAAAGGCCAGGCCCGCTGCCGGAAAATCCGGCAG
>NZ_JBHUSB010000042.1:0-9909 GCF_042673905.1 Arthrobacter sp. NPDC057009
ACAACGCCATCAAAAAACTCAACAGCCTAGGCTTCAACGTCACCATCACCCCGGCCACCGCAGCCTGACGAACCTTACTTTCGTATTAGACCTAATGAACCGCGTGACGTGAGGGCTGCGATAGTCACCTCTCAATCGGGAAGTTGCTGTCGTTCACGGCTCGCGGCTGGCTATATTGAGGAAGGCGACCACCGATGGCGTTCTGAGAGAGCCCTCTTCCGCCGGCCGCGCAGGTTCGCGGATGGTGGGGTCAGCGGCTGCAGTGGCCTGGCTTATCGGATTCGTTTCCAACTTCCTGATTGCTCCGACAAACACGGGGATGGGTGTTGGGGGCGCGTATGCGTCGTTCCAAATTGGGTCCAACGTCGGCAACGTGCTGGCTTTGGTCCTGTGGTCCTGCACAGCTCTCTTGGCTCTATGGCTTATCCGGCGTTCGTCCGGGGCAACATGGATCCGGGCTTTCGTCGCATACGGGGTACCCGCAGTCCTGTCGCTCTACCCCTCGGCGGTGGTCAGCAACGCTGTGGCCCATGTAGTCGCCCTCGAGGATTCATTCGTCTACCACGATTGGCTCGCATGGCCATTGATCCTGTCCGGCATTGTGGCGCTTATGGTTGCGTTATTGGCCCGCGTACTGAACGCGAACGGTGGACGGGGAATGCCCGGGCAGGCCCACCATTGAAACATCCGGTAGAAGTTCTCGAGGGGAACCATGGACTAGACCAGTGACCTGTGCAGTGCAGGGTTCCGCACATGGGCAGGGATAAGGTCCTATAGGTGTACCAGTGGAATGTGCTGGCGGTCGTAGTCGGCGCAGCCTTCCCAGCAGTCAGCAGCGGCCCCAAGAACCGCCCGTGGGCCGATTCGTTCGCTCAGATGGGATTCCCAACGGACGTAATGCCCCAATGACTTCGGTCGTGCAAGAATCGCCGCATGGATGAGGATGAGCGGCGGATAAGGGACCACTTGATGATCGTCGATGCCCTGGTACGGGCGGTGGATCGGCGTGACGAGGTCTTTCAGATGATTGAGGATTCAGAGGACGTGGACGAAGCAAGACGTCGGGTGGGTCAGCTGTTGGGTGTGGGAGAGTTGGGTAGCCGGGCTGTCCTTGACATGCAGGTTAGAAGATTCACCCGAGACCACCGTCGGAAGCTCGCTTCCGAGGCAGAAGAACTTAGATCAAAATTGCCTTGATGGCCGCTGAGGACCTCCTGTTCTCCGTCGATCACTAGTTCCTCGTCCTCAGAAGAGGTGCTGCGGCTCAGCGATCCGACTTCCGGCTTCCCCCGTTGGAGTAGACCACGGAAACTGGCCCGGTTGAGGTTGCCTGGTGAACGCCTGCTCTGCGCGACAGGCCCGCGGTCACCGCCGCCGCGTGGCCGCTTCCCGAACGATTTGTTTGACGGATTGGCGGGGTGGTTTCATGGGCGGCGGACTCCGCTTGCGTCACCATTTACTCCGGTCGCAGAGGGCAGTAGGCTCACTCACAATGCAGCAGCCGCTAGCTTCTTAGGGGAAACCAACATGACCATTTTTTGGCCAGCTTTTTTAGGCGGTTTGCTAAGCCTGGCAATAGGAATCGTCATTTTCTTCAAGAGAAGCGGCATAGCCAAAACCAACGCCGACGCACAGCGTGCCGGCTTCGGTAAATATGGTGAACAGACTGCCCGTAATTCCACCCCCAGCCGGGTGGCCTCCGTTGGAGTTGTTGCAATCCTAATGGGGCTGGCTCTGGTTGTTGCCTCATTCCTGAACCTCAAGTGGTAAGGAGGCTCCGGTGACGCCCTTCCAAATCGCAGCGCTTGCCCTAGGCAGTATCTTTATTCTCCTGGGCATCGCGGTACTTTCTTTCCGTTCAGCAGCTGCGGGCTTGATTCATAAGCGTTACGACGCCGCGGCTCAACGCTATGAAGGCGCTGGGCGCAGACTACCTGCTGCCACAAGCACTCCCCCCGGCTCCAAGTTTGTAGTCTTCGTCGGAGCCACCATCCTTGGTCTTGGACTGCTGGGCATCGTGCTTAGCCTTACCAATTAGCCCTTGCTATGACGCTCGGCGCCGGCAAAGGGTCTAGACCTTGCGGCTTGTGCTGTGAAGGGTTCCCGAGGGAAGCCATGAACTCATATCAGCGAACTGTGCCGTGAAGCGTTCCGGAAGGGAGGAACTGCCCAGCAGTTAGGCATGATGGGGTGCGAATGCCCTAGAGGTGCCTACCAGCCCTAAGGTTCGTCCCGGCTATTCTGGGGGCATGACGCGCTCCGGTGAGGTGACAGCCTCAGCGCTTCGCCCGCCGTTAGAGGTGGTGCTCGCGAAGGCTGTGAAGGGCATTCCGGCCCCGGCGGCACTGCCCGGTCAGATGCTTTTTGAGCCGAAGTTTGACGGGTATCGGGCTCTGATCTTCCGTGATCAAGATCGAGTACGGCTGTGGTCCCGGCAGGGGAAGGACTTGACGCGGTATTTCCCGGATCTTGAAGAGGCTGCGGCGGCTATGATTCCCCCTGGCTGCGTGGTCGATGGCGAGGCTGTGGTGTGGTCGGAGGGAAGGTTGAACTTCGAGGCCCTTCAGCGAAGGTTGTCAGCCGGCCGTGAAGGACTGCGGTCCATGCTAGTCGAGTTACCGGCGAACTTTGTCGGCTTCGACATCCTGGGTGTTGCAGGCCAGGATGCCAGGGGCCTGACGCTCTCGGACCGGCGGGCTGATTATGTCAATCCTTCTTGGCCCCGGTGGGACGGACATATCTGGCCCCACCAGGAGCCTTGAGGCGCTGTTCAGCAGACGAACCAGTGGAATCACTGAGCCACACGAGGGCCGTTCCCCGGACGGTTTGTAGGACTGGTCCTGCGGGACGGTATCCGCGCTGGGTTCTACCTTCTCCGGCCAGGTCGGAGACGTTTCCCGTAGCGGACCGGCTTGTGGGACGGCTGTGGACCGCTAAAGGGGACACCCCTTACGGCATTGTGACGCGTTGAAGTTGTTAAGCCGTCGGCTCAGCACGCTGAGATCTCGGACAGATCGATGCGCAATTTTTTCGTCTGAGTTGGCACCTGTGGCGCTGACACACTTCCAATCGGTACCGTGAACCATGAAAACAAGGAACCCCTTAGGTACCTCTCCTCGCCAAACCGCCCGATGGATGGCCATAGTTTCTTGGGGAGTTGGTTTGTTCTCTGCCATAAAGACGGCATTCGACATCGTAAACAACGAAGTTTCTGCTACCTGGATTGTCCTGACGTTGCTAATTTTTGGCATCGCCCTCATGTTCACGTTGATTTGGCGGAACGCCAAGCCAGATCCGGGTAAGAGCATTCCCTGAACCAATTGCGATGACACGGAATGTGTTTGAGGGTTCCTGCGATAGACGCTCGCGCCTGACTATATTGAGGAAGGTGAGCACCGATAGCGTTCTGAGAGAGCCCACTTCCTCCGGCCGCGCAGGTTCGCGGATGGTATGGTCAGCGGCTGCAGTGGCCTGGCTAATCGGGTTCGTTTCCAACTTCCTGATTGCTCCGACAAACACGGGGATGGGTGTTGGGGACGCTTATGCGTCTTTCCAAATTGGGTCCAACTTTGGCAATGTGGTGGCTTTGGTCCTCTGGTCCTGCACAGCTCTCTTAGCTCTATGGATTACCCGGCGTTGGTCCGGGGCGACATGGATCCGGGCCCTCGTCGCATACGGGGTACCCGCAGTCCTGTCGCTCTACCCCTCGGTGGTTGTCAGCAACGCTGTTGCCCATGTAGTCGCCGTCGAGGATTCATTCGCCTACCACGATTGGCTCGCATGGCCATTGATTCTGTCTGGCGTTGTGGCGCTTGTGATTGCGTTGATGGCCCGCGTACTGCACGCGAACGGTGGACGTGGAAAGCGCGGGCAGGCCCAGCGTTGAAAGGCTCAGTAGAGGTTGCGTTGATGATCCTAGTCAGCCCAGCGTTCCCAGTAATTGTCGGTGGCCTGCAGGAGTCGCCGTGAATGCGTTCGAAGTCCGATGATGGGATGGCTGTCCGGCCTGCCCAGGAAACCGGAAGCGTTGTTACCCGGAGTGAAGCTGACAGCTAGCAGAAATCCGAGGGCGAGGACGGGTGCGAAGCTCAGCAGCGTGAGAACCAGTCCGTAGGTCAGCCCCGGTGCTTGCCGGCGTCGAGTCCGTAGTCGGAACCCGCCAAGATAGGTGCCCAACGTGTTTCCGCGGGCATATAGGACCCAATTAGTCATCAGCGCCAAAAGTACCGTGGCAACGGCAACAGCGCCCTGATGGGTTGGTACGAGAAAGAACAACAGAAGTGCCGGTCCCCAAACCACAAGCGAATCGACGATAAGCGCGAACAGGAGTGAGGGCCAGTCCACAATCAAGGGTTCAGGGGTTTCCACACGGTGATTCTGCCATGCGGCCGTAGCCGTCGCTGTAATTGCCACATGCCCCCTGGAGAGGTCTTGCCTCGTGCCCCAACGGGCGCGTTGTCGAGGGGACTATGGACTAGACCTATGGAACTGTGCCGTCGAGGGTTCGGCAAGCGGAGGACTCCGCCAACTGGTGCACGCCCCGCAAGTCCCTACGGCTCAGTGGACGGTGCATCATTAGTGGATGTGGAAATGGTGGAACGCCGTGCGGCTGAAATTTGACCGTCAGTGGCGGGCGCGGAAGGCTCGGGTGCAGGAGCTGGAATCCATGCCGGAGCCAGATTATGGATACGGGCCACATTGGGATTCCGTAATCGCTGGTCGTCGTGAGTTCACCGGCAAGGTACTCAGTGGACCGTACGTTGGTCATGATCTGTTAGTCACGGTTTATGGCGACGCTGCGCTGGACCGCGAGTACCAGCCCGCGGATTTCTCATACTCCGCAGACTACTGGCTGGTCGACGAGGATAATGCTGGTCCTGGCGATGACGACCCTGATCCATCATTTGACACCCTTGAGGATCTGCAGGAGTGGTTGGCTGGCACCCCCGTCGAATGGAACCCACCGTATGTTTCGCTCGCCCTGATAGGGCGACTCTGGGGGTACGACGGGAAGCGGGTGCCGTAACCGCAGCAGCGCCTGGCCGAAACACCTAACGAGCCGGTGGGCAAACAAGCCGCGATTTTCCACCGAGCTCCTAACCCTCGTTCCGGTATGTCTCAAAACCTCTGTGGCTCAAAACGCAAGGGTTATGAGACGGCCGGTGCGGACGATTACCTGTCGGAACGGTTGGTGGTGACCCAGTTACCTCGTCCCCTCGTTGATGTCACCTCGCTAGGTGATCGTGATGGAACCACAATGGGGTTGCCGGACACTTATAGGTATGGGGGACACAGGGAAGGCATCCACGGACGGGGAGCTGTGGCGGCGCGTCATGGATGGTGACGGTACCGCTTTTGCTTCCCTCTTCACACGCCACCAGGACCGAGTCTTCGTTCATAGTCTTCGGCTGGTCAGAACTCCCTTTGAGGCTGAAGACATCACCGCCATGGTGTTCCTTGAGGCCTGGCGCTGCAGATCCAGAATCCGGCTGGTCAATGATTCGATGCTTGGTTGGCTGCTGTTGACAGCCACGAACGTGGCAAGAAACAAGCTCAGGTCTAACCTGCGCTATGAACGCCTCCTTCGGAAACTGCCACAGTGCGAGCCCGTGCCGGATCACAGCGACTCCGTGGCTGACACAGTCGACCAGGACCGACGGTCTGAACTCCTACACCGGGCCTACCGTTCGCTGGGTCGGCGGGACCAGGAAATCATTGCGCTCTGCGTTCTGGAGAACATGAGTACGGCCGAGGTGAGTGAGTTGCTAGGCGTTCCATCGGGCACCGTGAAGTCCCGGCTCTCACGCGCCAAACAGAAACTGTCACAGTTGATGAACCCACAAGCAGGGTTCCTGCCGGGACATGCCCCACTCAGGCCGGAAGAGGAAACACCATGAATGAGATTCCGCGTTCACAGCGCTTCAACCCCGAACGCAGCGCAGCCATCGCGGCTCTCCTGGCCAATGTCGCGCAGGACGGAACCCCAGAAAACCGGCACTTCCAGAACACCAAAGGCAAGCGGATTCTGCTTGCCGGCATCGCCGTCGCCCTGGTGGCAACCGGAGGTGCGGTCGTCATGCAACTGCCTGTCACGGACAAAAGCTCAATCGATTGCTTTGCACGAGCCGAACTCCACGGCAACCAGTTCCCCGGCACCACAGTTGTACTGGGGGAAGGCACACGGATCGGCGAGCCATCGACCCAACGCAACCCCATCCCTATCGAGGATGCGTTGGCCGCCTGCCGGCACGTGTGGGCTCAGCACGTGCTCGACCCCGATGCCCCTGATGGCAGAACTCATCCAAGCCTCCGTGACCGCAACTCTTCCTACCCGGTTCCCCACCCGTTGACCGTGTGCGTACTCAGCGGTGGCCGCGCCGCTGTCATCCCCGGCGACGAAAAAGTGTGCGGTTCACTGGGACTTGCCTCAAAAACCGACACAGCGCCCTGAAAGTGGACTAATCCCAGCCCTCGTCCCGGTCGGGGTTCCTATTGCAGGCCGGCGGTGTTGGTTCGCGTCCATTCAGAACTTGCCGTGTATCAGATAGTTGACACACGAAAGTCGCCCTTGTACCTTCTTGTTGGTACACGCGAAGAGGGGAAGAATCATGGCGTTGGTTGCCTTGTTGGCTGACATGGGATTGTTGATCGTCGTCCTATTGGGCGCTGTATGGGCACTGGCTGGATTAGCCAAGGTCGGGGAAGGGGTGGAGTCCCAGGCGCTGCTGCGCGCCCGGCGGAATGTTGTGGGTCGAACGGCTGCAGCTTTGACAGTTGCTGCCGTGGTGTTTGGTGCAGCATTGCTAGTCCAGATGTCCTTTCCCAACTTGCAGGGCGTGCCAGTATTCGTCGGGCCGACAGCTGGGGCGGGTATCGCGCTGCTGCTCTTTGCTCTGCTGCCGGCGGTGTCCATTGATGGTGACGTATCGCGAAGGACTGCGGTCCTGGAGCGTCGTACAGTGCGGCAGTTGGTGCCGCGGTGGCTGGGGGCCTTGGCCGTCGGGTGTGCCGCTGGTGTGTTCGCCATCGTTTTGGCCGGGGGTACGACGTCGGCCCCCGCTGCCGGGGACGGCCGGTTCTTGTGCCCGTCGCTGTTCGGCCCTAGTTGTACTGTTGGGGGGCCATACCTGTACCCGGGATGGCACTTCGCTGCTCCCGTACTGCTCTCCTTGGCGGTTCTTGCCACGGGGGCAGTAGCGGCGTTCCACCGCATAGTGATTCTTCCCGATGCCGCCTGGCGAGAGCTTGCTAACGCGGACCGTGCGCTCCGCTCCAACACTGCTCGCGCACTCACTTGGGTCATCATTGCACCGCTGCTGCTCACCCTAGGCATGTTCCTTGGTACCGCGGGCGTCCCCCTGTTCAATGCCCCGGTGCTCAGCACCAACCTGTCGGCAGAATCGGCCTCCGCAGCGTCCCTGGGCGGTCTCTTCCTGTTGCTGCTCGGCGCCGGATGCGTGCTTGCGGGTCTGGGAGCATCATTCACGGCGGCGGTTCTGGGGATGCGGGTTGCACGGCTGGATGGCCGTTCATTCGCCCGGCCGGAGGCCTGCGGGAAGGCTGCTCCGGCATGATTACGGTGGATTCAGCTGACCCGACACCGCCGTACGAGCAGGTCCGGGAGCAAATCGCCTCGTTAATCCGATCCGGTGAACTAGCGGGCGGACACCGGCTGCCGGCGATCAGGCAGCTCGCCGCAGACCTTAAGGTGGCACCCGGGACTATCGCACGCGCCTACCGGTCCCTTGAAACTGCCGGCTTAGTGGAAACCAGTCGCTCAGAAGGAACCAGAGTCAATACCGGCAATGCCGTATCCGAGCGAGTGTACCTGGACGCGGCTGCGTTCCTTGATTCACTCGCTGATGAGCCCGTCGCCCTCGAAGATCTGCTGGCAACATTGGCTGCGCTGTGGCCTAACCGTGGCAAGCTGCTGACAGAGACGTGATGTGCGCCAAGCAACGTTCTCGGCGCAAGAACCCACTGCTACGGAGCGGAGACGTCATCCCAAGTGCTGCCTCAAGTGCCCATTGGACTATACCGACGAGAACGTGCCGCTAAAGGTTCCATGCAAGGGACAAGGTGCCGACCGGACCAGGGCAGCAAGAATCGTTCGGTTACTTCCGGACATTTGATTTCAGGTCAGATTCGTCTCCGGGAGTGCCAGGTTTCGCGCCGCCAGTCGGTGGGTGGTTCGGGGTTCCTATCACCAGAGTCCAGCGTCCGGACTGCCAAGAGATTGCGTATTTGATTCCCGTCGTCCCGGCTTCTTTCAGTGCTTGGACCTGTGCGTATTCAGGGAAATCGTTGCTCAGTAAGAGCTTGACTGAAGCAGGGGCCCAACCACGGAAGGAATCGACCAGTTGCTGGGCGCCAGGGCGCACATTGACGGAGTCATCCGGAGCCATTTTCTCGACTTGTTCCACTGAGCCGGATGCAGCGGCGGACACGACGCTTCGTGCGAACGCCTCGCGGGTGGAAAGATCCGGCTGCATTGGGTCTGGGGCGCAGCCAGTCATGGAGAGGCTCGACATGCCTGTGAATAGCATTAGGCCGAAGAAACGGAACAGCGCACTCTTCAATCCCACCCCCAGTCCACGTAACGCCGACAATACCGGACGACCCAGCTGATGGAACACCGCCCGCAAAGGGTTCCGGCATAGGAAACGGTTGGGCCCTTATTAGCTTGCCGCCTGTCGGCTGGCTCTGCAGCGAGCTGCGTGGACAGTGATGCCGACACTAATGACCACACTCAGGAACAGCGCCAGGAACCCGGCGCCGGCGGCGACAAAGTAGCTCGTCGGATCGGGGACGGTATCGACGACCGGTTCCATGTAGAACCATATGGTTGCACCGGCACTGATTCCGAGCAGCGCTATTAGGCCAGTCAAAACCCAGGCGGCAATTGCCAGAATGATCATTTTCATATTTCCCCCAAAATCGAACGGATGTAACCCGCTCTTCCTGAATCCTAGCCTTTGTCATGAGGACCAGGATGACGTATTCCGCTGAGCTTCCTAGGGGAAATGGACTAGACACAGCGCCCTGTGCCGTGAAGGGTTCCCTGGGGGCGAGAGAACGCGCCGAGTGGGCGAAGTCCCATGAGATATTTCGTGGCTACGCGAATGGATGCCATCGCCTGCGTACGGTACTAGAAGGCAAGTGAACCGATGACGAGACCGATCACAATGACCACGAGTCCGAATGCGGCCATCGCGACACTGCCTATCCGTCTAACTCTCTCGGCGGGTCGGTCCGTCTCAAAGCCGCGCAGCATGTCCGTGGCGGAGCGGGCGAATCTATCCCGGAACAAGATCATTAGAATTCCGGCAATCAGGGTTATAGCGGCAATTACCAGGCCCTCTGCTGGTCTCGAGATCCTTTCAGCAGCGTTCCCGTCTCCCCTTAGCTCCGCGCCGGACAAACCATAAACCAGGACAGCGGCTCCGATGATGATGACGGCACCCGTCCACACGTACAGGAAGCGCCGTTTACCGCGGATATACCTGTCGACATCGCCATCCGGATGACTCCGCACGTAAGTTCTGGTAGCTAAACCCTCAGCCAGCCGGCCCAAGCCAAGTGCAGCAAAACCCAACAGCATCCAGGCCAGTCCCGCTAGTGCCGTCGTCGACATGCGATGCCTCCTGCAGCTCGCGGACATCCAAGATTTGCCCGTTTGATACTGAGATGAGACTACAGACGAAGCAACAGGCGCGAATAGACCTCCAGGCAGAACCCTCGGCGGAGTGCTCCTAACCCGTCAGCAATCTTTGTTATCAGCGAAAGAAAAGCGCCCGTTCAGGTTTCCGCAGGGAATGGACTAGCGGTCCAGCGTCGCTGTCGCGCCGTGGTGGGAGAAAGTATGCGGTTGCCTCGCCCCTGGCTCTGGCCGGGGATGAGGTTTCGGGC
>NZ_JBHUSB010000043.1:0-7455 GCF_042673905.1 Arthrobacter sp. NPDC057009
GGCTCCATGCCTACAATCACCACCGAGCCCACACCGCCCTCAAAGGTCAGACACCGGTCAGCCGCGTCACCAACCTCTCAGGTCAATACAGCTAGCGGACCCGCTCAGCACGGCTGAAGCGGGTCCGCGCGCCTGCCGCGATGTGCACCAGGACCGGCGTCCGCTGGCCCACGACGGCACTCAGTGCGTCAACGAGGTCGGCCGCTTCGGCGGCGACAGCCTGCGGAGAAACACCGGGCCGCGGGTGCAGCCGGAGCTTCAGCGCCGGCTGGCCCTTGACGTCGTAGATTGCCACCGTGGCTCCGGCGAGGTCGGGACGGTCGGCCAGCGCGTTCTTCAGTGCCTGCTCGGCCACTCCCCCGCCGATCCGGATGTCGCCGGGAACCCCGCCGGGATCCTCCGCTGCCAGCAGGAGGTCGGTGCGGCCCTTGCCCTGCTGGGCGATCCAGGCAACCATGAGGCCGATCAGCAGCACCACGGCCAGGGCCAGCACGATCCACAGCCAGCTACCCTGCCGGCCGGGGAACTGCGTGCCTTCGAAGACCCCTGTCACGGTCTCCGAAACCCCTCTGGACCAGGAGTGCCACCACGCGGCGACAGCGGGGACGGCAGCCAGAAGCATCAGCAGCACGCCGATCACCAGGAGTTTGAAGCCCAGGATGCCGAGGAGGATCCGGTTGAGAAGCCTGGGTGTGCCGGTCATGCGCCCACCACCCCGGAGGTGGACAGGTTGACGGTCACCTGCGGCATGGGCGTGGGTCCCATCGCCTTCAGTTCGTCCTCCACTGCCTGCAGGATGGCATTTTCGCTGACCGGACTGCCGGAGGTGGGACGGACATTCACCACCACCTGTCGCTGGGAGACCACCACCATGACCTGTTCCTGCGTGACGTTGGCCGCGATGCGGGCGCTCCGGGCGAGTGCCGCGGCGATGACTTCATCATCAACAACCACGGCAATCCGCCGGTTATCCAGCAGGTGCCTGGCCCTCCGCCCGGGCAGGACCGCACTCAGGAAAAAGAACAGGCCTGCTGCCGCAATGACGGCACCGGCGGCACCGAGCAGCAGCGGCGGCACGCCCGCCGGGAGCGCCGTGATCCGTTCCGCAGCCGTCTGCGGATCGATGAGCCAGGGCGGCTGGCCGATGGCGCGCACGGCGAATTCCAGGAGCGCGTAAAGGCAGAGCGCGATCACCAGGGCTCCGGCGATGACCGCCGCGACGGCACGTGAGGAATGCGTCTCCCGGTGCAGGACGCGCCTCATGTCAATGGAGGCGGCGTGCGCTGCGGCGGAGCCGCCCTGTACCGGCTCCCCGCCGGCCTCGTGGTGCTGTTCGACGACTGAACTCACTGCACCCTGCCCCCTTCCGTGACGTGCGCCCCGCTGATGCGGATGTCCACCCTGCTCAACCTTGCACCGCTGAGCTCGGTGACCTTGGTGAGGATGTCCGTCCTGGCGTGCACGGTCCTCTCCCAGATGGAGCCGCCCAGGACCTGGATGCGTCCCGGGTCGCGGAGGACGGCGGAAAGGCTGGGGACCCTGATGGGGGCGACGAGCGACAGGGCCAGCAGTCCGGCGTCGTCCGCCCAGTCAGCCCGCACGTCATGGGCGTGGATGCCGAGGGCCTCGGCCGCGGCAGCTTTGGCCAGGCTGGTGAGCGCCTGCGTGCTGATCCTGTTGTGGCCGCTGTACTGGCGGCTGGGCGTGGGTAATTCGGCTGCCTGGCTCATGTCGGCTGCACCGTTCATGCGGGCTGCACCGTTCATGAGGACGAGCGCCGGCCGCTGATGGCATCAATGACGCTGCGCAGGTCCAGTTTCCCTTCTGCGGCGCGGCCCAGGAGCGCACCGATACCCATGAACAGCAAGGAAATCAGGAAGCCCCAGAGGCCGAACTGTAGTGACATGAACGCCACAAAGGCGCCGACTGCGATTCCAACCACCGTGGGGCTCACAGGACCGCCTCCCGCTCAGAGATCGCGGCGGGCGCACCGGTCGGCTTCACCGGCGGTGCGATGTAGACGTCGTTGATCTCGACGTTCACCTCGATGACCTGCAGGCCCACCAGTTTCTCGACCGCCGAATAAACGCTGGCCCGTACCTGGTTGGCCAGGGCATGCAGTGGGGTGCCGTAGACGGCCACGAGGGTTATGTCTACTGCCACCTGGGTCTCGCCGACCTCGGCGTGCACGCCGGCGGCATGATCGGAGCTGCCGACCGCGTCCCGAATGGCACCGAGCGCCCGTGAGGAGCCGGTGCCCAGGGAGTACACACCGGGCACGGCCCGGGCCGCGATCCCGGCAACTTTGGCCACGGCGGTCTCGGAGATGACGGTCCGCCCGCCGGCTGCGGCCGGCGTCAGGGCAGGGTCCGCGCGAACGGCGGCGGTTTGTGGATTCTGGTATTCCATCAGCACTCCCCTTCTGTTGAACACAACCCTATCCCTTAGGCCGGACAACGTCAGGGGCCTCGCCGCAGCCCGCACCCGGGGGCCGCGGCCGGGCCCGTTGCCCGGGACCCTGCGGCCCGCCAGCTAGTGGCAGTTCGCGGACAGCCAGCTGGTCACGGGGGCCATGGCGGCTTCGAACTGGCCGTTGGAATACACGCTCTGGTCGGTGAGGCCCGCCAGCGCCACATCCTTCAGCTGCGTGAAGTCCGCCTTCAGCGCTTCCGGCACCCGTTCCGCGGTCTCGGCCAGTTCCGCCTTCTTCTGCTCCAGTTCTGCCGTCTTGCCCTGTGCAGCGGAAAGCGGCAGCAGGGACGCGCCCGTGGCCTGGGTGGAGATGGCGTCGCACGCTTCGGCCGCCGAGGCGTAGCCGCCATACGGACCGGACGCCGCGCTGTCCGACGCCGTGGGGGCGGCGCTGCCGGCCGCCGTCGTCGTCGGTGAAGATGCCGACGGCGCACTGCCGGAGGCAGGCGCGGAGCAGGCGGTAAGTGCCGCTACGGCAAGAAGGGCGGTGGCGTACAGCGGGCGGGCAAGATGTTTCACAGTTTCCATTCCTGGAGTGGTTTCGCCGCCTTCGGCGGCCTGGCTGGGCAGCCGAAGAACGCCTGCCCCGTCCCCCGGCGTGCGAGTCTAGCCCGGCCGGCTGGCCTCTTTCCAAGTTGACAGGCCGGGTGCACTTTGCAGTCGGTTCAGGTTTTGGCCCCGTATATATGGAATGCAGACGCAGCAGAAGGCGCCCGGACCGGGGTCCGGGCGCCTTCCGTCATTGCTTCAGCCTGTTATTGCTTCAGCACGGTCTACTTGTAGAGGCCGTTGCCGCCAACGTGGACGTTGGTGGGCAGGTAACCGAACGGGCCGAGGCCGTTCTTGCCGAAGGTCCGGTCAACCTTGGTGACGCCGTCCCGGAAGTTGATCTTCACGGTGGGCGACAGGGAGCCGCCGCGGACGCCGTTCACGTTGTCGATGAAGGACTGGACCAGGCCGCCCGGCTGCACGTAGTGCGAGTAGGCCTGGAACTGGCGGCCGTTCTGCTGCTGGGAGATGGTTCCGCTCGGGTTGTTGGCCGGCAGGTTCAGGTCGGTCGGGGACCCGAGCGCCAGGCCCGAGTTGTTCACCGGAAGGTAGTCGGAGCGGACGCCGTCGCCGACGAAACCGTAGACGCCGTCCGGGCCGCGCATGCCGTCGGCATAGGTGAACTGGTGGCTGATCGTGTACAGGTAGTACTTGTTCTTGCCATCCTCGTTCTGGATGAAGATCTGCGGGCGCTCAGTCTGGTCGTTCACGCAGTTCGCGGACAGGATGGGCGGCAGGAACTTCCACTTGGTCAGGTCCTTGTTCTCGGCGACAGCCAGGCCCACGTTGCCGGTCTGGTAGTAGGCACCGGAGGAATTGACCTCGTTCAGGGACTCCGCGTTCGGGTCGCCCGGCCGGTAGCCCAGGTCTTCCTTCGTGCAGCGGTGCGAGCCGCGGTTGCCGGCAGTGTTGCCCTCGAAAACCATGAAGGTCTTGCCCGGATGCGCCGGATCAGCGAACGTGTACGGGTCGCGGAACGCGAAGCCCGGGTTCTGCTCCTTTGTCTGGTACATCTTGCCGTCCGGTTCGAGCAGCTTGGTGTGCTTGAAGCCGTCGAAGGTCACGCCATTCTTGTCGGCGTGGATGTTACCCAGCGCCTTTGCAATCGCGGCATCGGGGGCAATCCCGCCGCCGCCGGCGTTGCGCTCCGCCACATCATGGAAGGTGGTGGCCGTGTAGAACACGTTCACCTGGTTCCCCTGCATCAGGCGCGTGGAACCGGACCATTCGGTGTTGCCCACTGAGGCACCGTCCACGAACAGGTGTCCGCCGTAGTTCCACTTGTCCTTGGCCGGGTCAGCGTTGGTCTTGCGGTAGAAGAAGCCGATGCGGGCGTTCCAGTGGCGCTGGTCGAAGTTGTATCCGGCATGACGGTCCGCGACGAGGGAGAAGATGACATCCCAGCCCTTGTAGCTGATCTGGTTTGCATGTTCGTCCGTGAGGGACCAGGTGTCCCAGACCCAGACATCCTCGTTCATGGTCGGGAAGTCCTCAGGGATCTCCGGCATGGTGACGTCGGGGCTCATGGAGTTCTGGCCCTGCATTACGGTCGGGTCGCTCTGCGCCATGATCTGCTTGGCGTCCGCACGGGTCCATTTGGACGTGAAGTCCGACGCCGGGTCGTAGGCCTTCTGCGTGTGGGGCGTCGGCAGGGGGAAGCCCGGAGTCGGCGCCGGCAGCTGGCTGCTCGACGGCGGATCAGACGGCTCGTTAGCCTGCGCCGAGGGAACGGCGAGGAACGCCGTGGCGGCGACCGTGGCCGCCAGAGCTGCGGCGGCGGGTCGCCACCGCAGCATCCGGGGGGTGTTGGGGTGCTTGTGCATGTTGTGCTCTTCTCGCGGAGTTATTTCGTGGAAGACGGGCAGCTGCCCTTTCCCCCGCACTCCGGAGACCCCGCTGACACGGCAGGCGTCATCGAGGACGCCGTTGTGTCGAGGGAAAGGCGGGGTTTGGGTAGGACCCCGCATTGGGCGAGTGGAAATGTCATACATTTCGCGGCCCACACTCAACGCTAGACAACGTTGTCAGCCGAGTTCAACACGGTTTTGGGCAGAAGCCCCCGGGAGGTGCTCATCTGATGCAAGCGCTTACATCTCGTTTGCGCGCGCGTGCCTCAGTTCAGGTTTGGAATCAAATGGGCCTTCATCAACGCGTCATCAATGGCCTTGGTCACACGCTTCCGGCGGTGCTCTCCTTGGCCCAAAACAGGGCACTATGACACGGAACACGCCGGCGGCCGTCGGAATTTACGACGGCGCTACCCCCAAAGTGCGCCAGGACGGTTCGTCGGGGGCAGAGAAAGGCGGAACGGGGAAGAAAAGGAGGATACGAAAAAACCCCGCTGTTCCAAGTGGAACAGCGGGGTTTAGCTGGTGGCTCCGACCGGCGTCGATCCGGTGACCTTTCGATTTTCAGTCGAACGCTCTACCAACTGAGCTACAGAGCCTAGGTGACGTGTCACCATGACGGCCGGAATTTCTTCCGGCAATCAAAGCGACCCTGACGGGACTTGAACCCGCGACCTCCGCCGTGACAGGGCGGCGCGCTAACCAACTGCGCTACAGGGCCTTGCTATTTCTTGCTTTCCGGGGTATCTCTACCGCGTTTTTTCAAGGACTCCAGCCTACCAGACTTTTTTGCCTGCTTTGACCACTTCCTTGCGTACCCCCAACGGGATTCGAACCCGTGCCGCCGCCGTGAAAGGGCGGTGTCCTAGGCCGCTAGACGATGGGGGCTTGGACTCGATCTGGCTGAACAAGGGCAAAAATAAAGGGCCGAAGCCTTTCGTTCTTGTCCTTTCGTGTTCCTCCGAACCGGACGTCTAAAACTATAGAGCCTAGGCAGGGAATATCCAAAATCGGGGCTACGGCCACCCAAACGGCAGGCAAATGGAGGCCCGCCAGAATGGCAGTTTCCTGGCTAGACATGACCGATTTCCGCCAGCCATGGGACGGGCAGCGGAACTAGATTGGCACCATGGCATCTTCCGCCGGCACGAGCCCCCTGCAGCCCCACTCCGAACTGAACACGCACCAGCCCCGGGGGAGCGTGAGCCCGCTGGGGGTCGCCGCCGTCGTGGTGACCGTGGTCCTCTGGGCCTCAGCCTTCGTGGGCATCCGCGCCGTGGGCCCAAGCTTCTCCCCCGGAGCCCTGACGCTGGGGCGGCTGGCGATCGCCGCCGTCGTGCTGGGCGCGGTGGTGCTTCCCAAGCTGCGGGTGCTGCCACGGGGACGCGAGTGGTGGCCAATTCTCGCCTACGGCGTCATGTGGTTCGCCGGGTACAACGTGGCGCTCAACGCCGCGGAGCATTCGCTCGACGCCGGAACCAGCGCGCTGCTCATCAACGTGAACCCCATCCTGGTGGCCGTGATGGCAGGCATCATCCTCAAGGAGGGTTTCCCGCGCTGGCTGATCATCGGCAGCCTGGTGGCATTCGGCGGCGTCGCGGTCATCGCCTTGGGTTCGGGGACGCGTTCGACGGCGGACGTGGCAGGCGTGCTGCTTTGCCTCCTCGCTGCTGCACTCGCCGCCGTGAGCGTCATCATCCAGAAGCCCGTCCTGCGCAAGTTTCCGGCGGGGCAGGCCACGTGGTTCGGAATCATGGTGGGCCTGGCCTGCTGCCTTCCCTTCGCCGGTCAGCTGGGGCAGGAACTGCAGGCCGCCCCGCTGCCGGCCACCCTTGGCCTGGTCTACCTGGGCATCTTTCCCACTGCCATCGCCTTCACCACCTGGGCCTACGCCCTGTCATTGATTGATGCCGGCAAACTCGCCGCCACCACGTACCTCGTGCCTGGCACCACGGTGCTGATCTCATGGCTGGTGCTCAGCGAAATCCCCACCGTCTGGGGGCTCGTGGGCGGTGCCATCTGCCTTCTCGGCGTGGGCCTGACCCGGCGCAGATCCCGCTAAAGTTTTGGTATGCCCGCAAACCTGCCACCCGGCCTCCCGATCGTGCCGGAGGGAGACGGCGAACCTTCGGGTTTCGACATGTCCGAGGCCGACTTCGAAGCCGCCGTCAGCGACGCCCTGGAGCAGCTTCCGGCCGAGGTGGCGCGGGCCATGGACAACGTGGCGGTGTTCATCGACGACGACTACGTTCCGCAGCCCGGCGAGGACCCGGACACCGTACTCCTGGGACTGTACGAGGGCGTTCCGCTGACCGAGCGCGACTCATGGTGGGATGCGGGTTCCCTGCCCGACCGCATCACCATCTACCGCCAGCCGATCCTGGACATCTGCTCCTCGCACGAGGACGTGGTGGATGAGGTGGCGGTCACGGTGATCCACGAGATTGCCCACCACTTCGGAATCGACGACCAGCGGCTTCACGAACTCGGTTGGGACTAGCGGTCCAGCGTCGCTGTCGCGCCGTGGTGGGAGAAAGTATGCGGTTGCCTCGCCCCTGGCTCTGGCCGGGGATGAGGTTTCGGGCAG
>NZ_JBHUSB010000044.1:0-6376 GCF_042673905.1 Arthrobacter sp. NPDC057009
CCCGAAACCTCATCCCCGGCCAGAGCCAGGGGCGAGGCAACCGCATACTTTCTCCCACCACGGCGCGACAGCGACGCTGGACCGCTAGTCCATGTCGCCCTCCGAGAACCCATGCTTACCCGCGAAGTGCCGGCTTCTCGACGTCCTAGACTGTCTCCATGACAGACCCCTTGGACAAGCTCATCGACCCAACAGAGCTTTCCGCAAAGCAAATCGAGCAGCGCCTGGAAATTGGCGACGATCTCGAAAGCTCACGCCTGGTGGACCACAGTGCTGTTTTCCCGCATTTGGAGGGAGCATCACAGGCTGCCGAGGAACTTGCTGCTGCGGGCTACTCGGCAGAAGTCCTCGAAGAGGAAGACTACTTCCTCTTGGAAGCGCAACAAATGAGCCCGCTCGACTCTAACAGCGTGAAGCAGTTCGTCCAGGAGGTGTCCTTCATAGTGGAGCGCCATGGCGGTGATTATGACGGGTGGGGCGCCGAGGTAATGGAGGCCCCGCGAATGGCTGGCGCCCGTCGACCCTCATGGCTCAAGCGTCTTTTTAGTGGCCGCTAACGCGGCGGAAAGCACGAGAACTATTTCGCCTTCTTGGGTGCATTCGGGAACCATTCACGGGACGGTGCGTCCCTAAAACGGCGGGCCAGAACACGTTTCAGACTCTGGCCAGCGTCGGAAAGCCTGCGGCGACCATGCAACAGAAACTCAGGAAGAGTGGAATCATCATGAGTTTGTGTGTCCTGTTAAATGGTTCAACCCTGGTCGGTGGGTGTTTCGCCATGTAGACGACGGTGGGTGCAGCCAGAAACATGGCAACCACAATCAATAACCGTGACAAAGGACTGCCAAACATTAGAAGGCTCGAAGCGACGAGGAACCCCGTCGTTAGAAAGAGTGAAATCCACACGACTTTGTCTTCTCTGCCATAGGGTTCGCTCTTGCGGTGCGGATGTTTCGCCATGTAGACGAGGGCGGGCAGGCTCGATATAAGGGAAAGAAGACTCAATAGGCTCGCCAACTGCTGCATGCCATACTCCTATCCAGCAGTACCAATTATCCCGCAGGGCATACAAAAAGTTCAAACCGCTTTGCGGGCCATACAACGAGCTACCACCTTTGATCCATGGTCACGAGCGGGGTAGGAGCGCTGATCGGAGCCTACGTCCGTATCGCCGATTTGTCATCGGAATCCACTCCTCGCCCGCAATCCGTAGCGCGAACGGCCAGCGGAATGATTCAGTAGGACTAGTCCAATCGGAGCGAATCACCCGAGCGCTAAGGCCCGCATGCCACCAGGGACCGGCACTTTTGCCACGGATCTCTACATGCTGGAACGCTCCTTAGAGGTCTCGGATGTGAAAAACAGACTTGAGGTTCAGCTGACGCCTCAGTTGGCTCTCCTTGAGATTGTCGATCAAGACTGATGCTCCGACCCATGTCGCTCCAATTTCGGCGATGAGTCTTTGCAGTGCCATGAGCTGACCGCCGCTGTCGATCAGATCGTCGACGGCGATTACCCGGTCTCCGGAGTGGATGAGGCCCTTGGGCAGTCCCAGCTCGAGGTGGCGGTCTTTGTAGTCGGGCGGGCTAGTGACCGTGACCCACGGATCGCTGTCGAAGGATGGGGCAGCGTCCTTACGGATTGGGCAAAAGCCTACGCCCAGGCTCGTCGCGGCAAGGACACCGGTGATGTATCCGCTGGCGGAGGGGCCGATGACTACGGTGGGACTGGCTGTGCGGAAGGGCTCAGCGAGCAGGTTTCCTAAGCCGGCTACAACTTCTGCGTCCCGCCACCAGGTGTACAGATTGAAGAATTGACTGCCGGTTTCGGGGCTGGTTTTCCAGTCGAATATCTCTGCCATGTGTTGGCGGAGGTCTTTGCGATTGGCGGCAGGCATGAGTTGAATCCTAGTTCAGGCTCTAAACCAAGGCGCCAAGCCAGGGGCTCAAAACGTCCGTCAGAGGTCAGCCTGCTGGCGCCGGTGATCGCCCGTCCCTTCGCGCCTTCGGGGAACCCCTCGCGGCACAAGTCGTTAGGTCTAGACCATGGCCTCCCCTCGGGAACCCTCGTGGGGATGAATAGACCATGGAGCGCGAGCAGTCGTATCGTGGCCGTATGTCCGTCCTCGTGGAAGTCATCGCGGCTGTAGTTCAGGGCGTTCTCGAAGCCGTAGGCGATCTTATTTTTCACCGTAACTCTGACCATGAACAGGACGAAGGCTGATCCGGACCAGTCCTGTGCGTCGCGAGGGCCGCGTTAGAACACTGATCAGGGCAGAATCGGATCGCTGTCGACAGAATAAGTCAGCGTGATTTGTCCGCCCGCCATGGGCTCTAACAACCGCTTGATCTGGTTTGGTAGGAGAATGTCCCGCAGGGAGTGTTCCGCTTCCAAGGAGATGGGATGCCGGACTAACTGCGCCGAAAGCTGTACGCTCTCGTCATGAGGGAGCTCGGCGACGGACGCAGCCGGTTGGAGCCCCGGATGACTCGCGGCTCCTTTCGATTTATGGTGTGCATCTGGGCAGGACAAGCCGGCATTAGCTTCATGCTGGCTCTGAACGCCCTGCTATGGCGGAGTTCCACGGACCTTCCAGCCTTCTTCCTGGCTTTGGGACTATTCATCGTCACCTCGATCTATCTCGGTTACCTCCTTCGTGTTCGCAGAAATGATTCGTCGTTCTGGCTTGAAGAAGAGGAGCGAAGGGCAGGCTGGGACCGTAGGGGAAGGCGACTCTAGGCGAGCGGGTACGCTGCGAGGAGATCCATTGAGCGCAGGAAGGGCATATCCGTGAACCCTTTTGCGGCCAGCGGGCAATACATAGTGTGAGCACAGATAACGACATCATCAGGCGGTCCCGGGACAGCCCCGAAGCATTCGGGGAGTTGTACGACAGACACGCTGCAGTCATCTATAGGTACGCGGCCAGAAGAGCCGGCGACTTCGCCGCCGACGACGTCACATCCGAAACCTTCCTAGTCGCTTGGGAACAGCTGGAAACCTACGACCCGGACCGGGACGATGCCCGGCCCTGGCTTTTCGGGATAGCTACAAACTTGCTCCGGCGGCACCACCGCGCCGAAGCCAAGATGCTCAAAACCGCGGCAAAAGCGGCCTCACGCGAAGCCGTCGCTGACGATTCGGACCGGGTCGCCGCGCAAGTGGACGCCATTGTGGCGACCGGGCGCATCGCCCGCAGCCTGAAATCCATGGCGGCCATAGACCGAGAAACGCTGCTGCTCTACGCCTGGGCTGACCTGACCTACGAGGGCATCGCCCTGGCCATGGACGTTCCGGTGGGGACTGTGCGGTCTCGCTTGAACCGTGCCCGCCGAACACTGCGAACCCAGCTCAACCTCGGAATACTTGATGAAACGGAGAACGACCATGAACGACTTGCAGCTGCTCCGCGAAATGCGTAGCGACATCGGCTCCGCCCCGCCGGCCACGTTGGCTCGCGGCCGCAACAGGCTTATGTCCAAGATCAGTTCCGATTACCAGCCCGAGGCAACGACCGTCACGCACGCCCCAGCCAGCGTGCGCCCAATCCGCTTCCGGCGCCGTGCCCTGATCGCTTCGGCTGCGGCCCTGGTTGTGGGGGGAATCGTAGTGGCGGATGTTGTCAGGCCCAGTGGTCCGGGAGCAACTGCGGAAGCAGCTGAGGTCCTGAACAACGCAGCGGCAGCAACCATCCGGACCTCCGACCCGATGGTGGGACCCGGCCAGTACCTGAAGATTGATACCACAGCGGTCTACGCCGCTGGCGTCGCATTGGGGGACCCTGGGACAGGCGGCCGTTCGGTGGAGTGGCTGGACAAGTCCTCGGACCATCTCTACGTCCCTGCCAACCATGCAGCGGAATGGATCTGGAAGCGGGAAGCCCGTATCCCAACGACGTTCTTCAGCGAGGAAGCCAAGGCAGCGGCGACCAAATACCAGCAGTCCCAGGCCAGTGACCCTATCAGGACGGGAGAATTGCTGCGGGCTCCGGGGGGCAACTTCTACGGAGAACCTCGGCTGCTGTTCGCCGGCCTGCCTTTGGAGGAAGGCGTGAAGAATCTGCCGCGCGACCCCCAGGCACTCCTGAACACAATTCGACAGCGAGGCAAGCAAGGCAGGCCGGAGGCCGAGACGCTAGAAAACATCGCGGCCGCGCTGCGGACCGGAGTCGTCCCCGCAGACCTTCGCGCTGCACTGTACAAAGCGGCCGCGCTCATTCCCGGAGTCACGGTCGTAGACAACGAAGCGAACCTTGACGGCCGGGTAGGCACAGCCATCGGCATCGAGCATCCGAACAGAGAAACCCGGACGGACATCATCATTGATCCCACCAACGGGCTGCTGATCGGCGAACGGTTGGTCACGCTGAAAGCCGGCAAAACCTTCCCAGCCGGAACAGCGACCGCCTGGACCTCAGTTAAGACATCAGTGGTGGGTTCCGCGCCCTAGGCAATTGAACCTGCCGTTATTCATAGGTCAGTCTCCCAGCGTTGCAACAAGCACGGGACGGCCGGGTCATCATTTGGGGGATGACCGGCCGTGCCTTGCGACGAACCCCTCACGGCACAAGCGGCCAGGTGTAGTCCTTTTCCATCCGGGAAGCCGGGCCCGGACACTCGCGTCTTAGGCCTGCTTGCCTTTTAGCCACACGGCCCTCCACCTGCCCCAAACATGGCCGGACGTGCGACAGTGTGGGTCATAGCTCGAAGAAAGGCAAAGATACATGCAATGGTTTGGCAAGCAACCCAGAGCGGCGGTCATTTCGTTCGAACTCGAAGCCATCGCCAATTGTGCCGTTCACCCCAAGTTCCTTGATGAGGCGGTAGTGTCCACGGCCAAGGTCGACGAGATGTACCTAGAGTTTTCAGATCATTTGCATGACTTCGTTGACGCTGTGGAAGAAAAGTTTGCAGCAGATGGGCGCTTGGATAATTCATTTGTACGCGGTGAGTGGGTCAAGCGTATGGGTGAGCCTCCAAGCGACTCCGTTGCTACGAGGATTGCGCAGGTTCATTTCCAGCGTCTGGTCGAAGTACTAGCAACGGCCTGACCCCCATGGAGCTCGTGCGAGGAAGGTTGAAGGGGGCAGAAATTGGATGGCCCGATCAGTAGAGTGACTGCATGGATGAAACGCCGCGATTCCGTTCACCGCGATGGTGGCCCTGGGCCCTCGCCATCCTGCTTGTGATCATCGTGAACATCGCATTTGTGGGGTATAAAAGCGGCGAGTGCGTTGGCCCCACAATCGATGGCGCGTGTACTAGCGGCCCCGCGCTCAGCGCGGATGGCACGTGGATTTTGGTGGTGGTGAGTGTGGCCGCCGTCATCTACTTGGCGCGGCGCCTTATGCAGGCAGTTAGAGCCGGGAGGGCCTAAGCCTCGCACTACCGGGGCTTTCCCATTTAATCGGCGTGGCGGGGTTTCCCTGCCAGCTGACAGCGGGCACCGGCGATACCGTGGAAACCATGACAGCCCCTTCTACGGTGAAGCCCACCAAATTGCCGGTGAAAACCAAAGCCGAAGATTGCCAGCCGTAAGCCGGTGATCGCCCGGCCCTTCGTGGCTTCGGGGAAGGCTCAGCGGCACGGGCTGCTGTTCTCCTTCGGGGCTCATGATGCAGAGTCTGCTGCCCCTCTCAGGTTCGTTATTGGGGTCGGTCGAGGAAGCGGAAAAGACGTTTGAAGACTGAGGATCGGGAAGCCAAGACTTCCTCGCTTACCTGGGACTGATAGTGCTCCTTGAGACTGTTTAGGAGCCGCTCGTATTGCGTTCGATCGAACGTAAAGGTCTGATCCGCAAAACAGCCAGGGCTGTGGCTCGTCGGTTATGCCATCCTGCCACCCAAACCGGCGCCAGGTGACCGTGTCCGCGGCTGTTGTCAGCTCCATGGTCAGCGCCCCGCAGGCCTGGTCGCCACACACAGGGCATATTAGGAGCGAGACACGTCCGTCGCTGAAGTCGCCGGGAATGAGGGCCATCAGCCGGTCCAGTTGCTCCACGGCAGCGTGCGGCCAGTCGTCACGAAGGGCGGTGGTCTCTTGCTCTGGCTTCGCCATTTCGTCAGGTACGCTGAGCAACTCCCGGAGTGGTTGGCCGTCGACGAAGAAGTCGAGAAACTCGATCTGGTGCTTGTCTTCGCGAGGGTACTCGTCATAGCTGGCCATGGCGGGCCCGGCGCTCAGTTGCCGTCGCTTCCAGCTTTCCATGCAAATCAGTATTGCAGCTGTCAGCCAGCGGCGGGTTGGCCGCTTGCCCAAAGGGGCAACCCTCGACGGCACATGTCGTTAGGTCTAATACGAAAGTAAGGTTCGTCAGGCTGCGGTGGCCGGGGTGATGGTGACGTTGAAGCCTAGGCTGTTGAGTTTTTTGATGGCGT
>NZ_JBHUSB010000045.1:0-5021 GCF_042673905.1 Arthrobacter sp. NPDC057009
GCCGTGGGCTGCAATGCTTTTCAGGTCGGCCTGAATGCCTGCGCCGCCGGACGGATCCGAGCCGGCGATGGCAAGGACCCGGGGAACTGCGCGGGAGGTGGGGGTGGGCGGAGCCACGGTTTCCAGAAGCGGAGTAGCGGCGGCCGTTGGTGCAGGCAGGAGCGATGCTGACAGTGTTGATGACAAAGGAGACATCCCTTCGCCGGTGCTAACCGGACAGGTTCAACGGGTTTGGATCTCAGCCGGCCCGTGCGCGGCACCCCGTGTCAGTCCCCCAGCCTAGCGGTTCGTTCCGGATATGGCGCCGAATTTGACGTTTGCGACAGGCCGGCAGCGAAAAGGGTCCGGCCCCGCAAGCGCGGTGCCGGACCCTTCCTCTGGATTCAGAAGTCAGTCATCCCAGACCTTGATCAGCTCAGAGTTCCGAGGCGGGTACCCCAACCCCCAGAATAATCGGTTCGCTGGCTGGCTGCGGAGCCGCCTTGGCCGCGCGGCCGTCACCCGTCTCCGGTGCCTTGGCCTCGTGCGAGTGCCCGGCGGCGGATGCGGGAGCAACCTCGTGGTGCTCCACGGATGTTTCGTTGGCTGCGCCCTGGGGACGGCTGGCGCTGCGGTTGCGTCGCGGACGGCGCCCCCGGGACAGCGCGGTGGAGCTTTCGGCCAGCTGGCCCGCAGCAGGCTGGCTCTCCGACTGCCGGCTTTCCCGCTGCTCGCTTTCCCGCTGGGCCGGCGCCTCTTCCCTGGGCTCCTCCTTCTCGGCGGGCGCAACCGGGCTGCCGAGGTGCGCGAAGGCCTCCTCCAGGCGGTCCAGCGTCAGGGCCGGCGCTTCCTTCGGCGGCTCATCGCTGTGATCGACAAACGGAAGAATCACCTTCTCGCCGCCAAAAGTCAGCACTGCCCCTGGCCGGCCGGAGATGCTCTCCGTTTCAGGAGCGCGGTGCACCACAGGGCTTTCCGGTGCGGCAGCCGCTGGCGCGGCCGGACGCGGTGCTTCCGCTGACGCGGCGGCGGTCTGCGCGGCCTCCTCGTGCAGGTGCGCGGCGTGCGCCGCTGCCGCGATGTTGGCGAGGGCGGCGCGGGTGGCTTCAGCCTTGGCGTGGCGTTCTGCTTCCGAGGGGTCGGGGTGGTGCAGCGCGGCAGGGGCGGCCGGAGCGCCCTCTGGCTGCTGTCCGCCCTTGCCACGGCGGCGCTTCCGCTCCGGACGGGCAGGGGGCTGCACCTCCGCACGGTGGACATGGTGCTCTGCGGCCACGGTGTTGGCGCGGCGGTGCTCCACCGGCTCGTCATGCGTGACCACACCCCGGCCTGCACACACCTCGCACTGCTCGCCGAAGACCTCCAGGAGGCCGGTACCCATGCGCTTGCGGGTCATCTGCACCAGACCCAGCGAGGTGACCTCGGCGACCTGGTGCTTGGTGCGGTCGCGGCCCAGGCACTCCACCAGGCGGCGCAGGACCAGGTCGCGGTTGGACTCCAGCACCATGTCGATGAAGTCGATGACGATGATGCCGCCGATGTCGCGCAGCCGCAGCTGGCGGACCACTTCCTCGGCAGCCTCGAGGTTGTTCTTGGTGACGGTCTCTTCGAGGTTGCCGCCGCTGCCGGTGAACTTGCCGGTGTTAACGTCAACCACAGTCATGGCCTCGGTCCGGTCAATGACCAGGGAGCCGCCGGACGGCAGGAACACCTTGCGGTCCAGGGCCTTGTGGATCTGCTCGTCAATGCGCCACGCGGAGAAAATGTCCTCGTCCTTGGTCCACTTTTCGAGCCGGCCCACCAGGTCCGGTGCGACGTAGGTGACGTACGCCTCGATGGTGTCCCATGCTTCGTCGCCGGACACGATCAGCTTGGAGAAGTCCTCGTTGAAGACGTCGCGCACAACCTTGATGGTCAGGTCCGGTTCGCCGTAGAGCAGTTCGGGGGCGAGGACCTTGGTGGACTTGGCCTGGCTTTCAATCCCCTCCCACTGGGCACGGAGGCGGTTGATGTCGTGGGTCAGTTCCTCCTCGGAGGCGCCTTCGGCGGCGGTGCGGACAATGACGCCCGCGTCCTCGGGGAGGCGGTCCTTGAGGATGCGCTTGAGCCGGTTGCGTTCGACGTCGGGCAGCTTACGGGAGATGCCGGTCATGGACCCGCCGGGAACGTATACAAGGTACCGGCCGGGCAGGGAGATCTGGCTGGTCAGCCGCGCGCCCTTGTGGCCCACGGGGTCCTTGGTGACCTGGACCAGGACGGAGTCGCCCGACTTCAGGGCATTTTCGATCCGGCGCTGCTTGCCCTCGAGGGTGGCTGCATCCCAGTTGACCTCACCGGCGTACAGCACGGCGTTGCGCCCGCGTCCGATGTCCACGAAGGCGGCCTCCATGGACGGCAGAACGTTCTGCACCTTGCCCAGGTACACATTGCCGATCAGGGAGTCCTGCTGCGTCTTGGAGACGAAATGCTCGGCCAGGACGCCGTCCTCCAGGACGCCGATCTGGATTCTGTCGTCGCGCTGGCGGACGATCATCTGGCGGTCCACGGATTCCCGGCGGGCCAGGAACTCGGCCTCGGTGATGACCGTGCGGCGGCGTCCGGTATCGCGGGATTCCCGGCGGCGCTGCTTCTTGGCTTCGAGGCGCGTGGATCCCTTGACGCTGGTGACGCGGTTGCTTGCCGGCGCCTCGCTGATGGCCCGGGGGGCGCGGACGCGGGTGACCGTGTTGGGCGGATCGTCTTCTCCCCCGCCGGTCAGTTCCAGATCCTGGTCGCCGCGGCGGCGGCGGCGGCGACGGCGGGACGTCACGCCGTCTTCGGGCTGGGCGCCCTCATCTTCGCCGGCTTCGTCGGAAACTTCTGCTCCCTCGTCGCCGTCGGTGATTTCACGGTCGGACCGGCTGCGGCCGCGGCGGCCGCGGCTGCGCCGCCGGCGCCGGCCACCCTCGTCCTCCAACTCGTCCTCGCCCTCCCCGGCGGCCGCGTCTTCCTTGGCGGCGGGGCGGATGACTGTATTCAGGTCGGGGGCCTGGAAGATGATCGATGTAACGGAGGCGGGCTCCAGGAAAAGCGAAGCCAGAGGCGACTGCGCGGCAGCCTCTTCTTCGGCTTCCTCCTCGGCAGCCGCTTCCTGGACGGCAGCAGTTTCCTGGACAGCAGCGGTTTCCTGAGCAGCACCGGCTTCCTGCGCAGCAGCGGATTCGGGAGTGGCCGCTGCTGCCGGGGTTTCCGGGGCAGCCGGGGTTTCCGGGGCAGCCTGGGTTTCCGGAGCAGCCTGGGTTTCCTCAGCGGCTGCTACGGCAGTGCCTGCAGCGGAGGCTCCGGTGGATTCCGCGGGGCTTTCGGCGGGCTCAGTGGCTTTGGGTTTCGTTGTCCGACGGCGGCGGACGGGCTTGGATTCGGCGGCCGGCTCCTCAGCAGCGGCCTCGTCTGCCGGCCCCGTGACTGCCGGCTCAGTGGCGGCTACCTGCGCGCCGGCAGCCTGTGCGTCAACTTCGGCCCCGGCACCTTCCGCGAACGCGGGCAGCGGTTCCTCGGCAACCTTCTTCCGTGCGCGGCTCCGGCGGACCGGGGCCTTGGCCGGTGCTTCTCCGGCCTCCGCGGCGACTTCGGCTACAGGAGTTTCAGACGCTGCGGTGTCTGGCTGTACGGTCTCAGACGCTGCAGGTACCGGAGCAGCGGTTTCCGACGCCGCGGTCTCGGCGTCCGCTGCTGTGGCCTTGGGTGCAGCCTTGCGTCGGGTCCTGGTGACCTTCTTGGGAGCCTCGGCGGCGGCCTCATCGGCGGCAGCCAGTTCGACATTCTCGGCTATGACCTGGTCATTATCCATATGTGGCAACACTCCTGCCCCTGACATGCCGCCACATTCGGCACCCATTGGGGCACATATTGTCAAAACCCGCAGGCATTGACAGAAGTCAATTGGATACCAGCAGGCTCGCACCGGCAGTGGGGTGCGGCAGGCCTGACAGGCCGGCGGGCTTGTTACTGGAACCCGTTGTTTCTGACAACCACAACCAGGTGCCGTCCAATGGAAGGCGGGAGGCTGGATCTTCTTTTCAAGCCTGCACCGCTGCTCATTGGCGGTCTTGGGAACAAGCCACCGGACTGGAGTTCGAATGTGGTTCGCTCTCCAGCCACGTTTATTCTCTCATATTGCTGTTCAGATACGCTGTAATTGTGTGACGGGGGCGGTCAATGCGCCCGTGAGCACCGGGTACAGACTGCCTCAAGCTGGCGGCGATACAATCTGGGCAGGAGCACCCCCAGACAAAAGGACGCTATCCCATGCCACGCACTTCGCCTTCCACGGGCACGGACTACGAACAGGACCACCTGGACGGTGCCGGGCCGGCCGCTGTTCCGGCCGGCGCCGCGGTGCCGGCCATGACCCGCGACCGCCCGTTCGGCTGGCTGCTGGTCATCACCGGCGTCGTTGGCTGGCTCGCCTCCGGAACACTGGTGCTGGAGAAACTCGAGGTCCTCAAGGATCCCAACCACACCACCGTCTGCGATGTGAACCCCTGGATTTCCTGCGGCCAGGTCATGCAGACGTGGCAAAGTTCGGTGTTTGGCTTCCCCAACATGTTCATCGGCATCGTGGCCTTCGCCATCACGATCACCGCAGGAATGGCTTTGCTGGCGGGCGCGCGGTTCGCCCGCTGGTACTGGATCGGGCTGCAGATCGGCGTCACGCTTGGATTCATCTTTGTGGTCTGGCTGTGGTCCCAGGCGCTGTACGAAATCCGCATCCTGTGTCCGTTCTGCATGATTGTGTGGGCGGCGATGATCCCGCTCTTCGTCTGGGTGACAGTACGCAACGTCGTCCACGGCGTCATCCCCGTCCCGTCAGGCGTTGCCCGGATCGTGGGCGACTCCGGGTGGATCATCACGGCGCTGCTCTACGTGGCCGTTATCGCGACGATTTTCTTCGCCTTCATCCAGGTGTTCGTCGGCACCTCGGGTTTCTAGGCCAACAAAGAGCGCGAACGTACAGTTGTGGGGGGGGGGGGGTCGGGGGTGGGGGGCGGCCACAGGGGGAGTTA
>NZ_JBHUSB010000046.1:0-4560 GCF_042673905.1 Arthrobacter sp. NPDC057009
CGGCGAGCTGTACCTGTTAATTCAAAGTTTTAAATAAATCGCACAGCGATGTGCGTAGTCAGTCAAACTACTTTATCGGAGAGTTTGATCCTGGCTCAGGACGAACGCTGGCGGCGTGCCTAATACATGCAAGTCGAGCGGACAGATGGGAGCTTGCTCCCTGATGTTAGCGGCGGACGGGTGAGTAACACGTGGGTAACCTGCCTGTAAGACTGGGATAACTCCGGGAAACCGGGGCTAATACCGGATGGTTGTTTGAACCGCATGGTTCAGACATAAAAGGTGGCTTCGGCTACCACTTACAGATGGACCCGCGGCGCATTAGCTAGTTGGTGAGGTAACGGCTCACCAAGGCAACGATGCGTAGCCGACCTGAGAGGGTGATCGGCCACACTGGGACTGAGACACGGCCCAGACTCCTACGGGAGGCAGCAGTAGGGAATCTTCCGCAATGGACGAAAGTCTGACGGAGCAACGCCGCGTGAGTGATGAAGGTTTTCGGATCGTAAAGCTCTGTTGTTAGGGAAGAACAAGTACCGTTCGAATAGGGCGGTACCTTGACGGTACCTAACCAGAAAGCCACGGCTAACTACGTGCCAGCAGCCGCGGTAATACGTAGGTGGCAAGCGTTGTCCGGAATTATTGGGCGTAAAGGGCTCGCAGGCGGTTTCTTAAGTCTGATGTGAAAGCCCCCGGCTCAACCGGGGAGGGTCATTGGAAACTGGGGAACTTGAGTGCAGAAGAGGAGAGTGGAATTCCACGTGTAGCGGTGAAATGCGTAGAGATGTGGAGGAACACCAGTGGCGAAGGCGACTCTCTGGTCTGTAACTGACGCTGAGGAGCGAAAGCGTGGGGAGCGAACAGGATTAGATACCCTGGTAGTCCACGCCGTAAACGATGAGTGCTAAGTGTTAGAGGGTTTCCGCCCCTTAGTGCTGCAGCTAACGCATTAAGCACTCCGCCTGGGGAGTACGGTCGCAAGACTGAAACTCAAAGGAATTGACGGGGGCCCGCACAAGCGGTGGAGCATGTGGTTTAATTCGAAGCAACGCGAAGAACCTTACCAGGTCTTGACATCCTCTGACAATCCTAGAGATAGGACGTCCCCTTCGGGGGCAGAGTGACAGGTGGTGCATGGTTGTCGTCAGCTCGTGTCGTGAGATGTTGGGTTAAGTCCCGCAACGAGCGCAACCCTTGATCTTAGTTGCCAGCATTCAGTTGGGCACTCTAAGGTGACTGCCGGTGACAAACCGGAGGAAGGTGGGGATGACGTCAAATCATCATGCCCCTTATGACCTGGGCTACACACGTGCTACAATGGACAGAACAAAGGGCAGCGAAACCGCGAGGTTAAGCCAATCCCACAAATCTGTTCTCAGTTCGGATCGCAGTCTGCAACTCGACTGCGTGAAGCTGGAATCGCTAGTAATCGCGGATCAGCATGCCGCGGTGAATACGTTCCCGGGCCTTGTACACACCGCCCGTCACACCACGAGAGTTTGTAACACCCGAAGTCGGTGAGGTAACCTTTTTGGAGCCAGCCGCCGAAGGTGGGACAGATGATTGGGGTGAAGTCGTAACAAGGTAGCCGTATCGGAAGGTGCGGCTGGATCACCTCCTTTCTAAGGATATTATACGGAATATAAGACCTTGGGTCTTATAAACAGAACGTTCCCTGTCTTGTTTAGTTTTGAAGGAACTTTGTTCCTTGAATAAGTTAAGATGGGCCTGTAGCTCAGCTGGTTAGAGCGCACGCCTGATAAGCGTGAGGTCGGTGGTTCGAGTCCACTCAGGCCCACCATCTTTACCCAATACGGGGCCTTAGCTCAGCTGGGAGAGCGCCTGCTTTGCACGCAGGAGGTCAGCGGTTCGATCCCGCTAGGCTCCACCAACGTGTTCTTTGAAAACTAGATAACAGTAGACATCACATTCAATTAGTAACACAAGATATCACATAGTGATTCTTTTTAACGGTTAAGTTAGAAAGGGCGCACGGTGGATGCCTTGGCACTAGGAGCCGATGAAGGACGGGACGAACACCGATATGCTTCGGGGAGCTGTAAGTAAGCTTTGATCCGGAGATTTCCGAATGGGGAAACCCACCACTCGTAATGGAGTGGTATCCATATCTGAATACATAGGATATGAGAAGGCAGACCCGGGGAACTGAAACATCTAAGTACCCGGAGGAAGAGAAAGCAAATGCGATTCCCTGAGTAGCGGCGAGCGAAACGGGACCAGCCCAAACCAAGAGGCTTGCCTCTTGGGGTTGTAGGACACTCTGTACGGAGTTACAAAGGAACGAGGTAGATGAAGAGGTCTGGAAAGGCCCGCCATAGGAGGTAACAGCCCTGTAGTCAAAACTTCGTTCTCTCCTGAGTGGATCCTGAGTACGGCGGAACACGTGAAATTCCGTCGGAATCCGGGAGGACCATCTCCCAAGGCTAAATACTCCCTAGTGACCGATAGTGAACCAGTACCGTGAGGGAAAGGTGAAAAGCACCCCGGAAGGGGAGTGAAAGAGATCCTGAAACCGTGTGCCTACAAGTAGTCAGAGCCCGTTAACGGGTGATGGCGTGCCTTTTGTAGAATGAACCGGCGAGTTACGATCCCGTGCAAGGTTAAGCAGAAGATGCGGAGCCGCAGCGAAAGCGAGTCTGAATAGGGCGCATGAGTACGTGGTCGTAGACCCGAAACCAGGTGATCTACCCATGTCCAGGGTGAAGTTCAGGTAACACTGAATGGAGGCCCGAACCCACGCACGTTGAAAAGTGCGGGGATGAGGTGTGGGTAGGGGTGAAATGCCAATCGAACCTGGAGATAGCTGGTTCTCTCCGAAATAGCTTTAGGGCTAGCCTCAAGGTAAGAGTCTTGGAGGTAGAGCACTGATTGGACTAGGGGCCCCTACCGGGTTACCGAATTCAGTCAAACTCCGAATGCCGATGACTTATCCTTGGGAGTCAGACTGCGAGTGATAAGATCCGTAGTCGAAAGGGAAACAGCCCAGACCGCCAGCTAAGGTCCCAAAGTATACGTTAAGTGGAAAAGGATGTGGAGTTGCTTAGACAACCAGGATGTTGGCTTAGAAGCAGCCACCATTTAAAGAGTGCGTAATAGCTCACTGGTCGAGTGACTCTGCGCCGAAAATGTACCGGGGCTAAACGTATCACCGAAGCTGCGGACTGTTCTTCGAACAGTGGTAGGAGAGCGTTCTAAGGGCTGTGAAGCCAGACCGGAAGGACTGGTGGAGCGCTTAGAAGTGAGAATGCCGGTATGAGTAGCGAAAGAGGGGTGAGAATCCCCTCCACCGAATGCCTAAGGTTTCCTGAGGAAGGCTCGTCCGCTCAGGGTTAGTCGGGACCTAAGCCGAGGCCGAAAGGCGTAGGCGATGGATAACAGGTTGATATTCCTGTACCACCTCCTCACCATTTGAGCAATGGGGGGACGCAGGAGGATAGGGTAAGCGCGGTATTGGATATCCGCGTCCAAGCAGTTAGGCTGGGAAATAGGCAAATCCGTTTCCCATAAGGCTGAGCTGTGATGGCGAGCGAAATATAGTAGCGAAGTTCCTGATTCCACACTGCCAAGAAAAGCCTCTAGCGAGGTGAGAGGTGCCCGTACCGCAAACCGACACAGGTAGGCGAGGAGAGAATCCTAAGGTGATCGAGAGAACTCTCGTTAAGGAACTCGGCAAAATGACCCCGTAACTTCGGGAGAAGGGGTGCTTTTTAGGGTGAATAGCCCAGAAAAGCCGCAGTGAATAGGCCCAGGCGACTGTTTAGCAAAAACACAGGTCTCTGCGAAGCCGTAAGGCGAAGTATAGGGGCTGACGCCTGCCCGGTGCTGGAAGGTTAAGAGGAGCGCTTAGCGTAAGCGAAGGTGCGAATTGAAGCCCCAGTAAACGGCGGCCGTAACTATAACGGTCCTAAGGTAGCGAAATTCCTTGTCGGGTAAGTTCCGACCCGCACGAAAGGCGCAACGATCTGGGCACTGTCTCAACGAGAGACTCGGTGAAATTATAGTACCTGTGAAGATGCAGGTTACCCGCGACAGGACGGAAAGACCCCGTGGAGCTTTACTGCAGCCTGATATTGAATGTTGGTACAGCTTGTACAGGATAGGTAGGAGCCTTGGAAACCGGAGCGCCAGCTTCGGTGGAGGCATCGGTGGGATACTACCCTGGCTGTATTGACCTTCTAACCCGCCGCCCTTATCGGGCGGGGAGACAGTGTCAGGTGGGCAGTTTGACTGGGGCGGTCGCCTCCTAAAAGGTAACGGAGGCGCCCAAAGGTTCCCTCAGAATGGTTGGAAATCATTCGCAGAGTGTAAAGGCACAAGGGAGCTTGACTGCGAGACCTACAAGTCGAGCAGGGACGAAAGTCGGGCTTAGTGATCCGGTGGTTCCGCATGGAAGGGCCATCGCTCAACGGATAAAAGCTACCCCGGGGATAACAGGCTTATCTCCCCCAAGAGTCCACATCGACGGGGAGGTTTGGCACCTCGATGTCGGCTCATCGCATCCTGGGGCTGTAGTCGGTCCCAAGGGTTGGGCTGTTCGCC
>NZ_JBHUSB010000047.1:0-4444 GCF_042673905.1 Arthrobacter sp. NPDC057009
AACAACGCCATCAAAAAACTCAACAGCCTAGGCTTCAACGTCACCATCACCCCGGCCACCGCAGCCTGACGAACCTTACTTTCGTATTAGACCTACCGAACAGTGCCGTAGCGGGTTGGTTTTTTGATTGGCTGTGCGCCGTCGGCGGCTTATCCCCTTCTGGCTCCAGCAACACGCACGAGGCGCCGCGCGAAGTAGATGACGGCGGCAACGCTCACCAGCACAAAAATCCACGTGCCATCCATGTTGACTGCGGGGCCGCTAGTACACATGGACTTGATTATTTCGCCAACGCACTCGCGGCTTTTAAACGCCAGAAGAATTAGGTTCACGATGATCACAAGCAGGATGGCGAGGGCCCAGGGCCACCTTCGCAGTGAACGGAATCGCGGCGTTTCATCCATGCAGTCACCATATCGACGGAGCTGACTAATGTCTGCCCCTTGAAGGTTCGCGAATGGCGTCAGTTCCAGCTTTTGCGCTTTCCGATGAAGTAGCCGCAAAGCATTAGAACGACGCCACCAAGCACGACGAAGTACGCCCAGATGCTGTTCGATGTGGACTGAAGGACCAACATGCCCCTGATGAAGGCGTTCACGGTACCCACACAAAGTAGGGCGATTCCAAGCCATCTAGGCGTCATGCCGCCACCCTAGAGTTTCCTAATGGGAATAGCCAGACAATAGGCTGCTGTTCGCTGGTGATTCTCAAGGCGGCGCCGTCCCACAGATCGTTCGCTGGCGGCACCAAAGGCCGGGCCATCACCGGCTTACGAGCGCCGGGCACGCCTTGCTTGCTGCAGTTCGTGCGAACGCAATACGCGGCGTGCTGTCTGTAGGGTCTGTCATGCTTGACCCGTGACTCAAGACGCTTCCGCAGAAGATGACCAGGCGCCATTCGTCGAACCCATCCGTCTCATCGGCGGCATCAACTTCACGACCTGGCCCGACCTCAAGTGGAGTCGGGCGAACTCGCACGTTGCCCTCCTCCAGGCCAAGTTCGTTGAGTGGCAAGCAAGCGCCCCGGTTTCGATAGACGCAGTCTTACGTGAGGACCGCCTGGGAATCGACCTCGTTGCCCGAGCACCCAGAGGAGTCCCAAAGCACGATTGGGCGCTCGATGTCGGTGACGCCCTGCACAACCTTCGAAGTGCCTTCGATGCTGTTGCGTGGGGTATGGCGCACTTTAAAGACACCGAGCCCACACGCCCCAAGTCGGTGTACTTTCCAATCTGCGTTGACGAGAAGCAGTGGAAAAGGGCTGTCAACGACTGGGTGGGCGAGATAAATCTTGAGTTCCAGGAGCGGCTCCGGATTATGCAACCGTTCACCTACATGCAATCCGGAGGGCTGTCGATACTCTCGATGCTTCACGAACTCGACATCCAGGACAAGCACCGCGACATCCTGACTGTCTCGGCTGACATTCACGAGATTAACCTCGGCGGCTCCTTCGAGTATGAGGACCACGACCACCAGGCCGTCCCCCGTATTGAAATGTTCTCCGACGTTAGATTCAGCGACGGTGTGGTGCTCGGGACACTTCACGCGGGAGCTCCGATCCGAACGATCGGTCAAACAATCCTCCGCCCAGCCATGAAGGTGCAACTCACATACCGGGATACCGTTTATGACGTTATGCCAATGCTGCAGCAATTCGTGACCGAGTCCCGGCGTTGCCTCGACATCTTGCTGTCCGGGCTGGTGGGACCCGATGAGCCGGACGAAGCGGAGTGGTCCCCGATGGAGGTGGGACTGCCTTCGGTTTAGTAGGACAAAAGCCTCGATCCGCCCCGACCTATTACTGTCGTCTTGGGTTCCGGTCCTGCCCGGCACTCCCGGCTAAGGGGTTCAGGCCCGCCCGCCGCGCCGCTCTCGTGAAGGAACGCTATGGACCTGGAAGTCTTCGTGGAAGAGGCACGGCTGTGGAACCGGGATCCCGGACCCCAATCTGACGCCCTGATCAGGCGTCTGCGCGCCGAGAAGGGCGAAACGATCATTGATCTCTATGAGCAGGCCCTGCGAAGCGCATCGCAAGTGTTCCTAGAGTGGGAGTCCCGGCCCGAGCCCAAAGCCCTCTTCGAGGCAAGGATGGCCGCAGCTGAAAGCGACCCGTTCGACCCTCAGAAATTTGATCCGGCAGCGCCACCGTTCCTGGGCAGGCAACCGGAGGAACGTGAGCCGTTCAGCTATGAGCAGTGGCTGCGGGGCTGGTGCCTTTATCAAGTTCTGGTCGGCAACGTGCCGCCACCCGAGGGGCACTTCCTGGAGCACCCGGACAGGCCGGCGATGTTCGACTTCTTCATGGGCATGATCGGTAACGGCATGCATGCGGACTTTCGGGAAGCCTACGAACGCAGCACCGAGACGCTGTGGCCCTTGGCTCCACGTGAAGACGAACCAAGGTTCCTCGAATACGGCGAACAACTCGAGCACGCACCGTACCGGGTACAGCTTTACCGGGCCACGGCACGGGAAGTCGCGATGGACCTCAACGCGTCGACGGCGTGGCGGCAGTGGTGGTTAAGCGGTCCGCTACGGTCACTGGAGTTCAGTATCTCCGAAAGCCACAGCTGGTTTCCGGGCGCCACCGCTATGCACACAGGCGATTCACCGACCACTACCCGGATCAGGAAAGTGGGACTAACCGTGAGAGGAACTATCACCCCGAACTTGGACCGGATCCTGGAAACAGATGAGCGCGACATGCGCCAGCTCGTCATCCAAGACCTGACCGCGTTGCTTCTCAAGGTGCACAAGAAGTACGGGTTTACCGCCGACCTGCCCAAAGCGGAGTAGACGAGTACCGTCCACAGGGATTCGTGGACTGGACTTCTCAAAGTGTCCAGGTAGAGGTTCGGATCCGACACCGAAGGGCACAGCCTCATAATCAAAATATGATTTCCGGTTCACGTGATTCGTCACGTCCCTACTTGTCCGTCGGCCCCGAAGGCAAGGATCGGGCGTCCATTGGACTGTGCCATGCGGGATCGCATGCTGGATGTTTCATTCTCTACTACTCCCAGCCTTCAGCTACGCCGGCGTGGTGTCTCCTCGAGTTTGCCGGACCGGAATGCATGGTGGAAATCCAGGACAGTGACTACTCATTCTTTGCCGGTGACGAGTCCGAGATGGAGGAAATGGGGACTGCCCCGGCTTTTGTTGACTCGGGGTCTTAGGCCGCTATGAGCGCGGTCCGGTTGATTGTTTCATATTCGACGGGCGTGAGTTTGCCCAGCCGTCTCTGCCGTCGCCGGCGGTGGTAGGTTCTCTCGATCCAGGTTGTGATGGCCAGCCGGAGGTCCTGCCTGGTGAGCCACCGCTGACGGTCCAGAACGTTCTTCTGCAGCAGCGAGAAGAACGATTCCATCGCGGCGTTGTCGGCGCACGCACCGACCCGGCCCATCGATCCGGTGAGACCGTGGTGCCGGAGCGATTCAACGAAGCGGCGAGACCGGAACTGGGACCCTCTGTCCGATTGCACCACTGTCCCTTCCGGCCGGCGTGCCCGTATGGCGTTCTCCAGTGCGGCGACGGCCAGCGAGGACTTCATCCGCGAGTCCATCGAGTACCCGACGATCCTGCCGGAATAGACGTCCTTCACCGCGCAGAGGTAGAGCTTCCCTTCGGCAGTGGGGTGTTCGGTGATGTCCGTCAGCCAAAGCTCGTTCGGTGCCGTGGCTGTGAAGTCCCGCTCGACCAGATCGTCGTGGACCGGTGGCCCGGGTCGGCGGTTCAAGCCCCGCTTCTTAGAGAAGACCGACCAGATGCCGTGGTCCCTGCACAGGCGCTGGACCCTGTTCTCACCCGCCGTGATGCCCTTCTCGGGGAGTTCGTCGGCGATGAACCGGTATCCGAATGCAGGGTCGTCCGCGTGGATGTCCAGGGCGGCGTTGACGACGTGCGCATCGATCCAGTCCCGTTTCGTCACCGGACTGGCCTTCCACCGGTAATAGCCTTGCTTACTAAATCCCAACACCCTGCAGGTCACCGCCACGGGAACACCGTCGGCGGCAAGATCCGTGACCAGCGGGTAGATCATTTTGGGTTGATGTCCCTGGCCAGATAGGCCGCAGCCCGGCGCAGAATCTCATTCTCCTGCTCCAACAAGCGGTTCCGCTTCTTCAGCTCCCGCATCTCACCCAACTCCGCTCCCACGGCAGCTGCAGTCCCGGATTCCTTACGTTCGGCAATGGCAATCCAGCGCTTCAACGTCGTGACCGACAGCCCGAAATCCTTCGCGATCTGCGCCAGCGACGCCTCGCCCTTGCGGGCCACATCAATAACATCCTGGCGGAACTCCGCCCCATACGGCGTGGGCATGGTCAACATCCTTCCACGAGCACAAGCTCGCTGATATGAGTTGAGTTAGTCCTTCCCAAAACACTCCGGAGATGTCAGGACGGGATGCATCAGATTCTTTTGGGGATCTGGCGTTCTCTCGC
>NZ_JBHUSB010000048.1:0-3494 GCF_042673905.1 Arthrobacter sp. NPDC057009
AAGCAAAACTACGTGAGGGAATTCGTTTACGCGAGGGATCTATAAACATTTACGTGAGAAATTCGGAGGCACAAATTCCCGCCCCAGTTAACATGTTGGAAACATTCGGGAACACGTCGGCGGCTGCTCTGGACTGGCCGGTTAAACAGTTCGGTCCCCGGTGCCGCCGTGGGGCAGCACCGGGGACCGAGCGGCTAAGCCGGGTCCTTGCGGGGACGGGTCATGCTTTCGTAACGGCCTCCTCTGGGCGCAGCAGGATTTCCGCCAATGGTTCGACGTAGCGTGCAGCCAGCGGGCCCACAACGGCCATGACGAGCACGTAGGCCGTAGCCACGGCCGCGAGTTCCTGGCTAACGGCACCGGAAGCGAGTGCCAGCCCGGCGATGACGATCGAGAATTCCCCGCGGGCTATCAGCGCCGTTCCGGCCCTAAGGCGGCCAGGCCTGGCAATACCCGCTTGCTTCGCCGCCCAGACGCCGGTGGCCATCTTGCTGGCTGCGGTGATCAGGGCGAGCACGAGAGCCCAGCCAAGCACGGGCGGAATGGACGCAGGATCGGTGTTCAGTCCGAACGCCACGAAGAAGATCGCGGCAAAAAGGTCCCGCAGTGGCGTCAGGACCAGCTTGGCATTGTGCGATGTGCCGCCGGAGATTGCGATGCCGAGCAAAAAGGCGCCCACAGCCGCGGACACCTGCATGGCTGATGCCATGCCGGCTACCAGCAGGGCCGCACCCAGTACCTTCAGGAGGAACACCTCTGAATTTTCGCTGTGAACGGCCTTGGAGACATGGTGTCCGTGACGCAGTGCAACCACGAGGACAACGCTCACTACCGCCAGCGCGATGCCCAATGTTGTGAGCCCGGCGAGGAAACTGACACCGGAAATAACCGTGGTGAGGACGGGAAGATACACGGCCATGGTCAGGTCCTCAAACACCAGGATGGAGATCACCACACGGGTTTCGCGGTTGCCCAGCCAGCCCAGGTCGCTGATCACCTTCGCCGCGATCCCCGACGAGGAAATATAAGTGACTCCGCCCATCACCATGGCACCCACGGCTCCCCATCCAAGGAAAAGGGCGAGTCCCGCCCCGGGCAGGAAGTTCAGGACCAGGTCGAGGATGCCGCCCTGCCACGACCTCCGCAGCCCGGTGAAGAGCTCGGACGCCGTGTATTCCAGGCCAAGCATCAGCAAGAGCAGGATGACACCGATCTCCCCGGCGAGATGCGCGAACTCCTTCATGCCTTCAAGCTCGATGATCCCGCCCGTGCCAAAGGCGAGCCCGCCCAAAAGGTAGAGCGGGATAGGTGACACCCCGATTCGGCCGGCAAGTTTGGCCAGGAGGCCGAGGCAGAACACAACGGCGCCCAGTTCAATGAGGCTCAGGGCTAGCGTGTCCATGGCGCCTACCCCCGCTGCAGGATTATCGCCACCGGGGAGACTCCGCACCACCTGCCTGCGGGCTTGGCGCCAAGGGCAACTGACAGACTGCTGTAAGCGATGGGCATGATGGCTTCCTCTCTGAAGCACGAACAACTTTTGCTTAAGTGGGTTCGGTCCCCGGCGCGACTGTCGAGTCGCGCCGGGGACCGCGTCTTTAGGGCTGCTCCTTCTCCAGCTCCGTACAGGTCACGGAGTCGGATCCAGAACCTTTTCGGGTTCCGGGGCATCGTAGTCCGGAACGTTGACCGCGGCTGCCTTGCTGCTCGCGCGGCGGGACTCATGCTGGGAGTACAGCCAGATGGGCAGGTAAAGCGCCAATACGAGGAAGCCGACCCAGGTTGAGGTCCAGCCGATCTCCAGGCTGTTCAGATAGACCACGCCGACCACGCACAGCGGCACGTTGAACAGGCCGAAGGTCAGGGCTACATGCTTCCAGCCCTTGGGTGCCTTGAACGGCCGTTCCAGGTTGGCGAAGGCCGGGTGCTTCCTGGCTTTGACATAGGCAAACAGGCTGATGCCGTTGGCCAGGGTGTAACCAATGGCGGAGGCTGCAAGGATTGCGGCGGCGTTTCCCATGGAAATCAGCACCAGGTTGAAGGCGCCGATGATCAGCATGGCAACGAAGGGAGTTCCCTGGCGATTTGTCTTGCCGATGAATTTGGGCAGGTTGCCTTCGGTCGACATGGAGTGCATGGCCCGGGACGAACCCAGGTACGCCGTCTGGATGATCAGGATCATGGCGGCGACCAGCATGATGATCGTGATGATTGAGCCGGCCTCGCCGAAGGTAGCCTGGGCGACCGGAATCAGGGGCGACACCGCTTCGGCCTGTACACCCTCAACACCGAGTACGCCGATGACTGCCGTTTGCAGCAGCACATACAGGACCAGGCAGATGAGGCCGCAGGCAAGCAGGGCCTTGGGGACGTCCTTCGCGGGGTTCTTGTATTCGGGGCCGTAGATTGCCGCCGTTTCCCAGGCACAGGCGCTCCACTGGGCGATCGCAAAGATGCCAAAGAGCATCAGGACATGATGCAGGTCCCAAGCCCAGTCAGTTGGCCACCAGTTGCCGGTGATGTTGGCCATTTCAACGTGTCCGGTAGCAAAAGGTGCTACCGCCAGGACGACCAGGGGTACCAGGGAGATGGCTGCCAGGATGTAACCGAGGATGGCGCCATCTTTGAGGCCGAACCAGTTCACCACGAACAGCCCGCCGAAAATCACGACGCCTGCAATCAGTGCCAGCTGGTATTCGGTAAAGGTCTCCCCCAGCGCCGGGAACAGCCCGTGCAGGTAACCGCCGACCAGGATGGCGAAGATCGCCAGAATCGGGTTCCAGCCAAACCAGTAGCTCCAGGCAGTGAAGCCGCCGATCAGTTTGCCCTTGTCGTACTTGCCCTTGTAGTTCTCGCTGCGAAATACAAGCTGCGCAAAGCCTGGCAGACCGGAGGCCTTGGGAAAGGTGGTGGCCATTTCTGCGTACGCAGCATTCTGCAGGAAGCCCTGAATGACCGATATCCCCCAGATGAGGATTGCCGCGGCAGAGACGTACATCGGCAGGTAGCCCAAAGATGGCAGAATCAGCAGCGGCACACCCAGTGCGATGGCCATACCTTGCTTCCAGTTGATCGATCTTTTCAGATTATCAACGCCATCCGAACGATTTTCACTCATAACATCTCCTTTGATGAACTGATCGTCTTGTGCCTACGCTGCATCGATCCCGTTGGCCTGCGGTGGGTATTGGGGACGGACCCGCGGACGCAAATATCCGAGAACGTAGGTGACTCCGGGAGGATCCCGGGCATGCAGAGGACGTGAAGCGGCCTCAGCGGCGAGATCGCGGGAGCGTCGCGGACGAATGAACGGTTGAGCTCCCGCGATCTCGCTTTCGTTTTACTGTTGGGGCTTGGTACTTGCCCGGATTGTCACTTTCCGGTGGAGCAGTGGCCGCCGTTGGTGGTGCGGGTTTCGGTGGGGAGGTTGAGGGTGGGGTTTTGGTTGAAGAAGCCGTGGGGTTCGAGCATGAAGCCGATGTTCTGGCGGGGCA
>NZ_JBHUSB010000049.1:0-1567 GCF_042673905.1 Arthrobacter sp. NPDC057009
CCTGGTTGTGTCTGTTTTACTTCAACGGAGAGTTTGATCCTGGCTCAGGATGAACGCTGGCGGCGTGCTTAACACATGCAAGTCGAACGATGATCCGGTGCTTGCACCGGGGATTAGTGGCGAACGGGTGAGTAACACGTGAGTAACCTGCCCTTGACTCTGGGATAAGCCTGGGAAACTGGGTCTAATACCGGATATGACTCCTCATCGCATGGTGGGGGGTGGAAAGCTTTTGCGGTTTTGGATGGACTCGCGGCCTATCAGCTTGTTGGTGAGGTAATGGCTTACCAAGGCGACGACGGGTAGCCGGCCTGAGAGGGTGACCGGCCACACTGGGACTGAGACACGGCCCAGACTCCTACGGGAGGCAGCAGTGGGGAATATTGCACAATGGGCGCAAGCCTGATGCAGCGACGCCGCGTGAGGGATGACGGCCTTCGGGTTGTAAACCTCTTTCAGTAGGGAAGAAGCGAAAGTGACGGTACCTGCAGAAGAAGCGCCGGCTAACTACGTGCCAGCAGCCGCGGTAATACGTAGGGCGCAAGCGTTATCCGGAATTATTGGGCGTAAAGAGCTCGTAGGCGGTTTGTCGCGTCTGCCGTGAAAGTCCGGGGCTCAACTCCGGATCTGCGGTGGGTACGGGCAGACTAGAGTGATGTAGGGGAGACTGGAATTCCTGGTGTAGCGGTGAAATGCGCAGATATCAGGAGGAACACCGATGGCGAAGGCAGGTCTCTGGGCATTAACTGACGCTGAGGAGCGAAAGCATGGGGAGCGAACAGGATTAGATACCCTGGTAGTCCATGCCGTAAACGTTGGGCACTAGGTGTGGGGGACATTCCACGTTTTCCGCGCCGTAGCTAACGCATTAAGTGCCCCGCCTGGGGAGTACGGCCGCAAGGCTAAAACTCAAAGGAATTGACGGGGGCCCGCACAAGCGGCGGAGCATGCGGATTAATTCGATGCAACGCGAAGAACCTTACCAAGGCTTGACATGGACCGGATCGCCGCAGAAATGTGGTTTCTCCTTTTGGGGCCGGTTCACAGGTGGTGCATGGTTGTCGTCAGCTCGTGTCGTGAGATGTTGGGTTAAGTCCCGCAACGAGCGCAACCCTCGTTCCATGTTGCCAGCACGTGATGGTGGGGACTCATGGGAGACTGCCGGGGTCAACTCGGAGGAAGGTGGGGACGACGTCAAATCATCATGCCCCTTATGTCTTGGGCTTCACGCATGCTACAATGGCCGGTACAAAGGGTTGCGATACTGTGAGGTGGAGCTAATCCCAAAAAGCCGGTCTCAGTTCGGATTGGGGTCTGCAACTCGACCCCATGAAGTCGGAGTCGCTAGTAATCGCAGATCAGCAACGCTGCGGTGAATACGTTCCCGGGCCTTGTACACACCGCCCGTCAAGTCACGAAAGTTGGTAACACCCGAAGCCGGTGGCCTAACCCCTTGTGGGAGGGAGCCGTCGAAGGTGGGACTGGCGATTGGGACTAAGTCGTAACAAGGTAGCCGTACCGGAAGGTGCGGCTGGATCACCTCCTTTCTAAGGAGCACCTACAGCAC
>NZ_JBHUSB010000049.1:1664-2974 GCF_042673905.1 Arthrobacter sp. NPDC057009
AGTGTGTGTGGGGTGTGTGGTACGGGGTTGTTGTTTGAGAACTACATAGTGGACGCGAGCATCTTGTATAAGAAGCAATTTCCAAGATATTAGAACCTGGATCTGTTGTTCTGTCTTTCGGGACGGGGCAGTGGTTTCTGTGGTTCTCTCGAGAAAATGTTTTTGATCTTTGTGGTCAAGTTTTTAAGAGCACACGGTGGATGCCTTGGCATTAGGAGCCGAAGAAGGACGTAGGAATCTGCGATAAGCCTGGGGGAGTCGATAACCGGACTGTGATCCCAGGGTGTCCGAATGGGGAAACCCCGCCAGGCGCGTGAGTGACCTGGTGACCCGCATCTGAACACATAGGGTGCGTGGAGGGAACGCGGGGAAGTGAAACATCTCAGTACCCGCAGGAAGAGAAAACAACAGTGATTCCGTTAGTAGTGGCGAGCGAACGCGGATCAGGCTAAACCGTTTCCATGTGTGATAGCCGGCGGGCGTTGCATGGGCGGGGTTGTGGGACTTGTTGTCCTGGTTCTGCCGGACCGGGGAGGTGAGGGTGCTGGTATAGGTGAACGGTCTTGAAAGGCCGGCCGTAGAGGGTGTTAGCCCCGTAACCGTAATGCTGTGCACCGCCTTTGATGAGTATCCCAAGTAGCACGGGGCCCGAGAAATCCCGTGTGAATCTGTCAGGACCACCTGATAAGCCTAAATACTCCCTAATGACCGATAGCGGACCAGTACCGTGAGGGAAAGGTGAAAAGTACCCCGGGAGGGGAGTGAAACAGTACCTGAAACCGTGTGCTTACAATCCGTCGGAGCAGCCTTGTAGTTGTGACGGCGTGCCTTTTGAAGAATGAGCCTGCGAGTTAGTGTTACGTCGCGAGGTTAACCCGTGTGGGGAAGCCGTAGCGAAAGCGAGTCTGAACAGGGCGTTGCAGTGGCGTGATCTAGACCCGAAGCGAAGTGATCTACCCATGGCCAGGTTGAAGCGACGGTAAGACGTCGTGGAGGACCGAACCCACTTCAGTTGAAAATGGAGGGGATGAGCTGTGGGTAGGGGTGAAAGGCCAATCAAACTTCGTGATAGCTGGTTCTCCCCGAAATGCATTTAGGTGCAGCGTTGCGTGTTTCTTTCCGGAGGTAGAGCTACTGGATGGCTAATGGGCCCTACAAGGTTACTGACGTCAGCCAAACTCCGAATGCCGGTAAGTGAGAGCGCAGCAGTGAGACTGTGGGGGATAAGCTTCATAGTCGAGAGGGAAACAGCCCAGACCACCAACTAAGGCCCCTAAGCGTGTGCTAAGTGGGAAAGGATGTGGAGTTGC
>NZ_JBHUSB010000050.1:0-2688 GCF_042673905.1 Arthrobacter sp. NPDC057009
CCCGAAACCTCATCCCCGGCCAGAGCCAGGGGCGAGGCAACCGCATACTTTCTCCCACCACGGCGCGACAGCGACGCTGGACCGCTAGTCCATTTCCTCGGCAACAACGCAAGACGCACTCCGGCTATGCGTGACTCTCAAACGGAAAAGAACAACGATCCGAGGACGAATTTGAACCTTTCTACTTTGGGTCAGCAGGCGCGAGAACAATGGGCATATGCAGTACCAAAGCCGGTTACCCACGAGAACAAATCCGCCGCCACAGCGGGCCGGGAACCCGCCGTGCCCCAAGACTAGAACTAGGCCAAGTGCGGCCACATTGCTTATTGCCGTGGTCGCCCTTTTGGGCCCCACGTCATGCAGCACCGAGGTGCCGGAACCAGGAGGAAGCCAACCGGCTTCCGTTGCTCCACCCGCAAAGACAAGCCCGTCCATCCATGCCATCACCCCCATGGGGAACCGACTCCCAACAGTCGGATCAACGGCTCCGAGTGAGACAGTTCCGTGGACTCTGGTGAGAATCGACAACGAGAAAAACCGCATTTACCTCTCAGCAGGACAGGTTAATTGTGCGGTGCCCGCTGTCGTGCACCTCCAAGAAAGTTCGACGGAAATCGTCCTCGCCGTGACCGGCCAATCGTTCGGCAGCCCATGCACCGGGAAAAAAGTAACCCTCGTCGGATACGTTCAGCTCAACGGTCCCGTCAACGGGCGCCGAATCATCGGAAACACGCACTAGCAGGCTTGGCCGCTAATCGAACCTCAACCGGGCCAGCTTCCTTGGTCTACTCCAATAGCGAAGACGGACAATTCAGCTCGCTGAGCAGCACCTCCATCGGGTTGGTCCGAGGGGAACCAATTAGCTCATATGGCTATCGGTCGTTCGGGGGTCGTTGCGGGCTGGTACAACTAATTCATGGGATGGCTAAATAAGTGGTTCGACGACACGGATTGGCCAAAGGACCCGCGCGTGGACGAGTTTAGGGATGCTGTGTGGGAGCTGTCTCTGAACGGCGAGCCCGTGGGTTGGGTGACTACCGGGGTCGCTCCCATGCGATCGTTCCCCTTCCTCTGGCTCAAGGAGGAGCGCATGTGGACGCAAGTGCACTGGCTGAGCGGTGAGCACGACTATCTCGACGAGGACTACGGTCCTGAATGGCATGTCGCTGAGGAACTGCGACGTGGGCACTTTGTCACAACCGATCCGCTCACCGGCCAGGAAGCAAGGTTTGACGCAGCCGCTGTAACTGCACCCGCGCGTGATCGCCTGTGGGCGCAGTTGGATCACGGCGTGGAACCGCATAGCCGGAATTAGGGAAGTTCCAACACCTCGAATCTCAGCTGGGCATCGGCAGCGTGGCTCTTCATGCCCACAGGGAACCTCTGGCGACCTTCGCCCGCCTTAGAGGTCTCGAATGTGAAAAACAGACTTGAGGTGCAGCTGACGCCTCAGCTGGCTCTCCTTGAGATTGTCGATCAAGACCGACGCCCCGACCCATGTCGCTCCAATTTCGGCAATTAGTCTTTGCAGCGCCATGAGCTGACCGCCACTGTCGATCAGATCGTCGACGGCGAGCACCCGGTCTCCGGAGTGGATGAGGCCCTTGGGCAGTCCCAGCTCGAGGTGGCGGTCTTTGTAATCGGGCGGGCTAGTGACAGTGACCCACGGGTCGCTGTCGAAGGATGGGGCAGCGTCCTTCCGGATCGGGCAAAAGCCTACGCCCAAGCTCGTCGCGGCAAGGACACCGGTGATGTATCCGCTGGCGGAGGGACCGATGACGACGGTGGGACTGGCCGTGCGGAAGGGTTCAGCGAGCAGGTCCCCTACGCCGGCTACAACTTCTGCGTCCCGCCACCAGGTGTACAGATTGAAGAATTGGCTGCCGGTTTCGGGACTGGTTTTCCAGTCAAAAATCTCTGCCATGTGTTGGCGGAGATCTTTGGCATTAGCGGCAGGCATGAGTTGAATCCTAGTTAGGCTCTAAGCCAAAGCGCCAAACCAAGGCCTAGAAACGTCCGTCAGAGGCCAGCCCGCATAGCGCCGGTGATAAGCCGGGCGCTTCGCGCCTTCGGGGGAACCCTCTACGGTTCTTGCCTGACGAGTTCGAGGACGTGGGCATAGTTTTGTTCGAGGGTGGGCTCCGGGGTAGCCAGGCGCCGTAGCGCGACTCGGACGACATCAACGGCAACTTCCCTGCTGACACGAACCAAGGGGTATCCCTCCTCGACTACTTCCCAGTGGGCTGCGGGAATAGTGTGCGTGAGGAGGTCTCCGTAGAACATCCCGACAGGCCGGGCAAGATCGGCCGGCAAACCATCATTGATGGCTTCATCAAGAGTGGCGAGGCTTTCTGCTCTGCGTAGCAGCGTTTGGCCTCGCGCTTGGAAATAGCTGAGGAGGTCGTCGTATCCGCCGACGTTGGTTGGCGGGGGTACGGCATCCGAAGTGACTGGCTTATATTCTGCGTACCTTCTCGGCATTCCCGCTGGCAGTTCCTGTAAAGGTTCTTCTGAGCTGCTCATGTGGCTCATCCTAAGCGCACTCGTTTCGCGCTGGTCGTTACCGGGAGCCGAACCCTTCACGGCACAAGTCGCTAGGTCTAATACGAAAGTAAGGTTCGTCAGGCTGCGGTGGCCGGGGTGATGGTGACGTTGAAGCCTAGGCTGTTGAGTTTTTTGATGGCGTTG
>NZ_JBHUSB010000051.1:0-2256 GCF_042673905.1 Arthrobacter sp. NPDC057009
GCACCCGGGAGGGTGTGGGAGAGTAGGTCACCGCCGGACAACCATTAGGTCGAGAGCCCCAACCAGTCACCTGGTCGGGGCTCTCCCGCATTTAAAGGCCCTTCGCATTTAGGCATGGTTCGTTTGTTTGATTCGGTAGGGGCGGTGGCCGCCGGCGGCGAGTAGGCATCTGAGCCTGTAGTTGGTGAAGTTGCGGAAGCCGCGGGCGATTCTGCGGGTGGTTTCGATGACGCCATTGATCGCCTCGGTGGGGCCGTTTGAAGCGCCGAAGGTATCGAAGTAGGCCAGGATCGCTGCCTTCCATTGCTTGAGGGTGCGGCCCAGCCGGGCGATCTCCGGAATCGGGCAGGCCGGAAATGAACCGATGACTTCGTTGACGAGTTCCCTGCCCCGGGCAGAGCTCGCGTGGTAGATGTGGCGGAGCTTCTGGTAGCACTGCCAGGCCAGGGTGACCTCGTGGTCCGGGTCGCCGAGAGCGAGCTTGGCGTCGAGCCGGGCGGATTGTTTGTCGGTGAGGTGTTCGACACCGATCTGCAGAGTCCTGCAGATGCCGAAGAGCGGGTCGCCCTTGCGGCCGCGGTGCCCGAGGGTGTCCTGCTGGACCCGGCGGCGGACCTCATCGACCATGGCCGATCCGAGCTTCACGACGTGGAACACGTCCAGCACGGTGATGGCTTCGGGCAGTTCGTCGCGGATCGCGTTGGCGTAGCCGCGGAACGGATCCAGCGCCGCGGTTTTGATGCCGGCCGTGAATTCCTCGCCGCGGTCTTTGAGCCAGTCGGCGTAGGCCTTACCGGACCGGCCCGGAACAAGGTCCAGCAACCGGGCATGGACCACACCTTGGTCGTCGCGGGTGTGATCCACGATCCCGGTGACCATCCCGGATCCGGGCGGGCCGGTGTGGGACCAGACCTGCTCGTCCACGCCGAGCGCGTCCACTCCTGTCAGCCTGCCGGCCGTTGCGATCCGCCGGGCGGCCTCGGCCTTGATGGCGTCCCAGACGGTGTGCCAGGAGACACCGAGCTGGTGGGCCAGGGCGGAGACCGAGGTGTCGAAACGCTGCAGCCCGTCGGTCGCCCACGCCACGGCCCTGGCAGTGAGTTTCGCCCGGGGGCCCGGCCAACTCGTGCTCTTCGGTGAACGTGGTTCTCGGGCAGTCAGGGTCCGGGCAGCGCCAGACACGCTTGGCCCACAGCAGCCGCACCGGACGGCCGAAACACGGGGTGTCATGGAGCCGGACCGGCCGGCGGCCGTGCCCGATCGCGACGACGCCGCAGTCCGGACAGCCGCTGACAGTTTCAGCTGTCTCGACGTGCAGAACCAGGCCGGTCCCGGCCGCGGTGACAGAGCAGACGTGGATACCTTCGACACCAAGAAGCGCGTCGGCCCGCTCGCACCAACGACCGCCCGGACAGGAAGTAGCATTGGGCATATCAGGGTCTCTTTTTACTTGGAAGCTTGGTCGCTACCAATTCAAAGAGGCCCTGACCTCTCTCCTTCCGCACCACGCCGCAGCGGCATCAGAACACATTCCCCGCCCCGGCGTCAGACGGCCCTAACCACGCTCATCTGCGAAGGGCCCATTTAAGACACCACCTGCCCCAGGCCCCGTTCGGTACCCGTCCGGGGCCTGGGCCGTTTAAAGGCCAGTGGATCCTGTGGGTTTGACGGGCCGGTGGCCGCCTTGGCCCCGCCACCGCCACTGCCCCTGTCCTCTGGCGGGGCAGCGGGATCTGGGGGATGGGGGAGTTGCAGGATGGGGCTCGTGACATCGTCGGCGTTCCTGGGCGGGCTGGCCTGCCTATCGGACCGATGGTGCCCGGAGCCGGGGCGCGGCGTCGGGGTGAGTAACTTCACCGCGGCAGCCTGCCGGAGCATTTTGCTGGGACGTGGGTTGTGGAGGCTGCGGTTTCGGGTGCAGTCCCTGGAGGCTGGGGGTGCCGGCCGGCAGGGGCCCCGCCGGCCGTGCGGCTGGGTTGGGGTGGGAGCACGTCCGGTGCGCGGGGAACAGCTGCCGGCCCGGAGCATGTGTTCGACTGTGACGCGCTGCATAAAACTGGTTTGGACCCTGGTTGGCGTCATTGACCCCCTCGAGGGCCCAAAAACCGCGGTAACTCAAGGGTTTCAGTGTGCGTTGCGCGGGTTTTTGGTTGGGTTGCTTTGGGGGTGGGGTGGGTGTATTGTTTTCTGAGTCGCCGCGAGGGAGGCCAGCGAGGAGCTGGTAACCGGGCGGCGGATCCCCTTTCAAAATAGCCT
>NZ_JBHUSB010000052.1:0-2202 GCF_042673905.1 Arthrobacter sp. NPDC057009
CGAAACCTCATCCCCGGCCAGAGCCAGGGGCGAGGCAACCGCATACTTTCTCCCACCACGGCGCGACAGCGACGCTGGACCGCTAGTCCATTTTCCTCGGGACCTCTCTATCGGTGTCTGGTAGGAAGGGTTAGGGTCGTTGTACTCGACATAGGGGTCGTAGCATGCAGCAGCTGGCGAACTTATTGATTCTGCTTTCCCTTTTAGTGAGCCTACCCACCCTCGCCTATTTGAGGAAACACCCGCACACGAAGGGTAAACCCTATACTGGCAAGCCACGCAAACTCATGATGACGTCAATCTTTTTGAGCGCGTGCTGCTTGGTCGTCGCAGGCTTTCTAATTTTCTCCCGTCCCTGAGAGATGGCGCATGCACCATTTTCATGGTGATTTCCCGCGAGGCGGCACAGTGCATGCGCCGTGAGAACATCTGTGCCAGGCCAGCTCTGGCTGCCTGTTCGCAAGCATGTCATTCTCGGAACTACATTCGCAGCAAATTGCACGAATGCACCGACTGGCCACTTGGCCGTGTCAGTTTCCGGACGTCCTCGCTCGACGGTCGAGACGGCTGGCCAAGATCACCCGGCCACGGTCCAGGATCTCTGTGATGACGCGTTGCTCGTGGTCATCGAAATACGGGCTGTAGTGCTCACCCGGGGGAGTGATACTGGGGAGGTTATTGCCGTAGAAGAGTTTGTCGTAGCACTTGTCGGCCTCTGGTCCTCGGTCATCCAGTGGTGCGTTCACGCTGCGTGCAATGTCGCCGAGGAGGTTCCACGCATTCAGCAGCTGCGCGCAGATTTCATCTGATGCCGGCAAATGGAGAAGTTCTTCGATCCCGTCAAGGTTTTGAGGTTCCTCGTTGCCTGCTTCCAATGTGAGGTTGTGTTGCCGGGCCAACTCGGAAAATTCCTCTTGAGTGCGGGCCCATACGATCTGGCCCTTAGAGACGAGAACACCGTCGGTATCGCCTTCATCGCCAGCTTCGTCGTCCGTTTGCCACACGAGGCCAAGCTTCTGACCTTGAAATTGGATCCAGTACGGGTACGACATCCTCATCCGCGAATCCTATCTGCCGAACTCGCCAACTCTGACCGTCGGATTACCAGGAGCCGAACCTCAGGCGGTCACTGCTGATCTCTTGGAGGGTGGGATCTCATTCCCTGAGCGCATCCTGGCACAAGCGGCGGCAGGCCAGCACATTGCTGATCAATGGCTACGGCAGGAAGTAGGCGAACTGGGCGCGCTACGGCGAGCTGTGACGGCCGGAAGATGGCGAGCCTCTGCCTAACCGCTCGCGCAGTGCATGGTCCGCCCGCCGCACCAGGCGCTCCCGTGCGTTGAACAGCCTCTCGAATACGGGGCCGCCCCGTTCCGGAACAAGCTTGAGGCCCGCAAAGAGCGCCGCAAGCAAGCCAAAGGCCAGCGCAACGGCTGCGAGGACCGCATTGAGCCACGGCCGGTCGGCCCAGTCTTGAGGTGTGCCCACAGCGATGACGCGGCTCGGATTTTCGGGGTCGCGGACGACTTCAACCGTCGTTCCTGGAGTCGGCTCCGGAATGAACCACCCGTAGTCTGCCTGGACCTCCTCACCACGGAGCAGGACATAATAGGTATCGTCACCCCGCGCCGCGTCGACGACCTCGACGAGCGTCGCCGACTCTCGGGGCTGGCTCGCAACAAGCTTCCCGGTTCGCTCGAAATCAGCTCCGCCTAGAAGCGCGGGCACAATAACGCAAGCCAGGGCCAGCAGCACGGTGACTACGGCGAGAAGGTCTCTGACGGGCAACGGCCAAGTAAGAACCTTGTCCCACATTGTTTCTTCTCGCTCCAACAGCCGCATGCGCACGTCGTCCCTCCATGCGAGCAGCCGCCCCAGCTGTCGGCGGGGTCCTTGCCGGCGTGGACGGAACTTCTTGTCTGGCACCATGCCCCCTTCGCCTTGTCCGATGAGACTACAACGGTCAGCCCTCAAGGAATGTCTAACCGCGCGTGGTGATGAAGGCTACAGCCAGCGAATGCAAGGAGCGGCCAAATGCTCCGACACAGCCCAGAGCGGGGTCGCCCGCCCCGCCAGTCGAACCCTTCACGGCACAGTCCCGTTCGCCAGGTCTAATACGAAAGTAAGGTTCGTCAGGCTGCGGTGGCCGGGGTGATGGTGACGTTGAAGCCTAGGCTGTTGAGTTTTTTGATGGCGTTGTTC
>NZ_JBHUSB010000053.1:0-1858 GCF_042673905.1 Arthrobacter sp. NPDC057009
CCTAGCTGGCTATAGGTCCTGTCAAGTACATGTTCGGGGCATGGCAGTGCACGCTTCCTGGAAGCGTGGGGCGGACCTTTGTGTGTGGCGGCGGTTATTGGCTAGGCCGGCAGGGGTTCCGGGGCGCGCCCACGCTGACTTATCCGACCTCGGCAGTTGACCGGGTCATCTGGCGTCGTTCGGGCTGCGCCGCGGCGAAGGGCCGGGCGCCATGCTAGGTGCGGCGTAACGCGTGAGCGTCCGCCATAGCGAAAGCGGCGTCTGGTCCGGCCCTTCGTCGGTTCCAGCGTCTCACCGTGGTCCAGGGTTGTGAAGGGGCTTATGTTCCACCTCCTTGCACGGATGAAACGACGGGCGCTTTCCGGCCCGGGCCCCTATGGTGTGCCGCGGCTTGTCGCTGTCAACGTCGTTCGTCCTCGCTGCGCTGCGGGCGCTCCACGTTGACGGACTTCCTGCGCCGACGGCGGGATGGGCCGCTATCACCGGCAAAGCCTGCGGGTGGTCACGCCCAGTGGGCTGGGTCGTAGGCTGTTTGGTCCCGGACCATGGCGTAGGCGATCCGAGTGGCCCTGTTGGCCAAGGCGCAGGCGATCACCCCGCCTTTCTTGCCCCGCGTTTTGAGCGTCGCCGCGTAGGCGCGGCTGGGCGCGTCATTGAACCAGAGCCCGATGCCGAGGTCGATCAAGGCCCGGCGCAACGCCACGCTGCCCTCCCGGCTGATGGATCCGTCGCGCCGTTTGCCTGCCGATTCATACTGGGCCGGCGACAGTCCCGACGCTCGGTAGATTTGTGACGGCCCGGGCCAGCGCTGCGGGTCGCCCAGCGCCGCCCCGTAGTTGGCAGCTCGGACTACGCCCCAGCCCGGGGTCGTGGTGAGCGTCGCGAACGGGCTCAGCGGCAGCAGCCGCGCCAACTCAGCCTCGGCCGCATCGATCTGCACGCTGAGCTCTGTCAGGAGCGCCAGATCGGCGGCCAGAACCTGCCGGGCCACCGGTGCGTCTACGGTGGTCAGTGCGTCGCGGGCGGCCTTGACCAGCCGCTCGGCCAGCGGTCGGCGCACCTGGAGCCCGCGGAGGGCGGCGAACCGGATGAAGCGGCTGGCGCCCAGGACTGCAAGCCGGCGCGGGTCGGCGAATTCCACCGCCACGAGGCGTCCTACCTTGGTGCCGAGGACATCTGGCAACGCCAGGGTCAACCCCGGGAAAGCCAGGTCCAGCTGGCCCAGCAACTGGTTCTTCGTCGCCGTCCGCATCAGGATCCTGCGGGTCCGATGCGCCGCCCATGCACCCAGCTCACCGATCACGGCCTCATGGGCAGTGACAGGGATGCCGCGGCCGGCCAGCACCAACTCCGTGATCGCCTCCAAATCCAGGGCATCGGTTTTAACCCGCCGCCGTCCCTGGATCCTCCGCTGCTCGGCCACATGCGCGGGATTCAGTTCCAGCACCTGCCAACCTGCAGGCCACACGGATGGAGTCAGCAGCGGCCGATGGTAATGCCCAGCAGCCTCGATCCCGACTCTCACCGGAACATCCGCCCCGGCCAGCCTATTTCTGATCAGCGCCAGGACACCCTTCACGCCACTGCCCGTCATCTCAAAGTCCACCGGACCCAGCAGACGGTGCCGGGCGGCATCCGTAACCGACAAAGCGACCACCGTCTTGCCCACATCGACGGCCACCACAACAGGCAAATCCACCACCGGGACTGAATCAACAGACATAACCCGCGCCACCTCCAAAACACTCTGTGGGGGGATCGCCGCGAGAGAACGCCAGATCCCCAAAAGAATCTGATGCATCCCGTCCTGACATCTCCGGAGTGTTTTGGGAAGGACTAACTCAACTCATATCAGCGA
>NZ_JBHUSB010000054.1:0-1818 GCF_042673905.1 Arthrobacter sp. NPDC057009
CTAGGAGCGCGCTGAATATATCGTCACGGTCTGGCGTGCCTGCCGGGTTTTCGGGGCCGGTGATTAATGCTGGTGTCATGCAGGGTCGCGAGGATGCTCAGCGTGGGTATTTGGATGTGGAAGCGCTGGCCGGGGAGTTGTTGGCCCCGGGCAGCGTTTTCGCGTTTTTGGCAGAACATCGGGGGAGGTTGTTCCCGGATTCGATAATGGAGGATCTGTTCCCCTCCGGGCGGGGGCGTCCGTCGGTGCCGGCGCCGGTGATCGGCTCGGTTCTGGTGCTGCAGGCGTTGCAGGGGCTCTCGGACCGCGAGACCGCGGAGGCGTTGACGTTTGACCTGCGGTGGAAAGCCGCCTGCGGGTACGGGCTGAACCAGGCCGCGTTCCATCCGAGCACGTTGACGTATTGGCGCCGGCGGCTGGCCGCGTCGGGGAATCCTCACCGGGTCATGGAAGCGATCGCGGAGGTCGTCGCGGAGACCGGAATCCTGAAAGGCAAGCGCCGCCGGGCATTGGATTCTACGGTCCTCGATGATGCGGTGGCCCGGCAGGACACGGTCACTCAGCTGATCGCCGGGATCCGCCGCTTCGGCCGGGACGTGCCCGGTGGCAAGGACCTGATCGCGGCCCACGGCACCGGGTATGACTACACGCGCACCGGCAAACCTGACATCGCCTGGGATGATCAGGACGCCAGGGACGGGCTGGTCTCGGCGCTGGTCACGGACGCGCTGGCGCTGCTGGCCGCGGTCGATCCCGAAACGCTCGAGGGCAAGGCGGCTGATGCGTACGCGCTACTGGCCCTGGTAGCCGGGCAGGACGTGGAACCGGCCGAGGATTCGGACGGGACCGATGGGCGGTGGCGGATCGCGCGCAGGGTCGCCCCCGACCGGGTGATCTCGACGGTGGACCCCGATTCCAGGCATGCCCACAAGACCCGGGAAGAGCGCCGGGACGGATACAAGGCCCACATCGTGATCGAACCCGATACCGGTCTGGTGACCGCCGCGATGATCACGAAGGCCGCGGGCGAGGGCACGTCCGATGCGGACGCCGGGGCGATGCTGCTGGGCCAGGACGGGACGGTCACCTCAGACGTCCAGGTGTTGGCGGACTCTGCCTACGGGACCGGGGAACTGCTCAGGACCCTCGCCGCGGCCGGACACACCGCGTTGATCAAGCCCAAGCCCTTGGCCAGGGCTGTCGAGGGCGGGTTCACGATCGATGATTTCGCCTACGATCAGCTGGCCGGGACGCTGACCTGCCCCAACGGGCTGGTCCGAACGATCACCGCGAAGGGCTATGTCACGTTCGGTGCAGGCTGCGCCGGTTGCCCGCTGCGCTCCCGCTGCACGACCGCAACCCGGGGCCGGAAGATCGAACTGCACCCGGAGCACGCGCTGATGCGCGAACACCGCGCCGCAGCACGTGCGGAGGGGTTCCACGCCGACTACACACGCCACCGCCCCATGGTCGAACGCTCCATCGCCTGGCTCGTGAAAGACAACCGGCGCCTGCGCTACCGCGGTACGACAAAGAACCACGCCTGGTGGCAGCTGCGCATCGCCGCAGTAAACCTCAAACGCCTCCTGAACCTCGGTCTCACCAACGACAAAGGATCATGGGCCATCGCATGAGGGACACACTGGACCCCGGGAAGGACCCGGAAAGGCTCTTCCTGGGTCGGATACACGGGCCCGAACCGACGACTGGCCTCCAAAAGAATCCGCTCCGACCACCCGCACATGCCTGAGAAGCCGGGCAAAGCGCTCACGCACCCGCCCAACCCCTCAAAAAGCCCCTAGTTCAGCAGTCTCCTAG
>NZ_JBHUSB010000055.1:0-1578 GCF_042673905.1 Arthrobacter sp. NPDC057009
AACGCCATCAAAAAACTCAACAGCCTAGGCTTCAACGTCACCATCACCCCGGCCACCGCAGCCTGACGAACCTTACTTTCGTATTAGACCTAGCGGCTTGTGCCGTGAAGGGTTCCTCAGGTGGTCGCTGCCAAGTGTGGAAACACGGGCGAACGCAAGCTCCAACTGGCTCCGTTCGGCACGCTGTTGACTTTGCGAATAACCAGTTCTTGGATTAGTACATGACCAGCAGCGACGGCAAAGAACGGGCCCTCGGAGCAGTGAGTCAACTTTTGCTGGCATTCCTGGCTGTTGATGTCGTTTTGGCAATCCCACGGACCAACGCAATTGTTGAAGTTGCTTTGGTCATGATTCCTGTTTCGGCTGTCGTGATCGTTGTTATGGCCTGGCGTCTAGTTTGGGGCGAAGGAAAGAAAAGAAGATACGTCCTGACACGGGATCGTCGTAAATTGATCGCCGCTGCTTTGTTCGCCTTTGCGGCCATAGCGGCAGGGTTGCTCATGACAGTTATGCAACCGGGAAACCCCATACTCGCTCTTGTCTGCGTCGTGGTCGCAGGACAGGTTAACGCCCTATTCTCGACTCGGGCGCCAATCAGTGTTGGCGTAGTAGATCGAGTCCAAGGAACAGACGACACCGGCTACCCGCGCTAAAGCCAATGGAACCCTCAAAGGAGACCGTGGTTCCTCGGAGGCACCAAAACCGAGCGATCAACGTTTGTGACTATGGCCAGCAGATTGACCCGAACCTCTGAAGTCGACTTCCCTAGAAGTCTCTAGCCCAAGGCCTCCAAGAACTGTGCATGATCGTTCATCGTATTTTCGGACACGACTAGATGGGTCGCATTTCGAAGCTCTGCGAAGTAGCCGGAATATGGGAGGACGGTGATGTTTCTGATCCCCCTCTGCCAGGCATCGACAAGTGGTAGTTTCGGATAGGGATTTGGCTTCAGGGCCGTCGTAAGGCGGTCCCATTCAAAAAAGGCGGCGCGATCAATCCCGACGGTGCCATATTCCGTCATCCAGAACGGTGGAACGATGGGGTGAAGCGGCTGCCGGGGACGAGAAACCCGGATCATCACTTCCTGGGAGACCGGCGCCTGCTGGCTTTCCCTGGAGTCGTACCATTCCCACGTCCGGTGCCATTCCAGCGTCCAGCGTTGATCCCATACCTGCTTATTTTCGGTATCAGGCAAGGCTGATGTCCCTATCTCAGGCACTGGCCGGAGCTCGGGGAGATTCAGGTCCTCCGATAATGACCAGGCGTACCGGATAAACAACAGCATCTTCAGCGGTTGAACATGATTGTCGATGCTTATCTGCACCCGAGGCATATTTCCCAGTCGTTTCGGACCGGCACCAAGCATTGCGTTCCCCCTGTGCGATGGCCATTCCAAGTACCGCCAGCATGACACTCAAGATCACTGGAAACCACAGCTACGGCCATCCCGAGCAGTGGAACACCCTTACGTTTCACAGCGCATCATGGACTAGCGGTCCAGCGTCGCTGTCGCGCCGTGGTGGGAGAAAGTATGCGGTTGCCTCGCCCCTGGCTCTGGCCGGGGATGAGGTTTCGGGC
>NZ_JBHUSB010000056.1:0-1553 GCF_042673905.1 Arthrobacter sp. NPDC057009
GGACTAGCGGTCCAGCGTCGCTGTCGCGCCGTGGTGGGAGAAAGTATGCGGTTGCCTCGCCCCTGGCTCTGGCCGGGGATGAGGTTTCGGGCAGATCATGGAGGTGTCTGCTGCGGTGGACGCCGTTAAGTCTGTGGTGCCGAGGTTGAGCCTGTGGACTAGCGTGGCGCGGAGGGCTTCCACGGGAACCGTGGATTGTTGCCTTTGGAGCACGAGTGTTAGATTCCTCTGTTTTCCCTGTCCTCCCCTCGGCAGACGCCTATAACGCGGTCGAGGTGTCAGGAGGAACGGCCATGGATATCGTGCACGAGCGGGCCGCGGGAATGGATATTTCCAAACGTGACGCAAAGGTGTGTCTCCGATTGCCCGGGCAGCGGGCCGGAACCTATACCTCCACGGTCACAACGTGGGGCGCAACCACAGGCCAGATCCTTGCCCTGCGGGACTTCCTGGAACGCGAGCACGTCACCACGGTAGTCATGGAAGCCACGAGCGATTACTGGAAACCCTTCTTCTATCTCCTCGAAGAAACGCTGCCGGTGATGCTGGTCAACGCCAAGGCCGCAAGGAACATCCCGGGCCGCAAAACCGATGTTTCCGATGCGGCCTGGCTCGCTCAGCTGGGCGCGCATGGGCTGCTTCGGGCCTCCTTCGTTCCGCCCGAACCGATCCGCGAACTGCGGGACCTGACCAGGGCCCGGGCCATTGCCATCCGTGACCGGACCCGCGAGATCCAGCGCCTGGAGAAGTTCCTGGAAGGCTCAGGGATCAAGCTCTCCTCCGTGGTGTCGGACCTAACCGGTGTTTCGTCCCGCACGATGCTCGAGGCTCTCGTCAACGGTGAACGCGACCCGGAGGTCCTCGCCGGCCTCGCCAAAGGCACCCTCCGCTCAAAAGTCCCCGAGCTCGTGGAGGCCCTCACCGGCCGCTTCAAAAGCCACCACGCGTTCATGGCCCGGTTGCATCTGGATCAGATCGATGCCCAGTCCCGCATCATCGACGCGCTCACCGGACGGATCGACGAAGCGATGGAGCCCTTTCGTGCCGCCAGGGAGTTCCTGGCCACCATCCCGGGAGTCTCACTCAAAGTCGCTGACGTGATCATTGCCGAAACCGGCGCGGACATGTCCCGCTTCGAAACACCCGGCCGGCTCGCGTCCTGGACCGGTGTCTGTCCCGGCGCCAACGAATCCGCCGGACGGATCAAGTCAGCCCACATCCTGCCCGGCAACAAATACCTCAAGGGCGCCCTGGGCATCGCGGCCCTCTCCGCCTCCCGGAGCAAGGACACTTACCTGGCCGCCAAATACTGGCGCATCGCTGCCCGTCGCGGACCCATGAAAGCCACGGTCGCCCTCGAACACTCCATCATCACCGCCGCCTGGCACATGCTCGCCGACGGTGAATGCTATGCCGATCCCGGCGCCGACCACTTCACACGTCTGGACCCGACCAAAGCCAAGAACAACGCCATCAAAAAACTCAACAGCCTAGGCTTCAACGTCACCATCACCCCGGCCACCGCAGCCTGACGAACCTTACTTTCGTATTAG
>NZ_JBHUSB010000057.1:0-1202 GCF_042673905.1 Arthrobacter sp. NPDC057009
GGGTGATGTTGGGGTGGAGGGTTTGTCGCATTCGGGGACGGGGACGCCGACGGGTACGAAGCGGCAGACGAATGCGTTGTGGTTCAATGACGGGTTGTGGTGGGGGAACCTGTGGGATACCGCGAGCTCGGATTTTCATATCTTCCGGTTCAATGCCGCGACGAGTTCGTGGGTGGATACGGAGGTCGCGACGGATACCCGGGCGAACACCCATCATGACGTGTTGTGGGACGGGTCGACGTTGTATGTGGCCAGTTACCGGTTCGTCAATGACGGCCTGCCGGCCGAGCCGAATTTCCCGTCGACGATGCGCCGGTACAGCTACAACTCCAGCGCCAAGACGTACACGCTGCTGGGTTCGTCCAACATCAACAACCACCGGGTGGAGACCCTGTCGATCGATAAGGACTCGACCGGGCGGCTGTGGGCCACGTGGCAGCAGGGCAACCGGATCTATCTGAACGTCACCGGCACCAACGGCGCGACCTGGGGGACCCCGTTCGCCCATCCTGCGTCGCTGGCCAACGTGTCGGTGGATGACAACTCGGCGCTGATCGCCTTCGGGCCCGGCAAGATGGGCCTGATGTGGAGCCGGCAGGTCGGGGACGCCAGTGACGGCATGTACTGGAGCTCGCACGTGGACGGAGCGGGCAATACCTCCTGGACTACGCCGGTCGCGGCGGTCAAGGGCCAGCGCACCGGTGATGACCATATGAACCTGAAATGGCTGGACTCCTCCAGCAGCCGGGTGTTCGCCGCGATCAAGACCTCGTTCACCTCGGCATCCCAGCCGCTGATCCAGCTGTTGGCGTTCAACGGCACGGCGTGGTCCGCGACCACGATCGCGACCGTGGCCGAGTGCCCGAACCGGGTGATCGTGATGATCGATGAGAGCGCGCAGAGGGTCCGGACCTTCGCCACCTATCCGAAACCGTCCGGCACGACGAACGCCGGGGTCTGCACCAGCTCGGGAGGTGCGATCTATGAGAAGTCCACGCCCCTGGACAACATCAGCTTCACCACCACGAAAACGGCCCGGATCGTGGACGCCGACCAGTACGTCCACAACGTGACCTCGACCAAGCAGAACCTCAACAGCACCGCACGGGGCACCGCCAACAGCGGCCTGCTGCTGCTCGCCGACGTCAACGCCACCAGCCGCTACTGGCACTACTACGACCCCACCGGCGGCGCCGGCGGCG
>NZ_JBHUSB010000058.1:0-1073 GCF_042673905.1 Arthrobacter sp. NPDC057009
TGTATTGACCTGAGAGGTTGGTGACGCGGCTGACCGGTGTCTGACCTTTGAGGGCGGTGTGGGCTCGGTGGTGATTGTAGGCATGGAGCCAGTCGGGGAAAGCGGCGACACGCTCGGCCTCTGAGCGGTACGGGCGGATGTAGGCCCATTCCTCGAGCATGGTCCGGTTGAAGCGTTCGACCTTGCCGTTGGTTTGTGGCCGGTAGGGGCGGGTGCGTTTGTGCTTGATGTCCGGGCCCAGGGCTTCAGCGAAAGCGCGGGACCGGTAGCAGTTCCCGTTATCGGTCAGGACGCGCTGGACGGTGATTCCGTGGGCGTTGAACCAGGCATTGGCCCGGGACCAGAAGGCTGCTGCTGTTTCCTTTTTCTCGTCGGTGAGGATCTCGCTGTAGGCAAGACGTGAGTGGTCATCGACGGCGTTGTGGAGGTAGTGATAGCCGGGCCGGCGGTTGGCCCTGGTGCCGGTCTTGTTCTTCCACCCGGCGGTCCTGCCCAGGACCCGGTGTCCGCCGCCATTGGGGATACGGCCAAGCTTTTTGATGTCGACGTGGACCAGGTCCCCGGGCTTGTCGTGTTCGTAGCGGCGGATCACCCTTCCGGTGCCGCGATCGAGCCAGGCCAGTTTCGCGAGCCGGTAGCGGGACAGCACACGATGGACGGTGGAGGGGTGGATGCCCAGCAGATAACCGATCCTGGCAGGGCCCCACCGGCGGTTCACACGGAGGGCGATGATCCGCCGCTCGGTACGCGTGGCAGTCCGCCGAGGCGAAGAGTGCGGGCGGCTGGAGCGGTCCTCCATTGCTTCCGGTCCATGCTCGCGGTAGCGCTCAGCCCAGCGCGCAGCGGTCGGGACCGAGACCTGGAACCGTTCCGCGGCCCGGCGCAGACTCCAACATTGGTCAACGACACACTGCGCGAGCTGCAGCCGGCCACGGGGCGTCAGAAGAGCGTTAGGGTGGGACATGAAGACCTCCGTGCGTGGAATTGGACTCTAGACAAGCCCCACTCCACCCGGAGGTCTTCTTCATGTCACCGAACCACGCCGAGCGTCACTAACGTCCGTGGTCAATACA
>NZ_JBHUSB010000059.1:0-1064 GCF_042673905.1 Arthrobacter sp. NPDC057009
CCGGGAGGGGATCGGGGCCGCAGAGACCAGGGGGAAGCGACTGTTTACTAAAAACACAGGTCCGTGCGAAGTCGCAAGACGATGTATACGGACTGACTCCTGCCCGGTGCTGGAAGGTTAAGAGGACCGGTTAGCCCTTCAGGGCGAAGCTGAGAATTTAAGCCCCAGTAAACGGCGGTGGTAACTATAACCATCCTAAGGTAGCGAAATTCCTTGTCGGGTAAGTTCCGACCTGCACGAATGGAGTAACGACTTCCCCGCTGTCTCAACCATAAACTCGGCGAAATTGCAGTACGAGTAAAGATGCTCGTTACGCGCAGCAGGACGGAAAGACCCCGAGACCTTTACTATAGTTTGGTATTGGTGTTCGGAGTGGCTTGTGTAGGATAGGTGGGAGACGTTGAAGCCCGGACGCCAGTTCGGGTGGAGTCATCGTTGAAATACCACTCTGGTCACTTTGGACATCTAACTTCGGCCCGTAATCCGGGTCAGGGACAGTGCCTGATGGGTAGTTTAACTGGGGCGGTTGCCTCCTAAAAAGTAACGGAGGCGCCCAAAGGTTCCCTCAGCCTGGTTGGCAATCAGGTGTCGAGTGTAAGTGCACAAGGGAGCTTGACTGTGAGAGAGACATCTCGAGCAGGGACGAAAGTCGGGACTAGTGATCCGGCGGTACATTGTGGAATGGCCGTCGCTCAACGGATAAAAGGTACCTCGGGGATAACAGGCTGATCTTGCCCAAGAGTCCATATCGACGGCATGGTTTGGCACCTCGATGTCGGCTCGTCGCATCCTGGGGCTGGAGTAGGTCCCAAGGGTTGGGCTGTTCGCCCATTAAAGCGGTACGCGAGCTGGGTTTAGAACGTCGTGAGACAGTTCGGTCCCTATCCGCTGCGCGCGCAGGAAATTTGAGAAGGGCTGTCCTTAGTACGAGAGGACCGGGACGGACGAACCTCTGGTGTGTCAGTTGTACTGCCAAGTGCACCGCTGATTAGCTACGTTCGGATGGGATAACCGCTGAAAGCATCTAAGCGGGAAGCTCGCTTCAAGATGAGATTTCCATACAC